>NZ_CP114767.1:2551666-2870625 GCF_027359925.1 Hymenobacter canadensis | reverse complement strand
GGCCAGCAGGCGGCACAGGTCGGGCGTGAAGGTTTTCTCGAAGCGGATGTTGCCCCACCACGTAATGTTCACGCGGCGCTTGAGCAGCTCGATGGCTAAATCGCGCAAGGCCAGCGGCGGCGCAGCCTCGTCCACGAAGTGGAAGCCAGTCTGGCCGGTCTGGGCAATGATCTGCTCGATTCTATCCACCAGCAAAGCGCTGGGCGCGGTTTCGTAGCGCGAAATGTAGTCCAGCGTTACGTCGCAGAACGAGCAACGCTTCCAGTAGCAGCCGTGGGCCACCGTGAGCTTGTTCCAGCGCCCGTCGCTCCAGAGCCGGTGCATGGGGTTCAGCACCTCAATCACCGACAGATACTCGCTCAACGGCAGATCCGAATAGTCGGGCGTGCCCACCTCGGGGTGCGGAATATCCGGAAACGGCTGGTTGATGTACTCCACCTCGCCGGCCGCATTGCGCAAGAAGGTGCGCTGGAAGGGGAGGGGCTGAGTTTGTGACGGAACGCGCTGCTGTACCGTTAGGCCGTCATGCTGAACTTGTCGAAGCATCTCTCCCGCTTCGTTGCTAAACGATTGATTAGCCAGCGGTAGAGATGCTTCGGCAAGCTCAGCATGACGTTCTTTTGGTGCCGCCTGGCGTTCTTTCTCCTCACTCAACCACTCCAGCAGCCGCAACCAGGGGCCTTCGCCGTCGTCGAGGGTCAGGTAGTCGATGTAGTCGAAGAAGCGCGGCTCCCGGATCTGGCGTAGCTCGGTGTTGGGGTAGCCGCCGCCCATCAAAGTGTGGGTATTAGGGCTGAGCTGCTTGATGCGGCCGGCCAGCCGCAGGGCGCCGTAGAGGTTGCCGGGGAAAGGCACCGTGAAGCCGGCCACGTCGGGCTGCACCCGCGCCACCAGCTCATCTACCAGCTCCTGCAGCATCTGGTCAAGCAGGTTGGGCGGGGCTTGTAGCGCCTCGTGCAGCGCATCAAAGGTGGTGGCCGACATAGCCAGCTTCTCGGCGTAGCGCGAAAAGCCGAACTGCGGCCCCACGGTTTCCTTGATCAGGTCGCCGAGGTCTTCGAGGTAGAGCGTGGCCAGGTGGCGGGCCTGGTCGGTGAGGCCCATGGTGCCGAAGGCCGTTTCCAGGTCGGCAATGTTGTCGAAGCGGCTGGCTTCGGGCAGGAAGCGGCTGTGGCAGATGCGGGGCGCGAGGGTGTTGTCCTTGTTCTGCAGAAAGCGCACGACCGGCTCAATGGTGCTCAGGTAGCTCTGGCGCAGGCGCAGCATCCGGCGGGCGTTGTCGGAGAGCGAAAAAGCGCCGGCCGCAATGGCGTCGAACACCCGCGTCAGGCCCGGCTTAGAAAACAGCTTCAGCACCAGCTCCAGACCCAGGTCGGTCTGCGTAACGGCGTAGCCGCGCGTGCCCAGAAACCCCTTGATGTAGGCCGTGGCCGGGTAGGGCGTGTTGAGCTGCGTGAGCGGCGGCGTGATGAGCAGGATGCGGAGCGAAGAAGTAGGCACGGGAACAACAACCGCCAACCGGCAGCAAAGGTGCCCGCAAAGGTACGGCCCAATGCGTTGTGTTATTTTGCTGCCCGACTCGCACTTTATGGCTCCTGTATCTTCTCCTGACTTACTACCGAAGCTCCCGGCTGCTGCCGCGCTTGAGTGGCTGCAGGCCGGGCACCCGGTGCGTGGCTACCACATTGTGGGCACGCTGGCGCTATGCGACTATCAATACATCGACTATCCGGTGGAAATAGCGAACTGCTGGGTGGACGAGCTGGCCGGCCCCGCCATGAGCTACCGGCAGCCGGTGCGGCTGCTTCACTCCCGATTCGGGCGCTGCGAGTTCCTGTTCGCCTACTTCCTGCAGGGCCTGACCGTGGCAGACTGCACGTTTGAGCAGTATCTCGATTTTCAGGCCGGCGGCCACAACAAGTCCGGTTTTCCGGTATTGCTGCAACGCAACGTGTTTCACGGTTTCGTCAATTTCTTCGACTGCTGGTATGAAGCCGAAGTGCAGGTGGAAGGCAACGACTTCCGCCAGGGAAGCAACCTGCTGGGAAGCCCGCAGGGCTACTCCGTTGAATTCGATGTTTCACCCATCATCCGGAACAATACCGGTGACCTGACACGCAACGACGAAGGGGAAGCCGCTGAACCTACGCTCCAATAAACCGAACCTGCATTTCTACGGGACCAAACGGGCTGCTGCTCCGCATAAGCCACAAAAAAACCGGGGTATCGAACAGAAACCTGTTTGATACCCCGGCAATAAAAGTCAGGTAGCTATAAAGCCGCACCGCAATGAGGCGGCACGAGGCGCTAGGCCAGCTGGTCGAGGGCGATGCGCTTGGGCAGCAGCTCGCGGCGGAATTCGCTGACGGAGTAGCCGGTCACCTGGCGGAACTGGTTGCTCAGGTGCTGGCCGGAACTGTAGCGCATGTGGTCGGCAATTTCGCTGAGCGTCATTTCGCCGTAGCTCAACATTTCCTTCACCCGCTCAATTTTCAGGCGGATCAGGTACTTTTCAATCGTGAGGTTGGCCGTGCGCGAAAACACCTTGCTCAGGTGCGAGTACGTGGCGGCAAACCGGTCGGTCAGGAAAGCGGAGGTAGTGAGGGGCATGCGCGCGGTGCGCAGATGCTCCAGGTACTCGCCCAATGCGCCCTTGATCTGTTCAGTCATCTGCTCGGCGCGGCCCATCAGTACATCGAAGCCGGCTTCGCGCAGCAGGGGAGCCACGGCAGCCAGATCGGCCGGGGTGTCTTCTTCCAGCAGCGCCTGGCCCAGCGTTACTTCCGTGGGGTGATAGCCGGCCTTTTCGAGCACGGTGCGAACGGCTTCCACGCAACGTGGGCAAACCATGTTCTTGATATGAAGCAGCGTTGTTTTCACGGGTTATAAAGTTTTTTCTGACCGCGTTACTGTACGCGTAGGTTTACGAACGGTTGCCGAAGCCGGGGCGCTTCGGGGTTTGCGGCTGGCCCCAGCGGCCGGTGCAACTTCCGGCGACACCAGCCACTTAGCGGCAGCCCAACTCACAAAGGGAACTACCGCCAGAAAAGTTACCGACAACAGCCAGAAAAATACGAAAAAAGCATTGAACAACCGGCTGAAAAAATCCTCGTCGGCAAACCCGAACAGGTAGCCAACCAGCGCCAGTGCCAGCCCGAAGCTCACGCCCGCCATAATGCCGGCCCGGCGCAGCAGCCGGGTAGAAAAAAAAGTCGAAAGCGAAGGGTGGAGCATAAGCACAGCAGCAGGAAAGCAAATATACCGCTTCCACTCATCCCGCGCCATTCACAACGCCGGCCGGTTGACGCCGTACCAACATTCGCTTACCTTGCATCCGAACCGCTACACCTTCATTCCGTCCTCTATGAAACGCCCTTCGCTCCCCGGCATGCTGGCCGCCGCCCTGCTGCTGGCCACCTCGCTCACCGCCTGCAACACCGGCACTTCCACCGGTGATACCAATGTGGAAACCGATGCCGCCAAAACCAAAGACCCCGACCCCGGCCAGATGACTACTTCTGACTCGGCTACGGCCGGCCTGCAGCGCGACACCACCGCCGGCCCTACCACTCGCCAGCAATACGAGAAAGCCGCCGACGCCGTAGACCGCGACAAGAACGGCATCGCCGACTAGCCCGCGCTATGCAACGATACAACGCCAAACGGCCGGCCCCTTCCAGGGCCGGCCGTTTGCGTAAAAAACCGGCGGTTTATGTGCCGCTTATTTGAACAGGAAGCCATTGGGCGCAATGCCCACCGCAAACGAATCGACGGCCGCGCCGGTAGCTGAGAAGCGCACCACCCGCCCATCGGCCGAGAAGCTGCCCGTGCCGGCATAGATGGTGTTGTCCTGCGGGTCGATGCCGAGGCCGTAGAAGCTGCGCCGGATGAGCGGCGTGGTGGGCAGGCTGGTGGCCGTGATGGGCAACTGGTATACGCCCGTGGCCAGGCCCACGTAGATTTTGTCGCCGGCGCCGTTCACGCGCAGGTTGCCGTTGCGGTAGTCTTCCGGAAACGTGATGCGGGTTTGCTGTGTGGGCGTACCCGGGCTGAAGCGCACCAGCGAAGCCAGCGGCTCGGTGTAGTCGTCGGAGAGCACCCACACGTTGCCGCTGGCGTCGGTGGTTACGTTTTTGGGGCCGGCCGGCACGGTCACGGTGCCTTCCACGGCGTCGGTGGTGGGGTTGATGACGGTGAGCGTGTTGCCGTCGGAGTTGGCCACGTACACTTTGCCGCCCGCCACGGTCAGCTGCTCGGGGTTGATGCCCACCGGAATGGTTTTCGTTACGGTGTTCGTAGTCAGATCCAGCACCGACACGCGGCCGGCCGTGTAGCCGCTTGTGAAGTTGCCCTGCCACTCCGTGAGGTAGGCCTTATTCGGCGCCACCTGCACCAGATAGCGCGGCTGCGAGAGGCCCGTAATCTTCTTCACCGACTTGAAATCGGCCAGCGTCACGACTTCCACCCAGTTGCTGTTGTTGGCCACCAGGTAGGCGTTGTCGCCCACAATGGTCATCGACTGCAGCACGTTGCCCACGCCGCGGCCGTTGGCGGCCAGAAACGGGTCTTTCTGCACCTCCTTGGTGGCTTTGCTGAACACGCTCACCGAGCCGCTGCCGGTCAGGAAAGGGCCCTCGTTCACCACGTACACCGTCTGGGTGGTGACGGGCGGTGTAACGGGCGTTACCTCATCGTCCGGGTCGCAGGACGTAACGGCCAGAGTCAGGAAAGAGGCGGCGCCGAGCAGCGCGTAACGGCGCGTAGCCATAGGAAAATGGAACATGGATAAGGGAAAAATGGAAGATGAAAACAAGCGGAATCAGCGCCACGCCACGCGCAGGCTGGCCACCCACGAGCGGCCGGGCATGGCGCGGCTCTGGTAGCTCTGGTAGCGGAGGTTGCCGAGGTTGAAGCCCTGCGCCAGCGGCGTCAGCCGGGCCCGGCCCACCCGAAACTCGTGGCCCAGCTGGGCATTAAGCAGCAGGTAGGAGGGCAGGAAATCGGTGCCGGAGGCGGTGGTGTAGCGGAAGCCCGTGAAGGTGAGGGCGCTGGTCAGCAGCCAGCCGCGCCAGCTGTGGTCGGTGCTGAAGGCGGCAGTGTGCAGCGGCACGTAGGCCAGCTGCTGGCCCACCGGGTCTTCGTCGAGGACGTAGCCGCGCACTTTGCGGGAGCTGGTGTAAGCGTAGGCGGCGCGGGCGGCCAGGGTGTAGCGCCCGGGTTTCCAGCGTAGCTCACTGCTGGCTTCCAGGCCCTGGGCCAGCACCTGCCGCAGGTTGTTGGGGGCGTAGCCCAGGTCGGTGGGCAGCCATTGCACCCAGTCGTCTACGCGCTGCCGGAATGCTGTCAGCTCGGTCTGGAGCAGCAGGGTGGGAGTGGGGCGCACCTCGTGGCGCAGGCCGGCCTCGTAGCCCAGGCTGGTTTCGGGGCGCAGGTCGGGCTTGCCGGTGGGGTACCAGAACCGCTCGTTGAGGGTGGGGGCGCGGTAGCTGCGCGAGGCACTGGCTTTCACGCTGAGCTGCTGGGTGCCGCGCTGCCAGGCCAGCCACTCGGCGCCGGCCGTGGGCGTGAGCGGGGGCCGCCGGCCGCTGATGAAGGCCTGCCGCACGTTCAGGCTGAGCTGCAGCCGCGGCAGCGGGTCGTAGCGCAGCAGCCCGAAGCCGCTGAATCGGTTTTCGGTCACGGTGGGCGCTTCATAGCCATCTACGTGGGCCACGAAATGCTGCGCCTCAGCCCCCAGCCGCAAACTGAGCGTGGGAGCAAACCGGAACGTGTGCTCGGCCTGGGCCTGACTGGTCTGCACCCGCGAGTCGCTCCGGATGCCGTCGTCCTGGTAGTTGATGATGTCCTCGAACCAGGCGGCGCGCACGCTCGTTTCGTGGCGGCTGCTCACGTGGCGGTAGCCGGCCAGCAGGCGGCGGCTCTGGTCCCGCTCCCGGGCACGGCGGTTTACTGAGCCCAGCGCGGCCTGAATCTGCCGGTCGGCATCCGTGAGCCAGACGGCGGCCGTGAGTTCTCCCTGCTCGCCTACCCGCAGCGTGGCATCCTGGGCCAGGCTCCACTGCCGCAGCTGCGCGTTTTGCTGGCGCTGCGTCGGGCCGTACACCAGCCGGCCGTTTTCGCGGCCCACCGGCTCGCGGTACGGGAAGTCGTTTTGGGCGGTGCGGTAGGAGGCGGCCGTCCGCACCGAGAGCTTCTGGTTGCTGAACGTGGCCTCACCTGAGCCGGCGGCCAGCCCGAAGCTGCCGCCATCCAGCTGCACCCGGCTCTGCAGCCCCTGCCCCCAGCGCGCCTCCGACGACAGCAGCACCGTGCCGCCAATGGCCCCGGTGCCGTAGGTGGCGCCGGCCGGCCCGTGCTGCACTGCTACCTGGGTAGTGCCGCTTACGGGCAGCAGCGCAAAGTCTGCTTCGCCCAAAGAAGGTAAATTGATGTTGAAGCCCTGCCACAGCACGGCCGTGTGCCGCGCCGACGTGCCGCGCAGCGTGATGCTGGCCAGCTGGCCCGGCCCATAATTTTTCAGATAAAGCGGCGTGCGCAACGACAGCGCATCGGCTAGGGTGCCGGCGCCGGTCTGCCGGAGCGCCAGCGTGTCGAGCGTGGTGCGGCGGGTGCCAGTGGCGAAGCGCGTGGCCGGAATGCCCTGTACGCGCACCGCCGGCAGCGCCTGCACCGAGTCGAGGGCGTGCGGCGATGCCTGCTGGGCCGTGGCGGGAGTTGCCAGGGCCGCGCAAAGCAGCATGAGCGGCAGCAGCCGGAGCCGTGCAGCAAGCGGAATGTTAATTAGCTGAACCAAATTTTCGGGTAAGGAAAATTCAGTTCAGAACTCCGACGCCAGCTTTCGTTGCCGAAAGCCAGGCCGCAGCCGAGGCCGAAAACAGGAAATTCCGGTGGCCCGAAAGCCACCACTGCCATCATTCTCCGCCCCTCCACCGAGGGCGCTGAACATAGGGAAATGTAAAGGCAGGTCTCCTGGCTTGCTTCTGGCGCGCCGCCTTCCCATTTCTCCGGCTGCTCTGGGGAGAGCAACCTTCTCGGAAACAGTGGCAGCTGAGGCGCGCCGACTCGTGAAGCATACAGTTGCGGGGACAGCTCCGGCTTTGAACCGGATTCCCTTTTCAGCCTCGCCCCGCAATCGGGGTCCGGCCACCTCTACGCCCCAAAGGTAGCAGATTGTAGCATAGGCTTCAGCCTGTGCCCCCGGCCGGCCGCCACAATTCCCGCAGAAAACGTATCAGCTCAACCATAAACCGAAACTTGTTCTTGCGCCGCTGCCGCCGCCCGGCACAGGCTGAAGCCTATGCTACATCGAAATATGCTACATCCCAAACTCCCGCCCGACTTCTACCGCCGCCCCGACCCCGTGCAGATTGCCCGCGACCTGCTGGGCAAATACCTATTTACGTGCCTCGACGGCGAGCTGACCGGCGGTCGCATCGTGGAAACCGAGGCCTACTCGCACCACGGCGACCAGTCGATGCAGCTGCACCTGAAGCGCCGCGGCCCGCACGGCCACGCCCTGCACGAGCCCGGCGGCCGCGCCTACCTGTACCAGGTGTATCAGCGCCACACGCTGTTCAACATCAGCACCAACGAAGCCGACAAACCCGATACCATCCTGATCCGCGCCATCGAGCCGCTGGTAGGTCTGGATATTATGCTTCGGCGGCGTGGGCTGGAAACGGCCTCGGCCAAGCTTACGGCCGGGCCTGGCCTGCTCACGCAGGCGCTGGGCGTCACGCCGGCCCTCTCCGGCACCGATTTGCAGGGCGACACGCTCTGGATTGAAGACCACGCCGAGCAGGTGCCGGAAGCCGACGTGCTCAGCAGCCCCCGCGTGGGCCTCGCCTACGCCGGCGAAGAAGCCGCCAGCCTACCCTGGCGCTTCCGCATCATCAGCAGCCTCTGGACCAGCAAGGTTAAATGAATCACGGATTAGCACGGATTTCACGGATTTTGTGGACGATTGATAATCGCGCAGAAACAAGGGGCTTGCCGTTTGACAAGCCCCTTGTTTCTGCTTTGTGTCTCAGGACAATTGAAGCGAGCAGCTTAACGCCGTCCACAAAATCCGTGAAATCCGCTTAAATCCGCGCTAATCCGTGATCCTTCTCTGTCACCAGCACCATCAGCTTACCTTCCAGATTGGTGGTGGCGAACAGGTATAGGTCGCCGCCTTCGCGGATGCCGGTGCGGTGGCGGAACTCGGCCACCGTGTCGGGGAAGTTGCGGGTTGTGACGTGGGCGCGGACTTCGGGGCCGAGGTGGGCGCGTAGGGCTTGGGCGTCGTATTTCTCGGTGGCCCGGATGCGGAAGATGCGGCCCGGGAAATCGGGGTGCAGCGTGTCGGAGGTGTAGAGGTGGCTGTGCTGGTGCAGCTTCAGCAGCTCAAACGCCGTACCGATGCTGCGGAAGCCGCCCGCCTTCAGAATAGCCACGTTGGGCTCGTAGAGGTACTGCTGCGGCTCGGCGTAGCGCGGGATGGCGCGGGCCTCGCGGGCCCGGTTCAGGCGGAAATCCTGCTGCTGGCCCGTGCGAAGCAGGTTCACGGTGTGGCGCTCCGGATCGACGGCCGGCTCGGGGCCCAGCTCGTACAGCACCTCCTTGCACTCATTGTCCACGGCCACCACCCACAGCTGCCGCACCTGCCGCAGCTCCAGAATGGCCTGCTCGATATCGAGCATGGGCGAAGTTTTGAGCAGCACCCGACGGCCTTTATGCAGCAGCAGCGGCATTAGGCGTAGAATATCCGGCTCACAGTCCTGCAGCCGGAAAATCTTGCGGGCCGCCGTATCGCGCCGGGCCGGGTCGAGGTAGATCCAGTCGAAGGTGTCCGGGGTGTTGCGCAGAAACTGCACCGCATCGGCCGTATGAAACTGCACGTTCGAAACGCCCAGATGCGTGAGGTTGAAGCGCACCACGTCGGCCAGGGCTGCGTTGCGCTCCACGTAATGCACTTCCGGAATACGTTCGGCAAAATACGATACGTCCACGCCGAAGCCGCCGGTGAGGTCGGCCAAGCGCTGCCCGCTCACCAGCGCCGCCTTGAACGCGGCCGTGCGAGCGGAAGAGGCCTGCTCCACCGACAGGGTCGGTGGGAAAACCAGGTCTGGGTTGTCGGCCCAGGCGGGGACTTTCAGGCGGGCTTTCTGGCGGGCCTGAATCTGGCGTACCAGCTCCGGAACGGGCAGGCCAGGGTGTTTGCGGGCTTGCAGCGCCAGCTGGGCGGGGTCATCGTGCAGGTGCTTGGCCACATACTGACGCGACGCCGCGGGAAGCGGAAATTCCATGTGGTACTCCTACGAAACTAATAAACAGGGGTTGGCCCACCGGGCCGGCGCTTAGCGCAGCTGCCAGCGCAAAGCCAGCAGCGGCTGGCCCGTAGCCGACGCCGCCAAACCCACCCCAGCGGGTGCCAGCCGCTGCCACCCGCTCGCGTGCCCGCCCGCCGACAGGCCGGCATTGTTGGCGTCCACGGCCCGCACGAAATGCTCGTTGGTGTGGCGCGTAATGAAGATGTTGGCCAGCAGGCTGCCGGCCACCACACCCAGTGTCACCTTCTGCGGATTGCTGAAATAGTGCTGGTCGCCGCTGCCACTGAAGGTCTGGGAGCCATACACCGCCACGCCGCCCACAAACGTCAAGCGTTCGGCCAGGAAAATCCACTTCTGGCGGCGGTAGCGGTTGAGGTTATCCAAGGCCTCCTGGTTGCCGGCCAGGTATGGGCGCAGGCGCTGCCCGAAGTAGCCGGCATTCTGGTAGTCGTCGTCGGTGGGCTGCTCTTTGGTGGTGAAATAAAAGTTCTTCTGCACCCCGTTGCGGCCCCGCCCCTGGTCTTCCGGGCTCAGGCGCACTACCGTGCCCGATTGCCCAAAAGCGGTGCTCGCCCACAAACCTAAAAATAACACTAGAGAAGGGCGGAATACTCCAGCCAGGCGAAGTTCGTAACGGTGCATGAAAGCAAATATAACAGTCTGCATCATAGCTATATCAACTATGTGCCATGGAAGAATTCCAGGCCAGCCCAACAAAAGCCGTTACCGATACGTTCTGTCCGCAGTGCAATTAGCTTTCACTCAACCTGAAACCGACTATGAAAACCTTCATTCCTTCTCTGCGCCAGCTATTTCTAGCATCCATGCTACCGGCCGCGCTGACTTTTTCTGCCTGCGGCAACGACGACGATAATAACACGCCGGCCCCCGAGCAGGGCAAGGTACTGGTGGTGCATGCCGCCGCCGTGTCCAATGTGCCCATCACGGCCTTCGTCGCCGACCAGCAGGTGGCCCAGCTCAACTACGGCGCCAACAGCAGCTACTTCACCGTAAATGCTGGTTCGCCTACCTTACGTATCAATAATGGCACGCAGGTGCTGGCTTCGGCTCCGCTTGCCGTCTCTAAAGACCAGAGCTACTCGTCGTTCGTCTTCTCGCCTTCCGCCACCATTGGCTCTACGCCCACGGTGCTTACCGTTCCCGACGACCTGACGGCTCCGGCTGCCGGCCAGGCAAAAGTGCGCATTGTGCATCTGGCCCTGAACGCTCCTACGCCGGTGCGCCTCACGGTGCCATCGGCACTGCCCGGCACCCCCGGCACCGACGTAACCACGGACGTAACTTTCGGTTCGGCCTCCAGCTTTGTGGCTATCAATGCCGCCTCGCTTAACCTATCGGTGACGGCCGGCACGCCCCGCGCGCAGGTACTGGCGGTTGGCGATGGCACAGGAACGGGCACGGGCGTTAAGAACTACGAGCCGGGTAAAATCTATACGGTGGTAGTGCGCGGCATTGCCGGAGCTGGCGTGCCGGCAACCCAGCAACCTCAGGCAGTCATCATTCAGCACAACTAAATGCGCCGGTTAGCGGCCTGATCTGCAACGCCTGCCCCATCCGGGCAGGCGTTGTTGTTGTATAGCCCAACTAACATTTTAGTTACCTTTGTAGTTGTCTAGCAAAAAAAACAGCATCATGGTGGAGACCAAGACCACGGCCTACGTTCCGTACAAAGTAAAAGACATGAGCCTCGCTGAGTGGGGCCGCAAGGAAATCCGTTTGGCTGAGGCTGAAATGCCGGGTCTGATGGCGCTGCGCGAAGAATACGGCAACAGCCAGCCGCTGAAAGGCGCGCGTATTGCCGGCTGCCTGCACATGACCATCCAGACCGCCGTGCTCATCGAGACGCTGCAGGCCTTGGGCGCTGAAGTGACGTGGTCGTCGTGCAACATCTTCTCCACGCAGGACCACGCCGCCGCCGCTATTGCTGCCGTCGGCACGCCAGTGTACGCCTGGAAAGGCCTCAACGAAGAGGACTTCAACTGGTGCATCGAGCAGACGCTGTTCTTCGGTGAAGACCGTCAGCCCCTGAACATGATTCTGGACGACGGTGGCGACCTGACCAACATGGTGTTGAACCAGTATCCTGAGCTGGCCGCTGGCATCCGGGGTATTTCGGAAGAAACCACCACCGGCGTACTGCGCCTGCTGGAGCGCGTGAAAGCTGGCACCCTGCCGCTGCCCGCCTTCAACGTCAATGACTCGGTAACGAAGTCGAAATTCGACAACAAGTACGGCTGCAAAGAGTCGGCTGTGGACGCTATCCGTCGCGCTACCGACGTCATGATGGCCGGTAAAGTGGCCGTAGTGGCCGGCTACGGCGACGTAGGAAAAGGCACGGCGGCTTCGCTGCTCGGTGCTGGTGCCCGTGTTATCGTCACCGAAATTGACCCGATCTGCGCCCTGCAGGCTGCTATGGACGGTTTTGCTGTGAAGAAGCTGGCCAACGCCGTGAAGGAAGCCGACATCGTGGTAACCGCTACCGGCAACTGCGACATCCTCACCGAGGAGCACTTCCGCAGCCTCAAGGACAAAGCCATCGTCTGCAACATCGGTCACTTCGACGATGAAATCGACATGGCTTGGCTGAACAAGAACTACGGCCACACCAAGGACACGGTGAAGCCGCAGGTTGACATCTACAACATCGAAGGCAAAGAGGTCATCATCCTCGCCGAAGGCCGCCTCGTGAACCTGGGCTGCGCCACCGGCCACCCTTCGTTCGTAATGTCGAACTCGTTCACCAACCAGACGCTGGCGCAGCTGGAGCTGTGGCAGAACGCCGACCAGTACGAAAACCAAGTGTACACCCTGCCCAAGCACCTCGACGAGAAGGTGGCCCGTCTGCACCTCGCCAAAATTGGCGTGGAGCTGGACGAGCTGACGCCTAAGCAGGCCGATTACATCAAGGTGCCCGTAGAAGGCCCGTTCAAGTCGGACCTGTACCGCTACTAAGCGGCTCCGGCTTCCTGAATAGAAAAACCCCGCCCGGCATTGCGCCGGGCGGGGTTTTTGTTGTGCTCAAGGGTGGCGAGTTATTTCGTAAGGGGCGCCATACCGGTGTATTCTTCGCTGCTCACATACAAGCCAATGCCCAGTAGCTTCCATTCGTGGATTAAGAATACCTCGTAGGAAACGCCCTGCTTCCTGGTGTGCGCCATACCAGCCAGCGGTTTCCATTCGTGGCCCAGCATCAGGCCCGAAACGCTGCTGTACATTCCATGAACCCGTAAGGTAGAATCTGTACGGATGCCTTCAAACCGCAGGTGCAACTCGTTGTTGGGGTTGAGCGGAACAGTGGCACTACTGCCCCAGTTGCCTATCGGATGCTCCAAACGCCCGTTTTCCAGCAGATTCCCGGCTTTGGTGTCCGACGTGGAGCTGCTGCCTCTGAGTGTTAAACTCAACATGAACAACATTGCCAGTCCCAAGCCTATTTGCCGGCGCAGCACCTTAAACACCCGAAACCAGGCAAACGCAATCAGCAGTAGCACTAAAATATTCAGACCAGTCCAGAGTAGCGAAATCATAGCGTAAAACAGAATATAAGATTGCGTCAAACTTAGCGAGAAAATGCTGTCTGCCTAGGCGCGACGTTAGTTACCGGCTGACGCCCGCTACCACGATTAACAAAAACGGCCAGCTCCTGTGGAGCTGGCCGTTTACATATCATGAAATTTAAGCGCTATTCTGCAAAGAACGGCTGCCCTACCATCTGCTCCGACTGCTGCCAGAATTGCTGCACATTGGCCGCGGTATTGAAGTCCGATTTCACGGGCTCCGGCTTTTTCTTGGCGAAATAGCCGCCGCTGATGCTGGCTACTTCGGGTGAGGTGGCGAGGTAGATGCTGGTCTGGGCGCCGTCTTCGGAAGTCGTCATGAATGGCGCGGCGGCTTTGTAGAAGGCCCGCGTGAGCCACGTGGAGTTGCTGCCGAAGTTGCTGGCCACCACGCCCGGGTGCAGGCTGTTGGTGGTGACGTTGGTGATGCCACGCTGCCGCAGTTGCCGGGCCAGCTCCTGCGTGAACAGGATGTTGAACAGCTTGGAGTTAGCGTAGGCCCGCATGGGCGAGTAGCTGCGGGTGGCGTCGAGGTCAGCTAGGTCGGGCTTGGCAAACTTGTGGGCCATGGAAGCCACGTTCACGATGCGGGCCGCCGGGCTTTGGCGCAGCTTCGGTAGGAGTAGGCTGGTCAGCAGAAACGGGCCGAGGTGGTTGGTAGCCAACGTCATTTCGTGGCCGTTGACGGACTCTTCCCGCTCGGCCCCGAAAACCAGGCCGGCGTTGTTCACCAGCACGTCCAACCGGGCGTAGCGCTGGTTGAACTCCTCGGCTGCCCGCCGCACTTGGCCCAGGTCCGACAGGTCGCAGAGCAACACATCAACGCGGGTGCCAGGCTTGGCGGCTTGCTGCAGCTGCTGGCGGGTGCGGGCGGCTTTTTCGGCGTTGCGGGCCAGTAGTACTACGTGGTAGCCCTGCCGGACCAGCTCACGGGCGGTTACTTCGCCGATTCCCGACGTGGCACCCGTAACGAGGGCAATAGGCTGTGATACTTCGCTCATAAAAAAGGCTGAATGGCTGAGCGGCTATACGCAGGCCTGGGGGCGAAGTTGAAAGTGCGGCGGTCAGTGGGCCACCAGCAGGCGCAGAGTGGTCGGCCGAGCCTTGTCGGGCGCCTGCACGCGCACCGAATAGGTGCCATTGGGCAGGCCGGCTACCGGCAGGGCCAGCTGCGAAGCCGCAACCGGGTACGACTGCAACAGCCGGCCCCGTTCGTCGTAGAGCTGCACTTGGCGGGCAGCGGCTTCCCCAAAATCTACCGTGGCGGTGGTGCTGGCCGGGTTGGGATACAGGCGCGGCAGCAGCACCGCACCAGCAGCCAGCACCGGCGTGGAGCGGGGTCCGGCAGCCGGTGCCGTGGCCAGCCGGTACGTAATAAAGCTGTCGACTTCGGCCACGTAGAATGACCGCAGCTGCCGCCGGTCGAAGCGCAGCCGCACACTGTCGCCATCCGGGGAGCGGAACCGCACCAGCGCTGGCCAGCGGCCTTGCCGGGCGGCCAGGCTCAGGTCCAGCATCTGCGCAAAGCCGGTACCCAAGCCCTGCACCTGCCCCCGTCGGATGCGGACGGCGTGCACCCAGCAGCCGGAATCTGGCCGTTCTTCTACCAGGTAGTACAGCCCCCGAAACCGAAAGGCCCGGGCCGTAAACCAGTTTTCATCAGCAGAATCACCCGCCAGCGCAAAACTTGTGAAGCCAGTAGCGGCATCGAACTGCAGGCGTAGCGCCAGCGTGTCGTGGTTGCTCAGCAGTACTGGCGTCGGCCCCAGCACGCGGGCCAGATTCACGGGCCGGGGCAGCTGGAAAGCGTCAAACTCGGCAGTAGGGGCCTCGCAGCTGGTCAGCAGCCCCAGTAATAACAGCAACAGGATCAGTGGACGCATAACCAACTAGGAAGTAGATGAACGGATACCGTCAATGCCGCCGCTAGCTGTCAGGTAACCCTCAGCGTTAGCCTCCGCGCCAAAAGCCCGATATTTGCCGGCCTATGCCTGTTGTCCCGCTCTCCATCGTCATTATCACCTTCAACGAAGAAGCCAACATCGGCCGCTGCCTGGAAGCCGTGCGCGGCCTCTCCGACGATGTGGTGGTGGTAGACAGCTTCTCCACCGACGGTACCGTGGCTATCTGCCAGCAGCTGGGTGCCCGCGTGATACAACACGCTTTTGAGGGCTACGTCGAACAGAAAAACTACGCCACCGCCCAGGCCCGCTACGACTATGTGCTGCAGCTCGACGCCGACGAAGTGCTGACCGAAGAGCTGCGACAGAGTATAGTCGCGGCAACTCAAAACTGGCAGGGCGGCGGCTACACCCTGGCCCGCCTCACCAACTACTGCGGTAGCTGGGTGCGCCACGGCGGCTGGTACCCCGACCGCAAACTGCGCCTCTACGACCGGCGCCTGGGCCGCTGGGAAGGTTTATTGCTGCACGAGCGGTACGAAATGCAACCTGGGCAGCCGGTTGGGGCTCTGCAGGGCGACGCCCTGCACTACTCCTACACCTCCGTTGAGCAGCACGTGCAGCAGCTCAACCGGTTCACCAGCATTGCGGCCGAGGAGTTGTGGCTGCGGGGCCGGCGTCGGGTCACGTTGTTTCACCTGCTGCTCAAGCCGTGGTGGAAGTTTGTGCACGGCTATTTTTTTCGGTTGGGCTTCCTTGATGGGTTTGCCGGCCTGAGCATTGCCGTTATTTCGGCCTGGGGCGTATTTCTGAAGTTTGCCAAGCTGAAAACCAAAGCCGCTGCATGAGCCGCACTTTCCTCATTAGCCGCACCGATGCCATCGGCGACGTGGTGCTCACGCTGCCGGTAGCGGGCCGCCTGAAGCAGCTGTTTCCGGGCTGCCGGGTGCTGCTGCTGGGCCGCACCTACACCCAGGCCGTAGCCGACGCCTGCCCCTGGCTCGACGGATTCCTCAACCTCGATGAGCTGCTGCAGCTGCCTGTCGCCGGCCAGGTAGCCGCCCTGCGTGCCACCGCCGCCGACACCATTCTGCACGTTTTCCCCAGCAAAGCAGTAGCCCGGCTGGCCCGCCAGGCCGGCATCCGGCACCGCATCGGCACCCGCAGCCGCTGGTTTCACTGGCTTACCTGCAACCAACTGGTAGCACTCAGCCGCCGCCACTCGCCACTACATGAAGCCCAGCTGAACCTGCAGCTACTAGGCAGCCTCGGCCCTGCCGGTACGCTCAGCCTGCCGGAGGTAGCGCAATTAGTGCGGCTGCGGCCCGTTGTAGCGTTGCGGCCAGTTTTGCGCGAGCTACTGGCGGCCCGCCGGCCCGGCCAGCTCAACGTCATTTTGCACCCGCGCAGCCGGGGCAGCGCCCGGGAGTGGGGCTTGGCGCATTTCGGCCAGCTGGCCCGGTTGCTGCACCAGGCCGGGCACCGCGTCTTCATCACCGGCACGGCCGCCGAAGGCGAAGAATTGCGGGAGTGGCTGCGGGAACACCAGTCATATCTGGCCGCTGACCTCACCGGGCAGCTTCCGCTACCGGAGTTTCTGGCCTTCATTGCCGCCACCGATGGGCTGGTGGCAGGCAGTACCGGTCCGCTGCATCTGGCGGCGGCCCTGGGCCGGCACGCGCTGGGGCTGTACCCGCCCATCCGGCCCATGCATCCCGGACGCTGGGCGCCGCTGGGGCCGCTAGCCGAATACGTGGTGTTTGACCGGCCTGACTGCCAGGACTGCCGAACGCAGCCGGCTGCTTGCACCTGCATCAAGGCACTGGCCGCCGTCGAAGTGGCCGGCCGGGTTCTTGCTTGGCCGCCGCTTATCTTGCCAAGCTGAGGGAGGGCTCCGCGCTCCGCTCATTTCATTGTTTATGACTACAACTTCCGTCTCACCTTTCTCCCTGCGCCAGCTCTATGCTGATGGTCGTTTGTCGCAATACCTGTTGCTGCTGGGAAGCCTGGCCGCCGTTACGGGGCTGTTTGCGTCGCGGGCCCTCGTAGCGCTCAGCTCGGTGGTGGGGGTGCTGGCCGTGCTAGCCCAGCCGCACCTGCGCCAGCAGCTACGGGCCTGCACCCGCCTGCAAACCGTGCTGGGCATGGCCCTGATGTACCTGTTCTGGCTGCTGAGCGTGGTCTACACATCCGAAACCGACATCTGGCGCCACGAAGTCTACCGCAAGCTGCCCCTGGTAATTGTGCCGCTGGCTTTTGCCGTGGCGGTGCCCCTGAGTCTGCGGCAGCGGTTTGGGGTAGGGCTCCTGTTCGTCGGGCTGGGCACGTTGCTGGCGCTGGGTACGCTCGGCCGCTACCTGCTCGACCCGGAAACGGCCAACTACGAAATCAGCATCGGCCACAATGTGCCGGCCATCACGGGCGTCTTTCATATCCACTTCAGCATCATGCTGGCGCTGGCCTTCTTCTTCGCGCTGCTGATGCGGCGTAGCGTGCTGGCTCTGCCGGTAGTGCGCAACGTGCTGCTGGCCTGCTCGGCCATTTTGTTTGTGGTGATGCATGTGCTGGCTTACCGCACTGGGCTCATGGTGCTCTACGGCATGCTGCTGCTCGATGCCGGCCTGCTGGTTGTATTGCGGCGCCGCTACGTGCTGGGCGCCGTGGTAGTGCTGGCGCTGATTGGAGTGCCGCTTCTGACCTACTATACCCTCGAACCCATCCAGCAGCGCGTCAACGTTACCCTCGACGACGTCAACCAGTACCGCTCCGGCCGCGACATCAATGACTACTCCCTGGCCAAGCGCTTTGCCGCCTGGAAAACGGCCACCGTCATCATCAGCCAGTATCCGGTTGCGGGCGTGGCCCCCGCAGATGTAGATGCCGCCATGCTGGACCAGTACAGCTACCAGGATTACGGCTTGCTGCCCAAAAACTGGGTAATGACCCACAATCAGTACCTGGAGGCCTTGGTAGGCGGCGGCATTGTGGGCTTATTGCTCTGGCTTTTTGTGCTATTCGGACCATTTTTGCAACCTGCGCTCCGCCAAAACCCGTACGTTGTACACTTCCTGCTGATGATGGGCATCGCCAATCTGGTCGATACGCTGTTACAGATGCAGATTGGGTTCAGCCTGTTCGTGTTTCTCTACGGCTTTCTGGTTGTAGCTGCCGAGCGGCAGACCCGCAATACGCACTTGGCTCAAACTGCTTGAGCGAGATAGGATAATCAGTACATTTGTTTACATGGCGGATTTTATTTCACCCCCGCCGTACTTTGCCGCGCCCCCCTTATGAGCGACTCTCCCGAACGGGTTCCGAAGCTTAGTAAAGAAGAAAAAGACCGCCGGTTTCAGGCCGAATTGATGCCTGTAATCGACTCTCTGTACAATTTCGCGTTCCGTCTCACCCTCGATGAAGACGACGCCAACGACCTTGTGCAGGAGACCTATCTGAAGGCGTACCGCTTCTTCGAGTACTTCGAGCAGGGAACCAACGCCAAGGCATGGCTGTTTCGCATCCTGAAAAACTCGTTCATCAACGACTTCCGGAAGAAGAGTAAACAACCCGCCAAGGTCGACTACAGCGAAATTGAGGGCTACTACAATTCGGAAGACGTCGAGTCCGACAGCGACGCGGGTGGTACCTCGTCTGATATGCGGCAGCAAGCCGTGCGCGACCTCATCGGCGACGAAGTGGCTAGCGCACTCAACTCGCTGCCCGTGGATTTCCGCACCGTCATCATCCTCTGCGACCTGGAAGGGTTCACCTACGAGGAAATGGCCAAAGTGCTGGATATCCCTATCGGTACGGTACGGTCCCGGTTGCACCGGGCCCGCAATTTCCTGAAAGAAAAGCTTGAAAAGTACGCCCAATCGATGGGCTACGGTGCCGACTCCGGCAACACGGAGGCAGAGCCGGAGGCAGAGCCGGAGGACGATACCGACAATTACTAACCGCTAACCGCAACGGGTTGCACCATGGAAAACACCTCTACCCACTCCTCATCCTCCACCCATCAGGCGCAAGCGCCCGTTGCTGACTGTGAACGTGTGAATACGATACTAGACCAGCTAGTTGTGGGTCAGCGACCCACCGAAGCCGACGAACAGTACATCGTGCACCACGCCGATGATTGCTCGCCCTGCTTCGATAGCATCGAAAAACAACGGGTGTTTATTGGGTTTTTGATGACCCATGTCAGCCGCAAAGGCGCCCCAAATTCGCTTCCGCAAACCATAATGTCTCGTTTGCAAACAGAAATGGCCTAATTTTGCTCGATGCAGGGTAAAATCATTGCCTTTTCAGCTCCTTCCGGAGCCGGCAAAACCACCATCGTCCACCGCCTGATGGCGGCCATACCGGATCTGAGCTTTTCCATTTCGGCCTGCACGCGCGACAAGCGCGGCCGTACCGAAGCCAACGGAAAAGACTACTACTTCATCTCCGTCCAGGAATTCCAGGAGAAAATCCGCCACGACGAGTTTGTGGAGTGGGAGGAAGTGTACGAAGGCGCCTTTTATGGCACGCTCAAGTCGGAGATAGAGCGCATCTGGGAAAGCGGTAAACACGCCGTCCTGGATGTGGACGTGAAGGGTGGCTTAAGCATCAAAGAGTTTTACAAAGACCGGGCCTTGGCCGTCTTCGTGAAGCCGCCGTCCATTGAGGTGCTCGAAGAGCGGTTGCGCCATCGTGCTACCGACTCGGCTTCCAGCATCTCGGCGCGGCTCTACAAGGCCAACTTCGAGCTGACCTTCGAGGACCGTTTCGACGTCACCGTTGTCAACGATGACCTCGACGAAGCCACCGCCCAGGCCGAAAAGCTGGTGCGCGACTTCATCACGGCCGAGTCGGCTATCTTGTGAGTTCGGAAGCAGGCGCCCAAACCGGCTCTTCCGGCAAGATCGGGCTGCTGTTTGGCTCCTTTAACCCCATCCATACCGGCCATCTGATTCTGGCGCAGTACATGGCCACGCACACCGATCTGTCGGCGGTGTGGCTGGTGGTGTCGCCGCAGAGCCCGTACAAGCTGGGGCATGACCTGCTGCCGGAGCAGGACCGTCTGGCTCTGGCGCAGGACGCCACCGCCGACAATGAGTTGCTGTCGGTGTCAGACGTGGAACTGCGGCTGCCCAAGCCCAGCTATACCATCACCACCCTCGACGAAATCCGCCGCCTGCATCCCGGTCGGGAGTTTGTGCTGCTCATGGGCAGCGACAACCTCTTGGGGCTTGATGGCTGGCGCGACGCCGGCCGCATCCGGCAGGAATTCGGCATCTACGTCTACCCGCGGCCCGGCCATCCGGTAGAATCTGCTGCCGTGGCTGGTGCCAACATCAAGGTGGTGGACGCGCCGTTGCTGGATATCTCCGCTACGCTCATTCGGCAAAGTCTGCAGGAAGGCAAGTCCATCCGGTATCTGGTGCCCGATGCCGTTGAGAAGCTAATTGCCAAAAACGGCTATTGGCAGCAGTAGTTTGATCCGCAAAAAAGGAGCGGCTCCTGTTTCAACGCCCAATCGGGCGTTGAAACAGGAGCCGCTCCTTTTTTGCGTTCGTTGCCGGATCAGATGGTCATGATTTCCGATTCCTTCTTGGTGGTCAGGCTATCAATCTGCACGATGTAGCTATCAGTGGCTTTCTGCACCTTGGCTTCGGCATCCTTGATGGCGTCCTCAGCGGCTCCGTCTTTCTGCAGCTTACGCAACGACTCGTTCACGTCCTTGCGGATGCCCCGGATGCGCACCTTGCCGCTTTCCGACTCCTGCTTTACCTGCTTTACCAGGTCGCGGCGGCGCTCCTCGGTCATGGGCGGAATGTTCAGGCGTACGCCTTCTGCATCAGACTGCGGATTCAGGCCCAAGTCACTGTTTTTGATGGCTTTCACCACTTCCGCAATGATGTTCTTCTCCCAAGGCTTGATGAACAACGTGCGCGCGTCCGGCGTCGAGACGTTGGCCACCTGCGCAATAGGAGTGGGCGTGCCGTAATAATCTACGCGCAGCGAATCGAGCATGGCCGGCGAGGCCTTGCCGGCGCGAATACGGCTGAGTTCCAGGCCGGTGTGCTGCAGCGACTTAGCCATCGATTCTTCGGCTTCGCTTAGATAAAACTGAATTTCTTCGTCCATGAGTGTAAGAAAATTAAAAATTGAGAATTAAAAATTAAAAATTGTCAAGTGGTGAATGGCGCTTCTGCATTGCCGTCCACCTACTTTTAATTCTCAACTTTTAATTTTTAATTCTTTTCAGGCTTGTTCGGAAGGAGTGTCCAGCGAAGGATGCAGGCCGCTGGAGGTGCTGTTGGTTTCCGTTGGCTTCGGGTGTTCCATCGTCACCAAGGTGCCCACTGTTTCGCCCTCGATAAGCCGCTGCAGGTTGCCTTCCTTGTTCATATCGAAAACGATGATGGGCAGGTTGTTTTCCTTGCAGAGCGTGAAGGCCGTCATGTCCATCACGTTCAGGTTTTTGGCCATCACCTCATCAAACGTAATGGTGGGGTAGCGCACGGCGGTGGGGTCTTTCTCCGGGTCGGCCGTATAGATGCCATCCACGCGGGTGCCCTTCAGCACCACATCTGCCTCAATTTCGATGGCCCGCAGCGAAGCCGCCGAGTCGGTGGTGAAATACGGCGAGCCGATACCGGCCCCGAAAATCACGACCCGGCCTTTCTCCAAATGGCGCAGGGCCCGCCGGCGGATATACGGCTCGCACACCCGCTGAATGGTAACGCCCGACAGCAGGCGCGTATTCACGTTGAGCTTCTCCAGAGCGCTCTGCAGCGCCATGGAGTTGATGACCGTGGCCAGCATGCCCATGTAGTCGCCCTGCACCCGGTCGAGGCCAAAGGCTTCGGCCTGCACACCCCGGAAGATATTGCCGCCGCCAATCACCACCGCTACCTGGGTACCGGTGGCGGCTACTTTCTTGATTTCCTCAGCGTATTGCATCAGCCGGACGGCATCAATGCCGTATTGCTGTTGGCCCATCAGGGCTTCGCCGCTTAGCTTAAGCAGAATTCGGGTGTACTTCAACGTCGGAGGAATTAAGTGTAAAAACGGTATGAGGTGCGCACCCTCGCTGGGCGCAGGGCCTGAGCAGGCTGGTTAGCTGAACTGAATCAGCACCTGGCCCTTGGTTACGTTGTCGCGCAGGCCGATTTTGATGGCCCCCACAGTGCCGTCGCCGGGCGCTTTCAGAATGTTCTCCATCTTCATGGCCTCCAGCACCAGCAGCGGGTCGCCCTTTTGCACTTGCTGGCCCGGGGCCACCCGGATATCCACGATCAGGCCCGGCATGGGGGCCTTCAGCTCGTTTACTTTGCTGGCGGCTGCGTTGTTCATGCCCAGCTTGTCGAGCAGCAAATCGAACCGGTCTTTGGCCTGCACTTCCAGCTGCTGCCCGTTGAGCTTAAACTGAAACGATTTGGTAGCGTAATCCGCGCTAACCACTTCGGCCACGTACGAGCGGCCGTCGTGCAGTACATGAAAGCGGCCCGGACCCAGCACCACCAAATCCCAGGCAAACGGCTGGCCGTCTAGGGTGATGGCGCCGGTGGCACGATAATCTACGGCCCAAGTTTGGGTGGGGCTGGTGCTAACCTGTAGCATAGGAAGGGGAGGAGGAGGGGCGGAAATGGGCTTAAAGATAGGCCAAATCTCAAATAATTTCGGAACTTGAGGACCCATATACCTATCGCATCAACGCATGAAATATTCGGTTCTCAGCATTCTGGGACTGGTCCTTGCGTGTCAGTTTCAAGCTTCTGCCCAGGTTGTTAGGAGCATTAAGCCGGCAGGCAGCAAAGCAGCTACGCACAAGAAATCTGAATCGACCCCGGCCCCTGAAGCGGCATCGTCTATTCTGGTAGTACCCTCGTGGCTACCGCCTACCAATCCGGTGCAGCCAGCCGCCACCATTCTCCACGACCTGCTAGATACCAAACTCGACGTCCGTTTCGACTGGGCCAAACAATGGCTGCTGGGAACGGCTACGCTCACTGTCCGGCCGCATTTCTACCCGCAAAATCAGCTTGTGCTTGACGCCAAGGGCTTCGACGTGAAAAACGTGCGCCTTGTAAACGGGGGAAAAGAAAAGAACCTGACCTATACTTACGACAAGAAAAAGCTGACCATTGCGCTGGACCGCACCTACTCCCGCACCGAGCTTTGCCAGGTTCGGATTCAGTACGTGGCCAAACCCAATGAGCTGGAAGTAGGCGGCAGCGCGGCCATCACCCAGGACAAGGGCCTGTACTTCATCAATCCGCTGGGCACCGACAAAACCAAGCCGCGCCAGCTCTGGACCCAGGGCGAAACGGAGGGCAACTCCTGCTGGTTTCCCACCATCGACCGGCCCAACCAGCGCATGACCCAGGAAGTCAGCCTCACGGTGGAAGCGGGGCAGAAAACCCTTTCCAACGGGCTGCTGGTGTCGTCGCGCAAAAACAACGACGGCACCCGAACCGATACCTGGAAGCAGAGCCTGCCGCACGCGCCGTACCTCGCTATGCTGGCCGTAGGCGACTTCGCCGTCATCAGCGACACCTGGCGGGGCAAGCCGGTAGACTACTACGTCGATGCCAAGTTCAGCAACACGGCCCGGGCGGTGTTCGGCAACACGCCCCAGATGCTGGACTACTTTTCCAAAAAACTGGGTGTTGACTTCCCGTGGGAAAAATACACGCAGGTAGCCGTACACGATTTCGTGTCGGGGGCTATGGAAAACACCACGGCCGTCACGTTCGAGCAAAGCCTGGTGCAGTTCTCGCCTCGCGAGCTGGCCGATGTGGGCTACGATGCCGAGTCTACGGTAGCGCACGAGCTGTTCCACCACTGGTTCGGCGACTATGTAACCACCGAATCGTGGGCCAACCTGCCGCTTAACGAGTCTTTCGCCGACTACTCGGAGCTGCTCTGGGCCGAGCACAAGTATGGCGCCGATGCCGCCGACCTGGTGCAGCAGCAGAAGCTGGGCCGCTACCTGGAAGAAGCCCAGAGCAAGCGCGAGCCACTGATTCGCTACCGCTACGCCAAGCAGGAAGACATGTTCGACCGGCACTCCTACGACAAAGGCGGCCGCGTACTGCACATGCTGCGCAACTATGTCGGCGACGAAGCCTTCTTCGCTTCCCTGAACCGCTACCTCACCCAGAATAAATTTTCCACCTCGGAAATAGCTAAGCTGCGCATCGCCTTCGAAGAAACCACCGGTGAAGACCTGATGTGGTTTTTCGACCAGTGGTTTATGCAGCGCGGCCATCCCGAACTGAAAGTGACGCACAGCTTTGCTAACGGCCAAGTGAGCATGCGCGTGCAACAGTTGCAGGATTCCACCTTCACGCCTGTCTACCGGCTGCCCGTAACCGTAACTGTATGGGCCAACAACCAGCCCACCGACCACCGCATCACCATCACGAAAGCCGACCAGACTTTCCGGCTGTCTTCTGCCCAGCGCCCCAGCCTCGTGAAATTCGACAGCCAAGCGCAACTGCTGGCCGAAATCGAAGAAGAGCGCACGCAGGACGAGTTGATGTACCAGTACACCCACGCGAAAGGCTATCTGCAGCGGTATGAAGCCGTAACCCAGCTGAAGGTTAAAAGCGCCGAGCTGCCCGTAAGCGCCCTGCTGCGCACTGCCCTCAACGACCCTTTCTGGGCTGTGCGTCAGGCGGCCGTGCAGGCGTTGCGCCGGTATAAGGGCCCTGAAGGCAACGCCGTACGCCAGGATCTGCAGCAGGTAGCCCTGAAGGATAAAAATAGCCAAGTACGCGCTACTGCGCTGAATGCCCTGGCCTCTCTCCCCAACGAAAACTACGCCAGTGCCTTCCTGACGGCGCTCAACGATAGTTCCTACAGAGTGGTCAGTGCCGGTATTCAGGCCTTGGCCAAAACCCCAACGGCCGATTCGCAAGAGAAGATTGCGGCCATGCAGGAAAGCCGGAATGCAGAAGTGCTGACCTCCATTGCCACCTATTATTCTCTCAATGGCAGCAGCAACGAGCAGTACCAGTGGTTCATGCGCCGCCTGCCCGACGTCAGCGACGCCGACCTCTACCGCAGCTATCTGCCCGACTTTGCCACTTTCATGCTCCGCATGCCTCCCATCGAGCGGGAAAAAGGCATTCAACGACTAGAAAGCCTAGCGCGCACGGCTCCCAGCACGTTCGTTCGGTTGGGCGCTTACCGGGGCCTGAGCATTCTGGCCTCCAGCATGCCCGCACTTAAAGCAACGTTGCAGGATATCCGCAGTAAGGAAAAAGACGAACAGGTGAAGGCATATTATGCCATGATGCAGTAGCTGCTAAGAAAAAACGCAAAAATTTATTCGCTCTCCAGAGTAGCAGGTTTCCTAAAAGCAATCAGCAGGTTAGCCCCGGAAAAACAGGGGATTCTGAACGCCGGCAGAAAAAATATTAAACGATTTTCAGGGCTGCGCTTGACTTGCATCAGAAAGCCCCTAATTTTGCAACTCAATTCGACACAGTAGCCGACTAAGGCAGAAAGGTTGAAGCGAAAATTTCTTCGCAAACGGCGGAGAAATAACAATCGGGGGGGTTCCAGAGCGGCCAAATGGGACAGACTGTAACTCTGTTAGCGTAAGCTTTCGAAGGTTCGAATCCTTCTCCCCCCACGATTGATAAGTAGAGAAACTCGCAAGGCAATGAATCAGATTGGCCGCCTACGAGTTTCTTTATTTACACTACGCGGGAGTAGCTCAGCTGGTAGAGCGGCAGCCTTCCAAGCTGCAGGTCGCGGGTTCGAACCTCGTCTCCCGCTCAACATTCGCAGAGTTGCGCAAAGAAACAGATACAGCCGCAACGGCGATTGTACTTCTCCTGTCGTACCTTTGTTGAAATCTATAGTATCAGCCGTTTTAGCTCAGTGGTAGAGCACTTCCTTGGTAAGGAAGAGGTCATGGGTTCAAATCCCATAAATGGCTCACATTATACCGGCGGTGCAGCGCGGCTGCTCTGTTTGGGCCAGTCTGAAAAGCAAAGCGACGTGCAGTCCCCACTAAGCGGAGCTGCGTTTCGCTTTCTTTCAGTATAAGCAAGTCGCGTTTTCCTCCTCACAACATAGTTCTCTAATCTCACTTACAATGGCCAAAGAAAATTTTGATCGTTCCAAGCCGCACGTGAACATCGGTACGATCGGGCACGTCGACCACGGCAAAACCACCCTGACCGCTGCTATCACCATGGTACTGGCGAACAAAGGTTTGGCCGCCAAGCGTGACTTCTCGTCGATCGACAACGCTCCCGAAGAAAAAGAGCGTGGTATCACCATCAACACGTCGCACGTAGAGTACTCTACCGTAAACCGTCACTATGCTCACGTTGACTGCCCAGGTCACGCTGACTACGTGAAGAACATGGTTACGGGTGCTGCCCAGATGGACGGTGCTATCCTCGTGGTAGCTGCTACCGACGGCCCAATGCCCCAGACGCGTGAGCACATCCTGCTCGCTCGCCAGGTAGGTGTTCCTCAGCTGGTAGTGTTCATGAACAAAGTAGACATGGTGGATGACCCCGAGCTCCTCGAGCTGGTGGAAATGGAAATCCGTGAGCTGCTCTCGTTCTATGACTTCGATGGCGACAACATTCCGGTTATTCAGGGCTCGGCTCTGGGCGGCCTGAACGGCGATGCCAACTGGGTTCCGAAGATCGAGGAGTTGATGGACGCTGTTGACAGCTACATTCCAATTCCAGCTCGTCTGACCGACCTGCCCTTCCTGATGCCAGTAGAGGACGTATTCTCTATCACGGGTCGTGGTACGGTAGCAACCGGCCGTATCGAGCGCGGTATAATCAACTCGGGTGAGCAAGTTGAAATCCTCGGTATGGGTGCTGAGAACCTCAAGTCGACCGTAACTGGCGTTGAGATGTTCCGCAAAATCCTTGACCGTGGTGAAGCTGGTGACAACGTAGGTCTGTTGCTCCGTGGTATTGAAAAAGAAGCCATCCGTCGTGGTATGGTTATCTGCAAGCCCGGTTCCGTTAAGCCTCACACCAAGTTTAAAGCCGAGGTGTACGTGCTGTCGAAAGAAGAAGGTGGTCGTCACACGCCGTTCTTCAACAACTACCGTCCTCAGTTCTATTTCCGCACCACCGACGTAACCGGCATCATCACGCTGGGCGAAGGCGTGGAAATGGTAATGCCTGGTGACAACGTAACTATCTCGGTTGAGCTGATCAACTCGGTAGCTATGGAGAAAGGCCTGCGTTTCGCTATCCGTGAGGGTGGCCGTACGGTAGGTGCTGGTCAGGTAACCGAAATCACTGAGTAGATTTCAGCTGGATTCTAGCAAATCAATGCAATCCGCCTCTGATTTTTTCAGAGGCGGATTTGTTTTGTAAATAGAGTTCCATACATTTGCAGTCCCAATCCAGTAGCAAGCTGGTAACGGACGCATACACGGGCGTAGTTCAAGGGTAGAATAGAGGTCTCCAAAACCTTTGATGGGAGTTCGAATCTCTCCGCCCGTGCTTTAATACAGGTTGCTGCATTCGCAGCCTGCGAGTAATCAGAAGCCACTAACCAGGCGACGAGCAATGGACAAGAAACCGAATTACTTCCGCGACACCGTCGAGGAGATGCGCTACAAAGTAACGTGGCCATCTTTCGAGGAACTCCAGAAGAGCGCTGGCTTAGTGCTCATCGGTTCGCTGGTATTCGCTGCTGTTGTTGGTTTGATGGACGTGGTATTTAAAACTGGTCTGGAAGCGTTTTACAACTCATTCCGTTAATCGGCAGCGAAGATGGGAGAGTTGAAATGGTATGTGGTCCGCTCGGTGAGCGGACAGGAGAAAAAGGCCAAGACCTATCTCGAAACGGAAATTGGCCGGCATGGTCTCTCCGACCTGGTGCCTCAGGTACTGATTCCGGCGGAGAAGGTGTACGAGATGCGCAACGGCAAGAAGCGCGTACGGGAGCGGAATCTGTATCCCGGCTACATCATCATTCACGCGGATCTGACGCACGGTGAGGTAGACCACATCATTACCAGCACTCCGGGTATTCTGGGTTTTCTGAGTGATAAGGAAGGCAAAGCTGCCAACCAGAACACCAAGCCTATCCCGTTGCGTCTTTCGGAGGTGAATAACATCCTCGGTATCGTAGACGAGGCAGAAGAGCAGACGGCCACGCTGGAAACACCATTCGTAGTAAACGAGTTGGTGAAGATTGTAGATGGTGGTTTCGCCGGCATGCTGGGCACTGTCTCGGAAGTATTCGAGGAGCGCAAGAAACTCAACGTAATCGTAAAAATATTTGGCCGTAGCACTCCGATGGAGTTGAGCTACACACAGGTCGAAAAGGACTCATAGTAGTATAGAGCGAACTTGAGCTAGGGACAGTCGGAACGACACGTTTCTGACTGTTTCTAGCTCAAGTTTCACCTACTGCCAAGCAAACGTCATCGGTTATCCGCTCCGGACCGGTGGTGCTTCCACTTCGGAGCAATCAAAAAACTGAGGACAATGCGTGTTACGATGCAGCGTCCGAAGCCTTACAAACCCAATGGCCAAGGAAATTAGAGGTTATCTGAAGCTTCAGATAAAGGGAGGCGCCGCAAACCCTGCGCCGCCGGTTGGACCTGCACTTGGTAGCAAAGGCCTTAACATCATGGAATTCTGCAAGCAGTTCAATGCTCGCACCCAAGATAAGGCCGGCCAAGTTTGTCCTGTACTCATCACCATGTACACCGACAAGTCGTTCGACTTCGTTGTGAAGACCCCTCCGGTGCCGGTTCTCCTGATGGAGGCTGCCAAGCTCCAGAGCGGTTCGAAAGAGCCCAACCGTAATAAGGTAGGCTCAGTGTCGTGGGACCAGGTGCGCACCATCGCTGAAACGAAGATGCCAGACCTGAATGCTTTCAAAGTGGAGTCGGCAATGCTGCAGGTAGCCGGTACGGCTCGTAGCATGGGCATCACTGTGTCGGGCACTTCTCCTTTCGCTGAATAATTTAACGACGGAGTAGACATGGCACAAGTAAGCAAAAAGCGCAAGGAAGCCCTTGCCAAGCATGACCTGACCGAAGTTCGGAATCTGGTAGAAGCGGCCAAAGTGGTAAAGGATATTACCTATACCAAATTTGACGCCTCGGTAGATATCGACGTTCGTCTGGGCGTGGATCCTCGCAAAGCCGACCAGATGGTACGTGGCGTCGCTACGCTGCCCCACGGTACTGGCAAAACCGTTCGTGTTCTGGCCCTCGTTACGCCCGACAAAGAAGCCGAAGCTACTGCTGCTGGTGCTGATTTCGTTGGTTTGGACGACTATATCGCCAAGATTGAAAAAGGCTGGACTGACATCGACGTTATCATCACCATGCCGGCCGTAATGGCTAAAGTGGGTCGTCTGGGCCGCGTGCTCGGTCCCCGTGGTCTGATGCCTAACCCGAAGTCGGGCACGGTAACGACGGACGTAGCTAAAGCGGTGCAGGAAGTGAAAGCTGGTAAAATCGACTTCAAAGTCGACAAAACCGGTATCATTCACTGCTCGGTTGGTAAAGTGTCGTTCGATGACCAGAAGCTGGCTGAAAACGCCATCGAAGTAATTCAGACGCTGCTGCGTTTGAAGCCTTCCTCGGCTAAGGGCACGTACATCAAGAGCATCACGCTCTCGAGCACGATGTCGCCTGCTGTTCCGGTTGACACGTCGGTAACTTCCGCATAATCTAAATCAACACGACGATATGATCCGGGAAGAAAAACAAGCCCTCGTCGACGAGTTGAGCGAGAAGTTCCAATCGCACAACGCGTTCTACATTGCCGATGCTTCGGGAATGTCAGTGGCGAAAATCAACGAATTCCGTCGCCTGTGCTACAACCGCGGCATGGAGTTCAAGGTGTACAAGAACACGTTCATCCGTAAGGCCCTCGACACCCTCGGTGGCGACACTTCGGAGATGGACGCGGCGCTGGTAGGCCAGTCGGGCATCCTGTTCTCGAAAGAGTCGGGTAACGCTCCAGCCAAGCTGTTGCAGGACTTCTACAAGTCGCAGAACTACAGCAAAACTGCTGTGATTCGCCCAGCTTTCAAAGGTGCTTACATTGACTCCGGCGTATACGTTGGAGCCGATCAGCTGAGCACCCTCAGCACGCTGAAAGGTAAAAACGAGCTCATCGGTGATGTTATCGGTCTGCTCCAGTCACCTGCCAAGAATGTTATCTCTGCTCTGTCGAGCGGCGGTGCCAAACTGGCTGGTATCCTCAAAACACTTGCCGAAAAAGAAGAGGTTGCAGGCTAACCGCTGCTCATCTTTTTCACCTTCAATTTCCTCCAACAACCCCTTTTTAACAATCTACAGAAATGGCAGATTTGAAAGCATTCGCCGAGCAGCTCGTTAGCCTGACGGTAAAAGAAGTAAACGAACTGGCTACCATCCTGAAGGACGAGTACGGCATTGAGCCTGCTGCTGCTGCTCCGGTAATGATGGCCGGTGGTGGCGCTGCCGCTGCTGACGCTCCTGAGGAGAAGACCACGTTCGACGTGATCCTGAAGTCGGCTGGTTCGGCTAAACTGGCCGTTGTGAAACTGGTGAAAGACCTGACCGGTCTGGGCCTGAAAGAAGCCAAAGAACTGGTTGACGGTGCCCCTAAGGCCCTGAAAGAAGGTGTTGCCAAAGACGAAGCTGAGTCGCTGAAAAAGCAACTGGAAGAAGCCGGCGCTGAAGTAGAAGTTAAGTAATTTCTGCTGCCTGCTCTTAAAACCAGCAAATAAGGAGAGGCCTGGCAACTAAGCCAGGTCTTTTCCTGTTTGTAGGCAACAAACCAGCCGGAAGTTCGTTTGCACGCCGCTTTGCGGCTTTTCGTGCCTACGGACGCCACAAGCGCAAGGTTCTGCTTTGCGCTTTCGTGCGCCCGCAACTTTCTGATTTTTCAAGGTAGTGGCCCTGTTACTACCCTGTTCTGGATTCTCCCAGTGTCCATTTCCTAACCCCACATACATTGGCTACACCGAAAGCACAGTCAGGTCTGCAAAAGCTGCAAGCTGCTGACGAGCGGATCAACTTCGCCAAGATTAAAAAGGTTATTGAGTATCCGGATTTCCTGGACGTGCAGGTGCGCTCGTTCATGGATTTCTTCCAGTTGGAAACGGCTGCCGAGAACCGTACCGATGAGGGCCTGTTCAAAGTATTCGCCGAGAACTTTCCGATTTCGGACTCGCGCGAAAACTTCGTGCTGACCTTTCTCGATTACCACGTTGACCCACCCAAGTACTCGGTTGACGAGTGCATCGACCGCGGCCTCACGTATTCGGTTCCGCTGAAAGCCAAGTTGCGCCTGGTCTGCAATGACTCGGACAACGAAGATTTCGAAACGATTGAGCAGGAAGTGTTCCTCGGGAACATTCCCTACATGACCGAAAAGGGCTCGTTCGTTATCAACGGCGCTGAGCGCGTTATCGTATCGCAGCTGCACCGCTCGCCGGGCGTATTCTTCGCACAGAGCAAGCACACGAACGGTACCAAGCTGTACTCGGCCCGTATCATTCCGTTCAAAGGCTCGTGGATTGAGTTTGCCACGGACGTGAACAACGTGATGTATGCCTACATCGACCGGAAGAAGAAATTCCCGGTTACCACGCTGCTCCGCGCCATCGGCTACGGCACCGACAAAGACATTCTTGACCTGTTCGGTTTGTCGGAGGAAGTGAAGGCCGATAAAAAGAACCTCAAGAAAGCCGTCGGCCGGAAGCTGGCCGCTCGGGTGCTGCGCACTTGGACGGAAGATTTCGTTGACGAGGACACCGGGGAAGTGGTTTCCATCGACCGGAACGAGGTACTGCTGGAGCGCGACTCCACCATCGAGGAGGAGGACATCGACACGATCCTGAACGCCGGGGCCAAGTCGGTGATTCTGCACCGCGAGAACGTAAATATTGCCGACTACGCAATCATTTACAACACGCTGCAGAAGGACAACTCCAACTCGGAGAAAGAAGCCGTGGAGCAAATCTATCGTCAGCTCCGGAACACGGAGGCTCCCGACGAAGAAACGGCCCGCGACATCATCCAAAAGCTATTCTTCTCGGACAAGCGCTACGACCTCGGGGACGTAGGCCGCTACCGTATCAATAAGAAACTGGGTATTGACACCGGTTGGGACGCCCGCGTACTGACCAACGAGGACATCGTTCTCATCGTGAAATACCTGATCGGTCTGATCAACTCGAAGGCCATTGTCGATGACATTGACCACTTGAGCAACCGCCGCGTACGCACCGTGGGCGAGCAGCTCTACGCCCAGTTCGGCGTGGGCCTGGCCCGGATGGCGCGTACCATCAAGGAGCGCATGAACGTGCGTGACAACGAGGACTTCAAGCCGGTTGACCTTATCAACGCGCGCACGCTGTCGTCGGTTATCAACTCGTTCTTCGGCACCAACCAGTTGTCGCAGTTCATGGACCAGACCAACCCGCTGGCCGAGGTGACGCACAAGCGTCGCGTATCGGCACTGGGGCCGGGAGGTCTGTCGCGCGAGCGGGCTGGTTTCGAAGTACGTGACGTTCACTACACGCACTACGGCCGCCTCTGCACCATCGAAACGCCGGAAGGCCCGAACATCGGTCTGATTTCGTCGCTGTGCGTGCACGCCCGGGTTAACTCGATGGGCTTCATAGAGACGCCTTACCGCACGGTAGAAAACGGCAAGGTGGATACCACCGAGCACGTAAAGTACCTGACCGCTGAGGAAGAAGACACCCACCACATCGCGCAGGCCAACGCCCGGATCGACGACGAAGGCAACTTCATCAACGACTTGGTAAAAGGCCGTTTCGAGGGTGACTTCCCCGTGGTTGGCCCGGATGAGTACAGCTACATGGACGTAGCTCCGAACCAGATTGTATCGGTGGCCGCTTCGCTGATTCCGTTCCTGGAGCACGACGATGCTAACCGGGCACTGATGGGCTCGAACATGCAGCGCCAGGCAGTTCCGCTGCTGAAAGCCGAGGCTCCGATTGTGGGCACCGGTCTGGAAGGCCGCGTAGCTACCGACTCGCGCACGCTGGTAGTAGCCGAAGGCAACGGCGTAATCGACTACGTAGACGCCAACCGCATCGTCGTGAAATACGACCTGACGGCCGACGACGTACTCGTGAGCTTCGACGCCGAGAAGATTTCCTACGACCTGATCAAATTCCGTCGTACCAACCAGGACACCTGCATCAACCTGACGCCGCTCGTGAAGAACGGCGAGCGGGTGACCAAGGGCCAGGTACTGTGCGAAGGCTACGGCACCAACAAAGGTGAGCTGGCCCTGGGCCGGAACATGCAGGTGGCGTTCATGCCGTGGCAGGGCTACAACTTCGAGGATGCCATTGTCATCTCGGAGAAGGTAGTGCGCGACGACATCTTCACCTCGATTCACATTGAGGAGTTTGAGCTGGAAGTGCGCGAAACCAAGCGCGGCGAAGAAGAGCTGACCTCGGAAATTCCGAACGTGAGCGAAGAAGCCGTGCGCAACCTCGACGACAACGGTATCATCCGTCTGGGCGCTGAGGTGAAGGAAGGCGACATCCTGATCGGTAAGATTACGCCAAAGGGCGAAACCGACCCGACCCCGGAAGAGAAGCTGCTCCGCGCCATCTTCGGCGACAAAGCTGGCGACGTGAAGGATGCCTCGCTTAAGGCGCCACCGTCCCTGCAAGGCGTCGTTATCGGCACCAAGCTGTTCTCGCGTCCGAAGAAAGACAAAAACCTGCGGGCCAAGTCGAAGAAGGAAGTGGAAGAGCTGAAGGAGTCGTACGGCAAGGAACTGCGCGGCATCAAGTCCATTATGGTTGAGAAGCTGATTCAGCTTCTGGAAGGCAAAACCTCCCAGGGTATCAAGCATAAGTTCGGCGACGAAATCCTGACCAAGGGCGTGAAATTCGGGAAGAAGAACATCACGGAAGCGTTGTTCCCCGAGAAGAACCCCTATAAGGACGAAAGCAACTACGCCGTGCCCGAGGAGGTGAACATCTTCAAGGACCTCGTGCTGGAAGGCTGGACCGCCGACGCCCGCGTGAACGGTATGGTGCTGCAGCTGGTGAAAAACTACGCCAAGCGCCGCAATACCATCACGGCCCGCTTCAAGCGTGACCGGTTTACGCTGGAGGTTGGCGACGAGCTGCCCGCAGGTATCGTACAGCTGGCCAAAGTCTACATCGCCAAGAAGCGTAAGCTGAAGGTGGGTGACAAGATGGCTGGTCGTCACGGTAACAAAGGGGTAGTGGCCCGCATCGTGCGCGATGAGGACATGCCTTTCCTGCCCGACGGCACGCCGATGGACATCGTGCTTAACCCGCTGGGTGTACCGAGCCGGATGAACATCGGTCAGATTTACGAGACGGTACTGGGCTGGGCCGGCCTCAAGCTGGGCCGCACCTACGCTACCCCGATTTTCGATGGTGCTACCGAAGCAGAAGTATCAGCCGAATTGACGGAGGCCGGGCTGCCGACCTTCGGCCGCGCGTACCTGCACGACGGCCTCACCGGCCAGCGTTTCGACCAGCCGGTAACGGTGGGTGTTATCTACATGCTGAAACTGGGTCACTTGGTGGATGACAAGATGCACGCCCGTTCTATCGGACCGTACTCGCTCATCACGCAGCAGCCGCTGGGTGGTAAGGCGCAGTTCGGTGGTCAGCGCTTCGGTGAGATGGAAGTGTGGGCATTGGAGGCCTTCGGTGCTTCCAACGTGCTGCAGGAAATCCTGACGGTGAAGTCGGATGACGTGGTAGGCCGTGCCAAAGCGTACGAAGCCATTGTAAAAGGCGACGTTCTGCCCAAGCCGAATATCCCCGAGTCGTTCAACGTACTCATCCATGAGCTACGTGGTCTGGCCCTGGAAATCACGCTTGACTAAGGTTTGAAAGTAGTGGCTGCTGATGCGCGAGTATCGGCAGCCACTTTTCAAGTCCTGCTTATATAAAGTATCCGCAGTTCGGGAAACCGAAAACAACTGCTGCCGGCGTCGTTCCGAGATAAGGTCAGAACGACAGCTGATACCGGCATTGGTTGGCTGCACAAGGGTTCGTGTTTGCCCAAAGACGAACGAGTACCCAATCAGACCTAGCAAAACCTACTGCGCGGCGTACCTATCCGACCCGCAGAGCACTTTTCGCAGAGTCGAACTGTTCTGTTCTTTCCGACTGGTCTTAAGACCAGCGGAACCAACTAACAGCCACAAGCCAACAGCTAACAGCTACCCTACATGGCGTTTGCAAAAAACAAGAAACTGGTACAGGACTTCTCGAAAGTCACCATTTCGCTGGCCTCGCCCGAATCCATTCTGGAGCGGTCGAACGGTGAAGTTGTGAAGCCCGAGACGATCAACTACCGGACGTACAAGCCCGAGATGGGCGGCCTGTTTTGCGAGCGGATTTTCGGTCCCGTGAAGGACTGGGAATGCCACTGCGGCAAATACAAGCGGATTCGCTATAAAGGCATCATCTGCGACCGTTGCGGCGTGGAGGTGACCGAGAAGAAAGTACGCCGGGAGCGGATGGGCCACATCGAACTGGTGGTGCCTGTTGCGCATATCTGGTACTTCAAGTCCCTGCCAAATAAAATCGGCTACCTACTGGGCCTGCCCACCAAGAAGCTCGATCAGATTATCTATTACGAGCGGTACGTAGTTGTACAGCCCGGCGTATTGGGCGACGAAGGCGTGCAGCAGCTCGACTTCCTCACCGAAGACGAATACCTCGACATCATCGACAAGCTCCCCCGCGAGAACCAGATGCTGCCGAACGAGGACCCCAACAAGTTCATCGCCCGCATGGGTGCCGATGCCTTGCAACTCCTGTTGGAGCGCATCAACCTGGACGAGCTGAGCTACTCGCTGCGTGACTCTGCCGCTCACGAAACTTCGCAGCAGCGTAAGGCTGAAGCGTTGAAGCGTCTGCGTGTAGTGGAAGCGTTCCGCGACGCCTCGACCCGCGTGGAAAACAAGCCTGAGTGGATGGTAATCCGCATGGTTCCGGTGATTCCACCGGAGTTACGTCCGCTTGTTCCGCTCGACGGTGGCCGTTTTGCCACTTCCGACCTGAACGACCTGTACCGTCGCGTAATCATCCGCAACAACCGCCTCAAGCGCCTGATCGAAATCAAGGCTCCCGAGGTGATTCTGCGGAACGAGAAGCGCATGCTGCAGGAAGCTGTAGACTCGCTGTTCGACAACTCGCGTAAGGTGAATGCCGTGCGCGCCGAAGGCAACCGCGCCCTGAAGTCGCTGTCCGATATGCTGAAAGGCAAGCAGGGCCGCTTCCGTCAGAACCTGCTCGGTAAGCGTGTCGATTACTCGGGTCGTTCGGTTATCGTCGTTGGTCCTGAGCTGAAGCTGCACGAGTGCGGTCTGCCCAAGAACATGGCGGCCGAGCTGTTCAAGCCGTTCATCATCCGCAAGCTCATCGAGCGCGGCATTGTGAAGACGGTGAAATCGGCTAAGAAGATTGTGGACCGCAAGGACGCAGTAGTTTGGGACATCCTGGAGAACGTGCTGAAAGGCCACCCAGTATTGCTTAACCGGGCTCCTACGCTTCACCGTCTGGGTATCCAGGCGTTCCAGCCGCGCCTCATCGAGGGCAAGGCTATCCAGCTGCACCCGCTCGTCTGTACGGCCTTCAACGCTGACTTTGACGGTGACCAGATGGCTGTGCACGTTCCCCTGGGACCGGCCGCTATCCTGGAAGCCTCCATGCTCATGCTGGCGTCGCACAACATCTTGAACCCCGCCAATGGCGCGCCGATTGCGGTACCGTCGCAGGACATGGTTCTGGGCTTGTACTACGTAACCAAAGGCAAGCGTACCACGCCCGAGGAGAGCATCCAAGGTGAAGGCCGCATTTTCTACTCCGATGAGGAAGTAGTAATTGCCCTCAACGAAGGTCAGCTGTCCAAGCACGCCTACATCAAGGTGCGCACGCTGGTTCGCGACGAGGACGATAACCTTGTAACCAAGATCATCGAGACCGTAGCCGGCCGCGTGCTGTTCAACCAGCTCGTGCCAACCGAGGTAGGTTTCGTGGATGAGCTGCTGACGAAGAAGAAGCTGCAGCAGATCATTTCGATGGTGTTCAAGCGGACCGGCATGGCCCGCACTGCACAGTTCCTCGACGACATCAAGACGCTAGGCTTCCAGTCGGCTTACAAAGGTGGTCTGTCGATGGGTCTGGGCGACATCCAGATTCCGAAAGAGAAGGATGCCCTGATTCTGCAAGCGCAGAACGACGTGAAGGCCGTTACTCAGAACTACCAGATGGGTCTGATTACCGACAACGAGCGTTACAACCAGGTTATCGACATCTGGACCCGCATCAACAACCAAATCACGGAAACCCTCATGGGTCGTCTTGAAAAAGAGGATCAGGGCTTCAACTCGATTTACATGATGATGCACTCCGGTGCTCGTGGCTCGCGTGAGCAGATTCGTCAGCTCGGCGGTATGCGGGGTCTGATGGCTAAGCCACAGAAGTCGCTCCAAGGTTCGGTAGGCGAGATTATCGAAAACCCGATTCTGTCGAACTTCAAAGAAGGCCTCGATGTAATCGAGTATTTCATCTCGACTCACGGTGCTCGTAAAGGTCTTGCCGATACGGCACTGAAGACGGCCGACGCCGGCTACCTGACCCGTCGTCTGGTAGACGTATCGCAGGACGTAATCGTGAACGAGGTAGACTGCGGCACGCTGCGGGGTATCGAAACCTTCGCGTTGAAAGACAACGAGGACGTAGTAGAGCCCCTGGCCGAGCGTATCCTGGGTCGCGTAGCGGTGCACGATATCATCGACCCGCTGACGGACGAAGTAATCCTGACCGCCGGTGACGAAATCACCGAGGAAGTTACCCGTCGCATCGACCAGACCAGCATCGAATCGGTGGAAATCCGCTCGGTACTGACCTGCGAATCCAAGCGTGGTATCTGCGGTAAGTGCTACGGCCGTAACCTGTCGTCGGGCCGCATGGTCCAGAAGGGTGAAGCTGTTGGCGTAATTGCTGCTCAGTCCATCGGGGAGCCCGGTACCCAGCTCACGCTGCGTACCTTCCACGTAGGTGGTACGGCCTCTAACATCGCCGTAGAAGCCAGCCTCAAGGCCAAATTCGCCGGTGTAGTAGAGTTCGAAGACATCCGGACCGTGGAAACCGCTAACGCCGACGGCGAGATGGTGAAAGTGGTAATGGGTCGCTCGGGCGAAATCCGCATCGTAGAGAAAGGCACTGGCAAGGTGTTCATCTCCAACCACGTTCCCTACGGCTCTTTCCTGCTGGTGAACGAAGGCCAGGAGGTGGAGAAAGGCCACGAGCTGAACAACTGGGACCCTTACAACGCCGTTATTCTGGCCGAGTTTGATGGTAACATTCAGTACGATGCCATCACCGAAGGCATCACTTACCGTGAGGAGTCGGACGAACAGACCGGTCACCGCGAGAAAGTGATTATCGAATCGAAGGCCAAGGACCAGAACCCGGCCATCATCGTTCGTCCCGGCAAGAAAGGTGACGCAGAAGGCCAGAAAGCATACAGCATTCCGGTTGGCTCGCACATCAACGTCGAGAACGGCGAGAAAATCAAGGCCGGTCAGATTCTGGCCAAGATTCCGCGTGCTGTGGGTAAAACCCGCGACATTACCGGTGGTCTGCCCCGCGTTACGGAACTCTTCGAAGCCCGTAACCCGTCGAACCCGGCCGTAGTGGCCGAAATCGATGGTGTGGTAACCTACGGTACGGTGAAGCGTGGCAACCGCGAAATCTTCGTGGAGTCGAAAGACGGCGTCAAGAAGAAGTACATGGTGCCGCTGTCCAAGCACATTCTGGTGCAGGACAACGACTTCATCCGCGCTGGCTCACCGCTGTCGGATGGTGCCATCACGCCTTCCGACATCCTGAGCATTCAGGGCCCCGGCGCCGTGCAGGAATACCTCGTGAACGAGATTCAGGAAGTATACCGCTTGCAGGGTGTGAAAATCAACGATAAGCACATCGAGGTGGTAGTTCGCCAGATGATGCAGAAAGTTGTGATTCTCGACGCTGGCGACACGACGTTCCTGGAGCACCAGGTAATCGACAAAATCGTGTTCATGGAGGAAAACGATACCATCATCGACATGAAGGTGGTAACGAACTCCGGCGATTCGACCAACCTGAAGCCCGGCCAGATTGTAACGGCTCGTCGCCTGCGCGACGAGAACAGCAGCCTGCGCCGCCGCGACCTGGCCCTGGTGGAAGTGCGCGACGCGCAGCCTTCGGTATCCCGTCCTACGCTGCAGGGTATCACCCAGGCTTCGCTGGGCACTCAGTCGTTCATCTCGGCTGCCTCCTTCCAGGAGACGACCAAGGTGCTGTCGGAAGCTGCCATCCGTGGCAAGGCCGATGAACTGCTGGGCCTGAAGGAGAACGTAATCGTAGGTCACCTCATTCCGGCCGGTACCGGTCTGCGCGAATACACGCGTCAGATCGTGGGCTCGAAAGAGGAACTGGAGGCCCAACAGGCCGCCAAAGCCGACGAGACGCCTGCACCTACCAAGCGCCCCGCCCGTGCCTCGCGCCGCGAGTCCGTTTCGGAGTAAGCTAGTAGCTGCTTAAATTAGGAGAAGCCGGCCGGAGAAATCTGGCCGGCTTTTTCTTTTTTGGTAGTTTTAACCATTCGGCCCACCAACACGGTAGCCGTTCCCGTAACCCCTTCCAATGAACCAACCCAACCAACCCGACGCCGACGCGCCTCAGCCGCAAGACCCGAACGCCATCAACATCGAGCTGTCGGAAGACATTGCCGAGGGAGAGTATGCCAACCTGGCCATGATTGCGCACAGCAGCAGCGAATTCGTCATCGACTTCATTCGGCTGATGCCGGGCCTGCCTAAGGCCAAGGTGAAGGCGCGCATCATCCTCACGCCTGAGCACGCCAAGCGCCTGCAGGCAGCCCTTGCTGAAAACCTGGAGCGGTACGAGCAGGCCAACGGCCCCATCAAGCAGCAAAACGACTCGCCGATGTACCCGATGGGCTTCGGCGGGAAAATAGGGGAGGCCTAATAATTCAAATAGTACCACGCTGGTCAGGGCTTTTATCGGGATGATAGAAGCCCTGACCTTTTTAGGTGCAATCCTTGGCTGACCCGAGAAGGAACGAAACCACGCAAACGGCACCATATAGCTTGGCTTTGGGAAAACGAGAATTATCAGCTCTGAAATTGTCTGAAATGGCTTCGGGCAATTCCCTAAAACAAACTATTCCAACTCGTTTGCTATTTCACCCTGACTTTTCTACCTTTGCAAGCCTAATTTTTGGGAGAGAACCCTCCTTGACAAAACATACCGTAGATGCCTACCATCAACCAGTTAGTACGAAAAGGCCGCGAGAAGCTGACGACGAAGTCGAAGTCGCCGGCTCTTGACTCGTGCCCGCAGCGCCGTGGCGTTTGCACCCGTGTGTACACCACCACGCCTAAGAAGCCGAACTCGGCTATGCGTAAAGTGGCCCGTGTGCGCCTGACCAACGGCAAAGAAGTTAACGCCTACATTCCCGGTGAAGGCCACAACCTGCAGGAGCACAGCATCGTGCTGATTCGTGGTGGTCGTGTGAAAGACCTTCCCGGCGTGCGTTACCACATCATCCGTGGTGCCCTTGACACCGCTGGTGTGAACGGCCGTACGCAGCGCCGCTCGAAGTACGGTGCCAAGCGTCCGAAGCCAGGCCAGGCTGCTCCAGCCGGCAAAGGCGCTCCTGCTAAGAAGAAAAAGTAATTGAAACCGAGTGAGGTAGCGCGCCGTGCCGGATAGCACATGGTTCTTATCCCACTGGCCCGCTACCTCAGCTCATTTCTACACCCATGAGAAAGTCAAAACCAAAGAAGCGCATCCTCCTGCCCGACCCCAAGTTCAAGGAGACGCTGGTTACCCGGTTCGTTAACTACATGATGTACGACGGGAAGAAAAACCTCGCCTACACCATTTTCTATGATGCCTGCGAGCTTGTTGAGCAGCGCACCAAGGAAAGCGGCGTGGAGATGTGGCGCAAAGCCCTCAACAACGTCATGCCGACCGTAGAAGTGAAGAGCCGCCGCGTAGGTGGTGCTACCTTCCAGGTTCCAATTGAAGTTCGTCCCGACCGTCGTATTGCTGTTGGCTCGAAGTGGCTGATTCAGTACGCTCGTCGTCGTGGCGAAAAGACCATGAAGGACAAGCTGGCCGGTGAAATCATCGCCGCCGCGAAAGGTGAAGGTGCTGCCGTGAAGAAGAAAGACGACACGCACCGGATGGCAGAGGCTAACAAGGCCTTCTCGCACTTCCGCTTCTAAATAAATGAGTGCCTAAGTGAATGGGCCGCCCGTTGATTTGGTTAACTCCACACCTCGGTTGCTGCCTGCTCACCAAACACACATTCACTCATTCAACTAGACATGGCTGTTAATAAAGATCTGCAATACCTCCGGAATATCGGGATTATGGCGCACATCGATGCTGGTAAAACCACCACGTCGGAGCGCATTCTCTACTATACCGGTAAGACCCATAAAATCGGGGAAGTGCACGAAGGTGCCGCCACGATGGACTGGATGGAGCAGGAGCAGGAGCGTGGTATCACTATCACGTCGGCTGCTACTACTACCTTCTGGAACTACCCAACCGATGCGCAGGGTGATCCAACCCCGGACACCAAGCAGTACAAGATCAACCTCATCGATACCCCTGGCCACGTTGACTTCACGGTAGAAGTTGAACGTTCGCTGCGTGTACTTGATGGTGCTGTGGCCCTGTTCTGCGCCGTATCCGGTGTAGAGCCCCAGTCGGAAACCGTATGGCGTCAGGCTGACAAGTACAAGGTGCCCCGCATCTGCTTCGTCAACAAGATGGACCGTGCCGGCGCTGACTTCTTCAAAGCCGTTAACGAAATCAAGGACAAGCTGGGTGCTAACCCCGTGCCGCTCCAGATTCCGATTGGCGCTGAAGATACCTTCAAAGGCGTAGTTGACCTGCTGACTGGCAAAGCCATCGTGTGGGACGACGCTACCCAAGGCAAAGCCTACCACGAAATCCCGGTTCCCGAGGATCTGGTGGAGACCGTAGCCGAGTGGCGCCAGAAGCTGGTGGAAAGCGTAGCCGAGTACGACGACGCGTTGCTGGAGAAATTCTTCGACGACCCAGACTCCATCACGAAAGAGGAAATGATGGTCGTTATCCGCCAGGCGGTTATCGACATGAAGTTCTCGCCCGTAATGTGTGGTTCGGCGTTCAAGAACAAAGGTGTACAGTCGATGCTGGATGGCGTAATGGCCTACCTGCCGTCGCCGCTGGACATGCCCCCCATCATCGGTACCGATCCGGACACTGGTGCTGAGGTGACGCGTCACCCCGACAACTCGGAGCCCTTCACTGCCCTGGCGTTCAAGATTGCTACCGACCCCTTCGTGGGCCGTCTGTGCTTCTTCCGCTGCTACAGCGGCGTGCTGGACGCTGGCTCGTACGTGCACAACAACCGTACGAACAAGAAAGAGCGTATCTCGCGCCTTATGCAGATGCACTCCAACAAGCAGAACCCGATTGACAAAATCCAGGCGGGTGATATTGCTGCAGGTGTTGGTTTCAAAGACATCAAAACCGGTGACACGCTGACCGACGAGAAGTCGCGCGTGGTACTGGAGTCGATGAGCTTCCCGGAGCCGGTAATCGGCTACGCCATTGAGCCTAAGACCCAGGCCGATATGGACAAAATGGGTATGGCTATTGCCAAACTCGTGGAGGAAGACCCAACGCTGGTAGTTCAGACCGACCCCGAGACGGGCCAGACTGTTCTGAAAGGCATGGGCGAGCTTCACCTCGAAATCATCATCGACCGGATGCGTCGGGAGTTCAAGGTGGAAATCAACCAAGGTGCTCCTCAGGTAGCCTACAAAGAGATTCTGACCAAGTCGGTAGAGCACCGCGAAACTTACAAGAAGCAGACCGGTGGTCGTGGTAAGTTTGGCGACATCGTGTTCGAACTTGGTCCGAAAATCACCGATCCGGAGAAACCAGGTCTGGAGTTCGTAAACGATATCACCGGTGGTGTTATCCCACGCGAATTCATCGCACCAGTTCAGAAAGGCTTCGAAGAAGCTATGAAGAATGGTCCGCTGGCAGGCTTCCCCATCGAAGGCATGCGCGTGCGCCTGTATTACGGTTCTTACCACGATGTTGACTCGGACGCCCTGTCGTTCGAACTTGCTGCCCGTGGTGGTTTCCGTGAAGCCGGCAAGCAAGCTGGTCCGAAACTGCTCGAGCCAATTATGGCGGTAGAAGTTGTTTCGCCCGACGAGTACACGGGTTCGGTAACCGGTGACCTGAACCGTCGCCGTGGTATCATGAAAGGCATGGACACCAAAGGTGGCGCCAACGTAATCAAGGCTGACGTTCCGCTGTCGGAACTGTTCGGCTACGTAACTACGCTGCGTACCATCTCGTCGGGTCGGGCTTCGGCTTCGCTGACCTTCTCGCACTACGACCAGGTGCCCAACAACCTTGCTGAAGGCATCATTGCCAAGCAGAAGGGTAACGCCATTCGCTAACACCGCTTTCATTCAATAGACATGAACCAGAAGATTCGCATCAAACTCAAATCCTACGACCACAACTTGGTGGACAAATCGTCGGAGAAGATTGTGAAGGCGGTGAAGGCTACGGGCGCTATCGTAAGCGGTCCGATTCCCTTGCCGACCGTCAAGGAAAAATTCACCGTGCTCCGTTCGCCCCACGTGAACAAGAAGAGCCGGGAGCAATTCCAGCTCTGCACTTACAAGCGTCTCGTTGACATCTACTCGACTTCGTCGAAGACCGTAGATGCGCTGATGAAGCTGGAGTTGCCAAGCGGCGTTGACGTTGAAATCAAAGTCTGAGGACTGAGTTAGTCAACTAATCACCAAAACACCCCACTGGTTCTTCGGAACTGGTGGGGTGTTTTGCTTTTGGCTGAGCTCGGAAACGGGATAAGTCAATTTATGCGCCGCAGAAACCTAGTAGGAGAGGGGCAAAGAAGGGCTAAAGCGGTGACACTGAAAATATTTCAGAAGGTAGCTATTATATAACATAACAATTTCCTAGCTTTGCACTCCCATTCCGAAAACGCCACTCGGGCGTTTTCGTGTGCGTCTTTTACTAAACCCAAACAGAATGCCTGGCATCATCGGTAAAAAAATCGGTATGACAAGCCTCTTCACTCCGGACGGGAAGAACATTCCCTGCACGCTCATCGAAGCAGGTCCGTGTGTGGTGACGCAGGTTAAAACTATCGAAACGGACGGCTACACGGCCATCCAGCTCGGTTACGGCGAGAAAAAAGCAAAGAACACCACCAAAGCATTGGCAGGTCATTTTGCGAAAGCCGGAACTACTCCTAAGCGTAAACTCGTTGAGTTCCGCACGGATGAGGTAGCCCAGTTCACTGCTGGCAGCGAAATCAATGCTTCCCTCTTCGAGGAAGGCGAATTCGTTGACGTAGTAGGCACCTCGAAAGGCAAAGGTTTCCAGGGCGTTGTGAAGCGCTACAACTTCGCCGGTGTTGGTGGCCAGACTCACGGTCAGCACAACCGCGGCCGTCACCCCGGTTCTATCGGGGCTTGCTCGTGGCCTTCGCGCGTATTCAAAGGAATGCGCATGGGTGGCCGCATGGGCAACGACCGGGTGAAAGTGCAGAACCTGAAGGTGATGCGCATTGTAGCCGAGAAAAACCTCATTGTGGTGAGCGGCTCGATTCCCGGTGCCAGAAATTCATTCGTGGTCCTGGAAAAATAACCTTGAAGATGGAACTGTCAGTATTTAACATCAAAGGCGAAGACACCGGCCGCAAGGTTACGCTGTCTGACGCCATCTTCGGTCTGGAGCCGAACGAGCACGTGATGTACCTCGACGTGAAGCAGTACCTGGCCAACCAGCGCCAAGGCACGCACAAGTCGAAGCAGCGCAACGAAGTGCACGGCACCACCAAGAAACTGAAGAAGCAGAAAGGTACGGGCGGCGCTCGTGCTGGCTCGATGAAATCGGGTGTGTTCGTAGGTGGTGGCCGGATTTTCGGTCCTGAGCCCCGCGACTACGGCTTCAAGCTCAACAAAAAGACCAAGCGTCTGGCCCGTCTGTCGGCTCTCTCAACGCTGGCCAAAGACGGCAAGGTAGCCCTGGTGGAGAACATCTCCCTGTCGGCTCCCAAGACCAAAGACTTCCTCTCTATCCTCGCAGGTCTGAAGCTGAACAACGGCAAGAAGACCCTGCTGGTGACCGGCGAAGTAGACAAGAACGTGGTTCTGTCGGCCCGCAACATTCAGAAGGTAAAAGTATCGACGCCTATCGCGCTGAACACCCACGACCTGCTGAACACCGACACGCTGCTGCTGTCGGAAGCTGGCCTGACGGCATTGGAACAACTCTATACCACTGCTGAATAATGAGCACGCTGAAAAAACCCATCGTGACCGAGAAGGCCACAGGCCTGAACGAGCAAGGTAAATACGTTTTCGAAGTAGAGCGTAGCGCCAACAAAGTTCAGATTAAGAAGGACGTTGAGCAATTCTATGGCGTGACGGTAACGAGCATCAGCACGATCCGCACCAATGGAAAAGTGAAGTCCAAGTTCACCAAAGGTGGTTCGGTATCGGGCCGCCGCGCACATGGCAAGAAAGCCATCGTGACGGTGAAGGAAGGCGAGGTTATCGACTTCTACAGCGGCATCTAAGCTGCGCCCTTTTCTGCATAAGAGCATTTCCTAAGCAAGAGTAATGGCACTCAAAAAACTAAGACCAACATCACCGGGTCAGCGCTTCCGCATTGCACCGGCCTTCGACGAGATTACGACGTCGACGCCGGAGAAGTCGCTGTTGGCACCCATGAAAAACTCCGGTGGCCGCAACAACTCGGGCAAAATGTCCAACCGCTACATCGGTGGTGGACACAAAGCCAAGTATCGTATCATCGACTTCAAGCGTGACAAGGCCTCGGTGCCTGCTACGGTGAAGACGATTGAGTACGATCCGAACCGTACGGCCCGTATCGCCCTGCTTCAGTACGCCGATGGCGAGAAGCGTTACATCATCGCTCCTGCGGGCGTTGAGGTAGGTGCTACGGTCGTTTCCGGTTCGGGTGTAGCCCCAGAGGTAGGCAACGCCCTGCCGCTGCGCGAAATCCCGCTCGGTACCATCGTCCACAACATCGAGCTGATGCCCGGTAACGGTGCCGCTATGGCTCGTTCGGCTGGCACCTACGCTCAGCTGGTGGCCCGCGAAGACAAGTACGCCACGCTGAAATTGCCTTCCGGCGAGATGCGTATGGTGCTTGTTACGTGCATGGCCACGGTAGGCACGGTATCCAACGGCGACCACATGAACGTTCGTTTGGGCAAAGCCGGCCGTAACCGCTGGTTGGGTCGTCGCCCACGTGTTCGTGGTGTCGCCATGAACCCTGTCGATCACCCAATGGGTGGTGGCGAAGGCAAATCGTCGGGTGGTCACCCACGTAGCCGTAACGGTATCTTCGCGAAAGGTCAGAAGACCCGTAACAAGAACAAGTACTCCGAGCAGCTCATCGTTAACCGCAAAGGCAAGAAGTAAGCAATGGCACGTTCACTAAAAAAAGGGCCGTACATTGACTTCCGGCTCGAGAAGAAAGTAACGGCAATGGATGAGTCCGGCAAAAAGTCGGTGGTGAAGACTTGGTCTCGCCGCTCGATGATTTCGCCTGATTTCGTTGGCCACACCTTCGCCGTTCACAACGGCAATAAGTTCATCCCGGTATATGTTACGGAGAACATGGTAGGACACAAGCTCGGTGAGTTTGCCCCGACCCGGAACTTCCGTGGACACATTGCCAAGAAAGATAAAGGCAAGCGCTAATCATGGAAGCAACCGCTAAACTCCGCAACGTTCCCACCTCGCCGCGCAAGATGCGCTTGGTGGCCGACATGGTTCGTGGTCAGAAAGTGACCCGTGCGTTGGGTCTGCTGAAATTCGAAGCCAACTCGGGCGCTGCCCGCGTTGAGAAGCTTCTCCTCTCGGCCCTTGCCAACTGGCAGCAGCACAACGAGGATGAGCGCATCGAAGACGCTAACCTTTATATCAAAGAGATTTTCGTGGATGAAGGTCGTCAGTTGAAGCGTCTGCGCCCCGCCCCTCAGGGCCGTGGCCACCGCATCCGCAAGCGCAGCAACCACGTGACGCTGGTGCTTGATACGAAAGTAGAGCGTCTGGGCAGCAAAGCTGCTACCCAGAAAGCTGCTGAGACGAAGACCACCGAAGCCAACGCTGAAGCCAAGCCAAAGACCACGCGTCGTAGCTCGGCTAAGAAATCCACTGAAACCAAGGCAGAAGCCTCCGCATAAGCACTATGGGACAGAAAGTAAATCCGGTTGGCTTCCGTCTGGGCGTCATTAAAGGATGGGACTCGAACTGGTACGGCGGCAAGGACTTTGCCGACAAGCTGGTGGAGGACGAAAAAATCCGCAAATACATCATGGCTCGTATCCCGAAAGGTGGCATCAGCCGCATCGTGATTGAGCGTACGCTGAAGCGCATCACCATTACCATCAACACGGCTCGTCCGGGTGTGGTAATCGGCAAGGGTGGCGCTGAAGTGGATAAGATCAAAGACGAACTGAAGCAGATCACCAGCAAGGACGTTCAGATCAACATCTTCGAAATTAAGCGTCCGGAACTCGACGCCAAGCTGGTAGGTGAGAGCATTGCTCAGCAGCTGCAGGCTCGTATCTCGTTCCGCCGTGCCATGAAGATGAGCATTCAGGCTGCTATCCGCGTTGGTGCCGAAGGCATCAAGATCCAGTGCGGTGGCCGTTTGGGCGGTGCTGAAATTGCCCGTTCCGAGCAGTACAAAGAAGGTCGTACGCCGCTGCACACGCTGCGCGCCGATATCGACTACGCTTTGTCGGAAGCTCAGACCGTGTATGGCAAAATCGGTATCAAAGTATGGATCATGCGTGGTGAAGTGTTCGGCAAGCCCGACCTGTCGCCTAACCAGGTTCCTGCTAACCAAGGCAACGACACCCGTGGTGGCGACCGTGGCCCACGCGGTGAGCGTGGCGACCGTGGCGGCGACCGTGGCCCGCGCCGCGACCGTAACGACCGTGGCGGTGACAACCGTGGCGGTGGTGCTCCAGGTGCCGGTGGTGCCGCCGGTGGTGGTCAGCGCCGTGGCGGTGGTGCCCCAGGTGGTACTAACCGTGGTGGTCAAGGCGGTGGCGCTCCGCGTCGCTAGTCGTTTCTTTTCTTCAGAAATTCAATTTCAATAAATCATGTTACAACCGAAAAGGACCAAGTATCGCAAGATGCAAAAGGGTCGCGTAACAGGCCTCGCCTACCGCGGCAGCTCCATTGACTTCGGTTCTTTCGCTATTAAGTCGTTGGAAGTGGCTTGGATTACGGCTCGCCAGATTGAGGCAGCCCGTATCGCCATGACCCGCGCTATGAAACGCGAAGGGCAAGTTTGGATTCGCATTTTCCCTGATAAGCCGATCACCAAGAAGCCGGCTGAAGTGCGGATGGGTAAAGGCAAAGGTTCGCCCGAGTATTGGGTAGCCTGCGTGAAGCCCGGCACTATCATGTTTGAGTCAGACGGCGTTACGCTGGAAGTGGCGCAGGAGTCGCTGCGCTTGGCTGCCCAAAAGCTGCCGGTTCGGACTCAGTTTGTTGTTCGTCGCGACTACGTAGAAAGCAAGTAAGATGAAGAACGCCGATATCCGCGCCCTCTCGCTGGAAGAACTGAACCAGCAAGTAAAGACCGAAAAAGCCAGTGGCCAGACGTTGCGCTTCGCGCATGCCATTTCGCCCCTGGAAAACCCGATTCGCCTGAAGCAAAGCCGCAAGAACGTCGCCCGTCTGTTGACCGAGCTGACCCGTCGCGAGAACGAGCAGGCTAATAACACTGCTAACTAACGATGGCAAGCAACGAAGAACAGCAGGCTACCTCCGCCACGGAAGAGCGGAACCTGCGCAAAGAAATCATCGGGCGCGTCACCTCCTCCAAGATGGATAAGTCCATCACGGTGATGGTGGAAAGCAAAATGAAGCACCCGATCTACGGCAAGTTCGTTACCAAGTCGACCAAATTCATGGCCCACGACGAGAATAACGAATGCGGCGAAGGCGACACGGTACGCATCATGAGCACGCGTCCGCTGAGCAAGAACAAACGCTGGAGACTGGTAGAAATCGTAGAACGCGCCAAGTAAGATGATACAGCAAGAATCCCGTCTGACCGTCGCTGATAACAGCGGCGCCAAAGAAGTTCTTTGCATTCGTGTCCTCGGTGGCACGGGCAAGAAATATGCCAGCGTAGGCGACAAGATTGTAGTAGCCATCAAATCGGCTATTCCTTCCGGCAACGCTAAAAAAGGCACTGTATCGAAAGCAGTGGTTGTTCGCACGAAGAAAGAAGTACGTCGCAAAGACGGTTCTTACATTCGTTTCGACGACAATGCTGCCGTACTGCTCAACAATAACGACGAGCCCCGCGGTACCCGCATCTTCGGCCCCGTGGCCCGTGAACTGCGCGAGAAGCAGTTCATGAAGATCGTTTCGCTGGCTCCTGAAGTTCTCTAAGCAATGGCAACGAAAACGAAAGCAGCACCCGCGAAACTGCATGTGAAAACCGGCGATACCGTACAGGTAATTGCCGGCGACGAAAAAGGCAAAACCGGCGTTATCAAGTCGGTGAACCGCTCGACGCAGCGTGTTATCGTGGAAGGCCTGAACCTGGTGACCAAGCACAACAAACCAAGTGCGAAGAACCCCCAGGGTGGCATTACCAAAATCGAAGCTGGTATTCACGTGAGCAACGTGAAAGCAATTGCCTCGACAAACGCCTAACCCGGTACGACGACAATGGCTCGATTCAAAGAGAAATACAAGAAAGAAGTGGTGCCGCTGCTCCAGGAGAAATTCCAGTTCAAAAGCATCATGCAGGTTCCACGCATCACCAAGATCTGCATCAACCGCGGTATTGGTGCTGCTGTAGCCGACAAGAAGCTGGTGGACAATGGAGTGGACGAGCTGACGACCATTGCTGGTCAGAAAGCAGTTGCTACTATTGCCAAGCGTTCGGTATCGAACTTCAAGCTGCGCGAGGGTATGCCAATCGGCGCCCGCGTAACGCTGCGTGGCGAGCGGATGTACGAGTTCATGGACCGTTTGCTGTCTATTGCTCTGCCCCGCGTTCGTGACTTCAAAGGCATCAACGACAAAGGCTTTGACGGCCGTGGTAACTACACCCTGGGCGTTAAGGAGCAGATCATCTTCCCTGAAATTTCGATTGACAAGATCAAGTCGATTTCGGGTATGGATATTACCTTCGTAACGTCGGCCGAAAACGACGAGCAGAGCTATGAGCTTCTCAAAGCTTTTGGTATGCCGTTCGCTAACGCCAAGAAACAAAACGACTAATGGCTAAGGAATCCGCGAAAGCAAGAGCGCGCAAGCGCATCGCTACGGTTGCCCGCTATGCTGAGAAGCGCAAAGCGCTGAAGGCCGCCGGCGACTACGAAGGTCTGGACAAGCTGCCCAAGGATGCTTCGCCTGTGCGCCTGCACAACCGGGACATGATTGACGGCCGCCCCCGTGGTTACATGCGTAAGTTCGGCATTAGCCGGGTACGTTTCCGCGAGATGGCGCTGGCTGGCAAAATCCCCGGCGTAACCAAGTCGAGCTGGTAGTTCGACCCGTTACCAAATAGCCTCGGCTGTTGACGTAACATTACTTGGCAGGTTGCCGAGAGAAACCATTGGCCGCATTCGAGTCAAGAAGTCTTAACCGAAAATTTCGCTGCCGCATTTCTGCGGCGGCGAAATTTTCATATCTTTGCGGCTCCCTAAAAAAGGGTGGCGCTTTTACTAAGTCACATGAACACAGATCCAATTGCTGACTACCTGACCCGGGTACGCAATGCCATCAAGGCAAATCACCGGGTAGTGGAAATCCCGGCCAGCAACATCAAAAAGGAAATCACGAAGGTGCTCTACAAGAAGGGCTACATTCAGAGCTACCGTTTTGATGATGCCGCAGTACAGGGCACGATTAAAATCGCGCTGAAGTACAACCCGGTAACCAAACAACCCGCCATCACCAAGCTGCAGCGTGTGAGCACGCCCGGTTTGCGTCAGTATGCCCACGTGGAGAACCTGCCGCGCGTACTGAGTGGTCTGGGTGTCGCCATCCTGTCGACCTCGAAAGGGGTGATGACGGAGAAAGAGGCGAAAGCTGAAAACGTGGGCGGCGAAGTGCTGTGCTACGTCTACTAATCTGAAAGGAAACCGAGACTATGTCACGCATTGGTAAACTGCCCATCAGCCTGCCCGCCAACGTGCAGATTGAAGTGAGCAACGAAAACACGGTAACCGTGAAGGGCCCGAAAGGCACTTTGGTGGTTCCGGTTGACCGCGACATTACCGTAGCGACCGAAGACGGCCAGCTGGTAGTGACCCGCCCAACCGAACAGAAGCGTCATAAAGCCATGCACGGCCTCTACCGCTCCCTGCTCAACAACGCCGTTAATGGCGTGAGCAACGGCCTGGAAGAGAAGCTGGAGCTGGTAGGTGTAGGTTACAAAGCCGCAATGGCTGGTACCACGCTGGAACTGTCGCTGGGCTACTCGCACAACATCTTCTTGGCTCTGCCAAAAGAGGTGACTGCTACGGCTCTGACCGAGAAAGGCAAAAACCCTATCGTTACACTGACCAGCATCGACAAGCAATTGTTGGGTCAGGTAGCTGCCAAAATTCGCTCGTTGCGCAAAGTTGAGCCTTACAAAGGCAAAGGCGTGCGCTTCGTGGGTGAGCAGATTCGTCGTAAGGCTGGTAAAACAGCTTCGAAATAACATCACACCATGGCTTTCGATAAAGCAACTAGAAGAAAACGGATCCAGCGCATCATCCGCACTAAGGTGGCTGGCACGTCCGAGCGTCCACGTTTGTCGGTGTTCCGCAGCAATACGGGCATTTATGCTCAGATTATTGACGACACTACCGGCCGCACGCTGGCGTCTGCTTCCTCGAAGCACGTTTCGGTGGAAGGGGGCAACGGAGTCGCCCTCGCTGCCGCAGTCGGCAAAGAACTTGCTGCCCGTGCTACAGGAAAAGGAATTTCGAAAGTGGTATTTGACCGTTCCGGTTACCTCTACCACGGCCGCGTAAAATCATTGGCAGAAGGAGCCCGCGAAGGCGGCCTCAATTTCTAAATCATCATGGCAGAATTTAACAACGGCCCTCGTGGTGGTAGCGGCGATAACCGTGGCGGTGGCAATGACCGTCGTGGTGGTGGCAATGACCGTCGCGGCAATGACCGGAAGGAAGAGTCGCGTACCGGTGACTCCGATCTGAAAGAAAAAGTGGTTGCTATTAACCGCGTAGCCAAAGTAGTAAAAGGCGGTCGTCGCTTCAGCTTCTCGGCCATCGTGGTAGTAGGTGACGGCAACGGCACCGTAGGCTACGGCCTCGGCAAAGCCAACGAAGTAACCGACGCCATTGCCAAAGGCATTGATGACGCGAAGAAAAACCTGGTGAAGGTTCCGCTGTATAAGCACACGGTTCCCCACATCATGGAAGGCAAATACTCGGGCGGCTTCGTGCTGGTTCAGCCAGCTGCTGCTGGTACGGGTGTAATTGCTGGTGGCGCTATGCGTGCCGTTTTCGAAAGCGCCGGTATCAAAGACGTACTCGCTAAGTCGAAAGGCTCGTCGAACCCCCACAACGTGGTAAAGGCTACCTTCGACGCCCTGCTGAAAATGCGCGACCCGATGCAGATTGCACAGGCTCGTGGCATCACCCTCGCTCAAGTTTTCAACGGTTAAGAGACGATGGCGCAGATCCAAATCAAACTCGTAAAAAGCGTTATCGACCGCCCCGAGCGTCAGAAGCGTACTGTGCAGGCCCTGGGCCTCGGCAAAATGGGTAGCACCAAGAGCGTGGAAAACACGCCCCAGGTTGCTGGCATGATCAAAGCCGTTCAGCACCTGTTGGAAGTAACCGAACTCTAGGAATCTCCCGAAAATGAATCTCAGCAATCTCAAACCTGCCGTAGGCTCTACCCGCAATGTCAAGCGCATTGGTCGTGGTACGGGTTCCGGCCGTGGCGGCACCTCGACGCGTGGCCACAAAGGTGCCAAGTCCCGTTCGGGTTACTCCAAGAAGTCGGGCTTTGAAGGTGGCCAAATGCCCCTGCAGCGCCGCGTACCGAAGTTCGGTTTCAAGAATATCAACCGCGTGGAGTACAAAGCCATCAACTTGGACGTACTCGCTGGCCTGACTGAAGGTGGTGTAACTACCTTCGACAATGCCTACTTCGTGCAGGCTGGTCTGGCTTCGAAAAACGCCAAAATTAAAGTTCTGGGCCGTGGTGAACTCACCACTGCCGTAGAAGTTCATGCTCATGCATTCTCCAAGTCGGCTGTTGAAGCTATTGAGAAAGCAGGTGGCAAAGCCGTGACGCTGTAAGTTCTTGTGGCGATGAAAAAGTTTATCGAAACGATAAAGAACATTTTTGCGATTGAAGATCTGCGTATGCGGATCTTCAATACGCTGTTTTTCATTGCCATCTACCGGTTGGGCTCTTTCGTAGTGCTGCCGGGCGTCGACGCTACTCGTCTGAAAAGCGGTGGAGCTTCGGGGGTGTTTGGCATTCTGGACACGCTGCTTGGCGGCGCATTCAGCAATGCTTCCATCTTTGCATTGGGTATCATGCCGTACATCTCGGCATCTATCGTATTGCAGCTGCTTACTATTGCAGTTCCTTATTTCCAGAAGCTGCAGAAAGAAGGAGAGTCGGGCCGCAAGAAAATCAACCAGTACACGCGTATCCTTACAATTCCGATTGTAATGGCGCAGTCGGTCGGTTTCATTGCTACCATCAGTGCTGACGCAATCCTGGAGCCTGGTACGTTCTTTACAATCTCCACTATGCTCATCATCACGGCTGGAACGCTGTTTTGCATGTGGCTGGGAGAGAAAATTACGGATAAGGGTATCGGCAACGGTATTTCCATGATCATTATGATCGGGATTGTATCGCGCCTGCCCGGTGCCATTATCGGTGAGGCTGCCGCCAAAGGCATGCGTGGCTCGCTGATCTTCCTGATTGAGCTGGTCGTGCTTTTCCTGGTGGTAATGGCAGTTATCGTGCTGACGCAGGCTGTTCGCCGGATTCCGGTGCAGTATGCCAAGCAGGTAGGCAGCACCGCTCAACTGAATGCCCAGCGGCAGTTCATCCCGATGAAAGTGAATGCGGCCGGCGTAATGCCGATCATCTTCGCCCAGTCGCTGATGTTCGTGCCCGCTATCGTGGCTTCGGTTTGGCAGAACGACAGTGACCTGGCCAGCTACATTGGCGTGAAGTTCTCGGACTACACGTCGTGGCAGTATAACGTGGTATTTGCAACGCTCATCATTGTCTTCACCTACTTCTACACAGCCATCAGCGTCAACCCTAACCAGATTGCGGATGACCTGAAGCGTAGCGGTGGTTTCGTACCCGGGGTTAAGCCCGGCCGCGATACGTCGGAGCACATTGACGAGATTCTGACCCGCATCACTTTGCCTGGTGCCGTGGCATTGGCGCTGATTGCCATCTTCCCGGCGCTTGCGCTGCTGGGTGGTGTCACGCGGCCTTTCTCGGCCTTCTATGGCGGTACTTCCCTCATCATCATGGTAGGGGTAGTGCTGGATACGCTGAACCAGGTGGAAAGCTACCTGCTGATGCGCCACTACGATGGCATGATGAAAACTGGTAAAGTGCGTGGCCGTTCGCAGAACATTGCCATGGCTTCGTAAGCACTCATGATTGTTTACAAGACCGAAGAAGAAATAGAGTTCATGCGGGCCAGCGCGAAGGTGCTGGCTCAGGCCCACGGAGAAGTGGCCGGCATGATCCGGGAAGGAATTACAACGCGAGAGCTGGATCAGCGCGCCGAGGAGTTCATCCGGGACCATGGTGGAAGTCCTTCCTTCAAGGGGTACAATGGATTCGAATACAGCCTCTGCATCTCGCCCAACTCGGTAGTGGTGCACGGTTTTCCGAGCGACTACACGCTGAAAAGCGGTGATATCGTTTCGGTGGACTGCGGAGTGCTACTCAACGGCTACCACGCGGACAGTGCCTACACCTACCCGATTGGGGAGGTGGCACCGGAGGTGCTGCAGCTGTTGGAAGAAACCAAGAAGTCGCTGTATCTCGGTATCGAGCAGGCAGTGGCGGGCAATCGGATGGGCGACGTCAGCTTTGCCATTCAGAACCACGTTGAGAAACAAGGTTACGGAGTGGTTCGGGAGTTGGTCGGCCACGGGATTGGAAAGAAGCTGCACGAGCGGCCGGAAGTACCGAACTACGGTAAGCGTGGCTCGGGACTGAAGCTGCAGACTGGCCTCACACTGGCTATCGAGCCGATGGTGAATCTGGGTACGAAGAGCGTGATACAGGAGAAGGACGGCTGGACCATCCGGACCAAAGACCTCAAGCCTTCCGCGCACTTCGAGCATACGGTAGTAGTACGAAAAGACAAGGCGGAAATACTTACCTCCTTCGAATACATAGAAAAAGCCTTACAGTAGCCTTATGGCCAAACAAACTTCCATTGAGCAGGACGGAGTCATTCTGGAAGCCCTTTCCAACGCCATGTTCCGCGTGGAGCTGGAGAACGGTCACCAGCTGATTGCCCATATCTCGGGCAAGATGCGGATGCACTACATCAAGATTCTGCCGGGAGATAAGGTAAAGTTGGAAATGTCGCCCTACGATTTGTCGAAGGGCCGAATTGTGTACCGTTACAAATAACCCGACGACATGAAAGTCAAAACCTCGGTTAAGAAGCGTAGTGTTGACTGCAAGCTGGTCCGCCGCAACGGCAAGCTCTACGTTATCAACAAAAAGAACCCCCGCTACAAACAGCGTCAGGGCTAGACATCTGGAAGTTGGGGACTCGGGTCCTGAGGACTTGGTTTTTGAAGGAAAACTGTCCTAACCGAAACCAGGTCCCCAAGACCCTAACTCGCCAAAAACCCAAACTCAACACATGGCTCGTATTGCAGGGGTAGACATCCCAGACAACAAGCGCGGTGAAATCGCGCTGACCTACATTTTCGGCATTGGCCGTCCATCTGCTCAGCAGATCCTTGTTAAAGCAGGTGTAGACCTGAATAAGAAGGTGAAAGACTGGACCGAAGCGGAAGCCGGTGAAATCCGTAGCGTAATTGCTGCCGAATTCAAAACCGAAGGTGTGCTGCGCTCCGAAGTGCAGCTCAACATCAAGCGCCTCATGGACATCGGTTGCTACCGGGGTCTGCGTCACCGCAAAGGTCTGCCAGTTCGTGGTCAGCGCACCAAGAACAACTCGCGTACCCGCAAGGGCAAGCGTAAGACCGTTGCTGGTAAGAAAAAGGCTACTAAATAACCCGTAGTGGGAATCGTTGCCTGCTCTGATACGTTCGGGGCAGGCAACAACACCTCCCGCGTATTTTTGCGATAACCAAATGGCACAAAAGAGAAAAGACAAAGCCAAGAAGCGCGTTGTCGTTGTCGAGCCGGTAGGCCAAGTTCACATCAAGGCCTCGTTCAACAACATCATCATCTCCATCACCAACAACAATGGCCAGGTTATTTCCTGGGCTTCGGCTGGTAAGATGGGTTTCCGCGGTTCCAAGAAGAACACGCCTTACGCCGCTCAGATGGCTGCTACCGACTGCGGTAAAGTAGCTCATGATCTGGGCATGCGCAAAGCTGAGGTGTTCGTGAAGGGCCCGGGCGCTGGCCGCGAGTCGGCTATTCGTACGCTGGGTAACGTGGGTATTGAGGTAACGACCATCAAGGACGTGACGCCGCTGCCCCACAACGGCTGCCGTCCTCCCAAACGTCGTCGCGTTTAGTTTATTGAACAGGCTGGCTCTGCCGGCCACCGGTGTCGGGTTTCTGATGCGCCTTTTCACCCCTGCAAGGTGCGCCTCCGGAGCCCGACACGCGCGGTTCAACCCCCTCAACACTCAACAACCCCGAAATGGCACGTTATACTGGTCCTAAAACCAAGATTGCCCGTCGCTTCAATGAGCCGATCTTCGGCCCAAGCAAGGCACTCACCAAGAAAGCATATCCTCCAGGCCAGCATGGCCGTGGTCGTCGTAAGAAGCAGAGCGAGTACGCTGTCCAGCTGATGGAGAAGCAGAAAGTGAAGTATATGTACGGTGTACTGGAAAAGCAGTTCGAGAATCTGTTCCACAAAGCTGCTACGCTGCCCGGCATCACCGGCGACAACCTGCTGGCCTTGCTGGAGTCGCGCCTCGACAACACGGTATACCGTCTGGGCATTGCTCCAACGCGCCGTGCTGCTCGTCAGCTCGTTCTGCACAAGCACATCACCGTAAACGGTGATGTAGTAAACATTGCTTCGTACAAACTCCGCGCTGGTGACGTTGTTGCCGTACGTGAGAAGTCGAAGTCGCTGGAAGCTATTACCACGAGCCTGAGCGCCCGCAACGCGCGTGCTTTTTCGTGGCTGGAGTGGGACGGCAAAGACATGGTGGGCAAGTTCCTCAACGCCCCCGCCCGTGAGCTGATACCGGAGAAGATCACCGAGCAGCTCATCGTCGAACTGTACTCGAAGTAATTCTTGGAACGGCCCGGACGCCCGGGCCGTTTCCTTGCTTCGACCTTTTTAATTGGATTCAGGTATTGGGTAATGGGTATCAAGACGCTCTGAGAGGTCTTTTTACTCACTACCCATTACTCAATACTAAAAACCGCCCCACTTATGTCAATCTTAGCTTTTCAAATGCCGGAGAAGGTGGTGATGGAGAAATCCGACGACTTCTACGGAACGTTTGAATTCAAACCGCTGGAGAAAGGCTACGGCGTCACGATCGGCAACGCTCTGCGCCGCATCCTGCTGTCGTCGCTGGAGGGCTATGCCATCACGTCGGTTCGCACCAGCAGCGTACTGCACGAGTTCATGACCATCGAAGGCGTGATTGAGGACATGTCCGAAATCATCCTCAACCTGAAGCAGGTCCGCTTCAAGAAGGTGAGCGACGCCATCGAGGACAAGATTACGGTGCGCATCAAAGGCCAGGAAACCTTCACGGCCGGCGACATCAGCAAATTCACCAACGGCTTCCAGGTGCTGAACCCGGACCTGGTGATTTGCCACGTGGACGCCAGCACCGAGCTGGAATTTGAATTCACGATCCAGAAAGGCCGCGGCTACGTTCCTGCAGAGGAAAACAAGCCTGCCGATCAGGTTTTCGGTCAGATTGCCATTGATGCCATCTTCACGCCTATTAAAAACGTGAAGTACAGCATTGAAAACACCCGCGTAGAGCAGAAGACTGACTATGAGAAGCTCCTCATCGAGATTCACACGGACGGCTCTATCCACCCGGAGGATGCGCTGAAAGGCGCCGCCAACATCCTGATTCAACACTTCATGCTGTTCTCCGACAGCACTATGACCTTCGAAACGGCTAAAGCCGAAGAAGAGGAGACGGTAGACGAGGAGACGCTGCACATGCGCAAAGTTCTGAAGACGCCGCTGGCGGACATGGACCTGAGCGTACGCGCTTACAACTGCCTCAAAGCCGCCGACATCAAAACCCTCGGCGACTTGGTGCAGCTGGACATGGCCGACATGATGAAGTTCCGCAACTTCGGTAAGAAGTCGCTGACCGAGCTGGAAAACCTTGTAGAAGAGAAGGGCCTGAATTTCGGCATGGATCTGAGCAAGTACAAGCTCGACGAAGAATAGACAGCAAACAGAAAATGTGCTGAATGTGGTTGATGTGCTGGTCACATATTCCACTTCAGCACATTTTTTATGCCTGTACATTCCGTACCTTTGCACTCCATTTTCACACTTTCATAACCAGTGAGCCCGAAGGGGCGACGGTTCTAATGAGAAAGGTGCCTTACAGCAGCTTTTCCGCCGTGGTCGTCGTCCGCAAGCTTACACATCTCCTTTTTTATGCGTCACGGTAAAACCATCAACCACCTCGGCCGCACGGCCTCGCACCGCAACGCCATGCTTTCGAACATGGCCTCGTCGCTGATCCTGCACAAGCGCATCACCACGACCGTTGCCAAAGCCAAAGCCCTGCGCAAGTTTGTAGAGCCCCTGCTGACCAAAGCCAAGAACGACACGACGCACTCGCGCCGCCTCGTATTTGCCGTACTGGAGCAGAAGGACGTGTTGAAAGAGCTGTTTGGCGACGTAGCTGCTAAAATTGCTACCCGTCCCGGCGGCTACACCCGCATCATCAAGCTGAGCGAAACCCGTCTGGGTGACAACTCGCAGATGTGCATCATCGAGTTGGTTGACTACAACGAAACCATGCTGGAAGCCAAGACGGCCGGCGAAGCAAAAACCACTACCCGTCGTTCGCGCGGCAAGAAAAAAGCTGATACGACTACTGCTGAAGGCGAGTCGTCGGCTGAGGTAGTGGCTGAGAAGCCTGCCAAGAAAGCCAAGGCTGCCACTACGGAGGTTTCGGCCCCCGAGGATACGGCTACCGAAACGCTGAAAGACGGCGAAACCCGCGAGGAGAGAGCTGCCGAGTAGTTGCTTTGGTAAGCATCAGGCTTACGAATTGAAAGGGGCTGCACCACAAGGTGCGGCCCCTTTCTGTTTTACTTCACCAGCTGTTTTACCTGGTTCAGGAGGTTTATCAGTGAACTGAAGGAAACAGGGGAGGAAAAAGGAGGGAGAAACGGGTGATTTGAGACATCCAACCACTTATTCTTCCTGACCATGCTGTACTTCCTGTCCAACTTCCGACTTGCTGCATTTGCGCTCTTGATTCATTGCTGCCTCGCCCATTCGAGTTGGGCCCAAAGTATGGGACAGGACACGGCGGTATTCGCGGGTGTTCCGCAAGCCACGGTTTCTCTTGGGGAGGCCGCCGTGTTTCCGGAGTTTGAGGCGGGCTTTTATGATAATCAGTTGTTTCTACTGGGGGAAGCACATGGTACGGAGCGGCCGCAGGAAATTGACCTGGCCTTACTACAGCACCTGAACCAGCGGACGGGCGTGCGGACGTACGTGGGGGAAATAGACTGTGCTAAGGCGTACTTCCTGAATGAGTACCTGCGCACCGGCCAGGAGGCAACCCTGGATCTGGTTTTCCGCAGCTGGCAGGCCGAGGGCTCGCAGTGGGCCAACACGGCCCTGCGTGCCAAGTTTCAGCGGCTGCGTAGCTGGAACCAGACGTTGCCGGCTAAGCGCCGGATTCGGGTGCTGGGTATTGACCAGTTACAGGATCTGCCCTTGGCCGCCGATTATCTGAAGGTACTGACGCGCGGCTTGGCTTTGCAGCCGGCAGTGCGGGCGCAGCTCGATTCGGTAGCCACTTGGTTGCAACGGACGGAAGGCGCTCAGGCGGCGGCCGGGGCTACGCGAGCCGTGCGGGCATTGGCAACGAGTAAATCCGGCAAGGAGCTGTTCGATCTAACGCATCTGCTGCGTAACGTGGCTTACGACCGGCGCAACATGACGGTGCGCGAGCAGAATATCTTCGCCAATTTCCGGGAGCTGTACCAAGGGCTGCACCTGGAGCGGGAGAAGCTGTACGGTATGTGGGGGCTGGCGCACGTGCTGCAAAGCCCACTGGAGGGCGGAACGACGCTGTTTGCCGGGCTGGTGCGCCAGAGCGATTTGCCGGTGCGGGATAAGGTGGTGTCGTTGCTGTGCGTGTTTTCTGAGTGTCAGCTACTCATGCCGACCAGTTCTCTGCCCGCCGCCTGGCAGGCTCCCGGCCAGCGGTTTACGCCCACCGATAAGTTCAACCACGACGGTCCTCTGACGCGGATTGTGGGTCTGGAAGAACTGAAGCGCCGCACGCAGCCGGGCAGCAGCACCATTTTCCAGCTGAACGCCCCGGCGGCCGCGGCCAACCGGCAGCCTATCCGGGTGACGTACGCGCCGGGCATTCCGGCGGGCCAGCAAATAAGGTTCAGAAGCGACCTGCCGAACACGGCGTACGTGCAATATCTGGTGCTGGTGCGTAATTCGCGGGCGCTTACGCCGTTGGTGCCGTAGTCGGCGGCAGGCAGTATCTTACGCACTATTGAATACGTGACTATGAAACTTTCCGGTTTGCGCCAGTGGAGCCCCGGCTCCGATGGCAAGCTGGTGGGCGGCTACTGGGCCGTGGTGGTGCCGGTGCTGCTGCTGCAATACGTGGCCGATACGGGCTGGATGTGGTGGCGGGTGCTGCCGGTGGTGGCCGTGACGGTGCTGCTGGATACGGCCATGGTGGCCGTGCTGGTAGAGCGGTTTCTGCCACTGTTCCTGAGCCGGAAGTGGTGGCGGGGGCTGGTGCAACTGCCGGTGCTGCTGCTGCTGAGCGGCGGATTGTACCTAGTGTTGTACGGATGTCTGCTGGGGCACCGCATCGATTTATCGGGTGGGCGGCTTGTGCTGGGGGTGGTGGCCCACGCCAAAAGCTACGGGCTGCTGGCCGTGCTGCTCACTGGCAAACGGTACGTGGGGTTGCAGCAGATGCTGCTACGCACCCGTCAGGCCCAGACCGAAAGTGAGCTGCGCAACCTCAAGGCCCAGCTCGATCCGCATTTTCTGTTCAACAACCTCAATGTGCTGCGCGGCCTGATTCAGCACGACCCGGCGGAGGCCCACGAGTTTCTGAACCGCTTTGCCGCACTGTACCGGTTTCTTATCCGCTACAAAGACGAGGACGTGGTGCCGCTGAGCGAGGAGCTGCAGTTCGCCCAGGAATACATCTACCTGCTGCGGCACCGTTTCGGGGCGGCGTATGAGTTTCGGGAGGAAATAGCCGCCAGCGCCAATTTGGGGCAGCTGCTGGTGGTGCCCGGTACGCTGCAGCTACTGGTGGAAAACGCCATCAAGCACAACGCCGGCGACGAGGAAAACCCGCTGGTCATCACCATTGTGGTAGCGCCGGTGGCCCTGACGGTTTCGCACCCGCACCGGCCCAAGCTCACGGCCGTCGAGTCGATGGGGACGGGGCTGGCCAACCTGCGCGAGCGGTACCGGCTGCTGTTTGGCCGCAGCATTGAGGTAGCGCAAAGCCCCATTCTCTTTACCGTGACGGTGCCGGTAGTGCCACTGGGAAAAACCGGGCCGTTGGCTCAACGCACACACGCATGAACATTCTGATTCTGGAAGACGAGGAGCTGGCCGCGCGCCAGACGGTGCAGTTTCTGCGGCAGGCCGGCGCGGTGGCCGAAACCGAGGCCCCGCCGCCCGTGCTGCGGAGCGTGGAAAAGGCCCTAACGTGGCTGCAAAACCACGACATGCCCGACCTGATTTTCTCCGACATTGAGCTGCTGGACGGCAACGTGTTCCTGCTCTACGAGCGGTTTACGGTGACCTGCCCCATCATCTTCACCACCGCCTACGACCAGTTTCTGCTGCCCGCTTTTCGGGGTAACGGCATTGCGTATCTGCTCAAACCCTTCACCTACGAGCAGTTTCAGGAAGCTTTGGCCAAATACCACGGCCTGAAAACCAGTCTGGGCAGTCCTGTACCGGCCCCGGTTCTGACGCCCGAGGTGCTGCGCGAGCTAAGCCAGGCGTTGCGCCAAAACAGCCTGCCCCAGTACAAGCAGCGGTTTTCGGTGCGGATGCGCAACGGCCTGTACGTGCTGCAGGTGGACGACGTGGCCTACGTGCAGGCCGACGAGGGCGTGACCTTTGCCGTGGACGCGGCCGGCGTGCGCTACCCACTCAGCGGCACGCTCACGGAGCTGGAGCGCCAGCTCGACCCCGCCCGCTTCGGCCGCCTCAACCGTTCGGAGCTGGTGAACATTGCGTTTGTGGAGCGCGTGGAGCCGTACTTCAACAACCGGCTGGCCGTGCGGCTGCGAGGCAAGCCCGACCTCACCCTCATCACCAGCGCCGCCCAGACGCCGGAGTTCCGCCGGTGGCTGGAAGGGTAGGAACCAGACTGTTGCGGCATGCGCTTTTTCCGGTGCTGACTTTGCATCTGGTAGCCCAGTGCTGGCCTGAAAGTGGCAATTGAGTACCTTGCCACCGCAATACCGCTTCTGGTCCGCTGGCCGGCTCCGGGGCGGCCGCCCCGTAATTTTTCTCAACCCCATACTTTTCCTCATGAGCATTATCACCGAAATCCACGCCCGGCAGATTTTCGATTCGCGCGGCAACCCGACCATTGAGGTAGATGTGACCACCGAAAGCGGCACCGTAGGCCGCGCAGCGGTTCCTTCGGGCGCCAGCACCGGCAAGCACGAAGCCGTGGAGCTGCGCGACAACGACAAGAGCAAGTACATGGGCAAAGGTGTGCTGCAGGCCGTGGAAAACGTGAACAGCAAGATTGCCGAAGAGCTGATCGGTTTCTCGGTGTTCGAGCAGGGTTTGCTCGACAAGATCATGCTGGAAATGGACGGCACGCCTAACAAAGCAAACCTGGGCGCCAACGCCATTCTGGGTGCTTCGCTGGCCATTGCCCGCGCCGCGGCGCAGGAAGCCGGCATGCCGCTCTACCGCTATGTGGGCGGCGTAAATGCCACCACGCTGCCCGTACCGATGATGAACATCCTCAACGGCGGCTCGCACGCCGACAACAGCATCGACTTCCAGGAATTCATGATTATGCCCGTGGGTGCTCCGTCGTTCTCGGAGGCGTTGCGCTGGGGCACCGAAATCTTCCACCACCTCAAGGAAGTGCTCAAAAAGCAGGGCTTCAGCACCAACGTGGGTGACGAAGGCGGCTTTGCCCCGAACATCAAGAGTAACGAAGACGCCATCAAGATTGTACTGCAGGCCATCGAGAAGGCCGGCTACAAGCCCGGCGACGACGTGATGATTGCCATGGACGCCGCGGCTTCCGAGTTCTACTCCGACGGCCACTACCACTTCAAGAAGAGCACCGGCGACAAGCTGACCTCGTCGGAGATGGTGAATTACTGGACCGACTGGACCAAGAAGTACCCCATCATCAGCATCGAGGATGGTATGGATGAGGATGACTGGAGCGGCTGGAAGGCTCTCACCGAAAGCATCGGTAGCACCACCCAGCTCGTGGGCGACGACCTGTTCGTGACCAACGTAAACCGCCTGCAGCGCGGTATCGATGAGCAGATTGCCAACGCCATCCTCATCAAGGTAAACCAGATCGGTACGCTCTCCGAAACGATTGACGCCATCAACCTGGGCCGCCGCAACGGCTACAAGAGCATCATGAGCCACCGCTCGGGCGAGACGGAGGACAACACCATTGCCGACCTGGCCGTGGCCCTGAACACCGGCCAGATCAAGACCGGCTCGGCCTCGCGCTCCGACCGGATGTCGAAGTACAACCAGCTGCTCCGCATCGAGGAAGAGCTGGGCGAAGTAGCCTACTTCCCCGGCCGCAAGATGTAAGCGTGTAGCATAGGCTTCAGCCTGTGCCACAAACCACGAGCCCGCCCGATGCTGCATCGGGCGGGCTTTGTTTTTGCCACCCGGCCCGGCCCAGGCAAAAGCCTGCGCTACGTTTTCTATCTTTGGCTATGCAACTCTCTGATCTGACGGCGCGCGTGCCGCGCTTTCTGCGCAGCTTCTACTTCTACACCGGGCTGGGTTTTCTGGTCTGGATGTTCCTTTTCGACTCTAATGACCTGCTGAAGCAGTACGACATGTACGCCAAGCTGCAGGAACTGCAAACAGAGAAGCAATACTACCTCGACAATATAGACGTGGTGAAGCGCGAGCGGGCCGAGCTGCTGAGCAGCCCCGAGTTGCTGGAGAAATTTGCGCGGGAAAAGTACATCATGAAACGCCCCGGCGAAGACGTATTCGTGCTCGTGCCCCAGGCCGAAGAATAGCCCTTGGCCGCTGCGGCACAGCCTTTGCCGTATGCATGGTATGAAGTCTGCCCCGTTTTGTTGGTTTTGCTGCGTGTTGAGTGCTCTGTTGGCGGTTGCCGGCCCCTTGGCGGCGCAGCAGCCAGGGCCGGCTGTAGCCGTGAAGCCCGTGGCTATATCGTCGCAGATTCAGGTGGCGCGGCAGTTTCTGCTGGCCGTGCTGGCCGGCAACTACCCGGCCGCCTACGCCCTGCTCGCGCCCGAAGTCAGCCGCAACGTGCCACTGGCGCGGTTTCAGACCACCGCTGAGCCGCTCTACCGGCAAGGGCAGCGCTACCAGCCCACCATCGACCTCTACAAGCTGGGCTTCCGCATCAGTGCCGACAACAGCACCCGCGCCTTCGTGGCCTTCATGTTCCGCAGCGATACGCTGGCCCCGCGCCCCCACCTGCAGCTTGACGTCACGTTCCGCGACACCATCGCCCGGCAGGTTCTCAGTTTTGGCCTCGTGCCGTTGGGAGAGGTGAAGAAGTAATGGGGTGATGAGGTAAGGCAAAGAAAGAACGTCATTCCGAGCGGAGCGAGGAATCTCGCCAGTGTGGTAGAATCAGTTACTACGCTGGCAAGATTCCTCGCTCCGCTCGGAATGACGTTCTTTTCCTTGTCACCTGTCACCTGTCACCTGTCACCAAAAATCACCCCGGGAGCGAAATCTTCCCCATACTTACGGCCGGCACGCGCTGACGGCCCGCGCCAATCGAAACCGGCTGGCCAGCCACGGCTTCATTGGCCAGCACTGCAAACAGGATGGCTTCTTTGGCGTCAGGCAGCACGCCCAAAGCATCGGTAGTGGCGAAACGGCAGTGAGGGAGGTGACGCTGTAATGCCGCCTGCAGCGCCGGATTGTGGGCGCCGCCACCGCTGCAGTAGACTGCCAGCGCCGGCTGCTCGCCAAACACCTGTTGGGCCGCCCGGGCAACGCCGGCGGCACTCAGCTCCACCAGCGTGGCCAGTAGATCTTCGGTGCCTAAGTTCTCAGTGCCGGTGCGCTGCTGAGCCTGCTGCAGATATTCGGGCCCGAACAGCTCCGGGCCGGTGGTTTTGGGCAGCGAAGCCCCAAAAAACGGATGCTCCAGCAGTGCCTGCAGCAGCAGTGCGTGGATGCGCCCGGCCAGTGCCAGGCGCCCATTCTCATCATAGGGCAGGCCACAGCGGGCCCGCACGGTGGCGTCGAGCAGGGTGTTGCCGGGGCCGGTGTCGGTGCTGAAGGCGGCGCTGGCATCGTGGCCGGTGCGGGGCAGGTAGGTGAAGTTGGCAATGCCGCCCAGGTTGAGCAGCAGCCGTTCCTCGGTCGGGCTGCTGAGCAGCAGATAGTCGCCGTAAGCGGCCAGGGGGGCGCCTTCGCCGCCGGCCGCAATGTGTTTCTGCCGGAAGTCGCTGAGCGTGATGATACCGGTGCGCACCGCTACCTGGTCGCCGTCGCCGAGCTGCAGCGTGGCGTTCAGGCCCGTGAAATCTGGGTGCTGGTACTGGTGGGCAGGGGCGTGGTAGACGGTCTGGCCGTGGCTGGCTACAAGGTCCACTTCCGTGGGGGCCAGCTGCCAGTCGCGCAGGCAGGCCAGCACCATATCCGCGTGTAGCGCGCCCAGCCAGGGATTGAGCAGCGTCAGATGCTCAAGGCTGATCTGGCCCGTGGGGCCGCCCGCAAACACCGCCCGGATGCGGCGGCGCACGTCGTCATCGTAGGGTACGGTAGTGAAATGCTCCAGCTCCAGCCGGGTAGCCGGGCCGTGGCCGTGCAGCCGGCACAGTGCCACATCCAGCCCGTCCAGCGAAGTTCCCGACATCAGGCCGATGATGCGCCGGCTGGGCTGCTGCGCTAGCTGGCAAAGGCGGTGGAGGTGTGCGTTCATAGAAGTTTTGTGCCGTTTACTACCGCAGTCAGAGGCTGCGGATATGCTGAAACATTTTTTGTACTGTTTAGTACCAATAGGGCGCCGCAGGCCAGCCAGATCGTCGAATGCAAAGAAAGTAAAAATGCCCTTGCTGATTACAGCAAGGGCATTTTCAGGAGATTATCTATTGGAGCAAACAACATCAGCATGCGGCGACCGGCCCGACGGCTGGAAAAAGCCGCCGGGCCGTGGCGTGCTCACTTCTACTCGATTTTCTTGCCGGTCATGGCCTGCTTGATGGAGATGTTCATCACCCGCTCGGCGTAGGGGCTGGTGAGGGCTTCGAGTTCGTCGACGGCTTTCAGGATGGTGTCTTTGTCGCGGGTTTCCAGCGACTCGCGCAGGCGCTGGGTGGCGGCAGCCGTCTGCGTGATTTCGTCTTCGGAGAGGTGCAGCTGGTTTTTCTCCACGAACCGCTCCACCTGGTAGAGCATCTGCTCGGCCACGGTGCGGGCTTCAATCACCATGCGGGCCGCCACGTCTTCGCGGGCGTGCGTGAGCGAGTCCATCAGCATCTGCTCCACTTGCTCATCGGTGAGGCCGTACTGAGGCTTGATTTCCACAGCCTGGCGCGTGTTTGAGCGCAATTCAACGGCTTCTACTTTCAGAATACCGTCGGCGTTCAGGATGAAGTTCACATCGACCTTGGGCAGGCCGGCGGGCATGGCCGGAATGCCGCGCAAATCGAACTCGGCCAGCTTGCGGTTTTCCTGCACCAAATCCCGCTCACCTTGGTACACCGAAATCTTCAGGTTCACCTGCCCGTCCACGCTGGTGGTGTATTGGCGGCCGGCCTTGGTCGGGATTTTGGAGTTGCGCGGGATGATGGGGTCCATCAGGCCGCCCAGGGTTTCGATGCCGAGCGTAAGCGGCGTCACGTCGAGCAGCAGTACGTCGCGGCGGTTGCCGGCCAGGATGTCGGCCTGGATGGCGGCGCCCAGCGCTACCACTTCGTCGGGGTTGAGAGAGCTGTTGGCGGGCTGCTGGAAGAACTCCGACACCGAATCGTAGACCAGCGGCACCCGCGTAGAACCGCCTACCAGCAGCACGGCGTCGAGGCTTTGGGGCGTGAAATTTGCGTCGGCAAGAGCCTGACGGCAGCTGTCGATGGTGCGCTCCACCATGGGTCCAATCAGCTCGTTGAACTTCGCCTTGCTCAGCGGCAGTGTGGTGCCGTTGAAGTCTGCCTCGAAGGTGTCATGCTGGCTGAGCTGCTTTTTGGCTTCCTCGGCCAGCAGACGGAGCTGCTGCTGGGTTTCGGCGCTCTGGAAAAGCGTCGTGGAGAGCTGGTATTCGGTGGCCCAGTGGTCGTAGATGGCGCGGTCCAGGTCGTCGCCGCCCAGGTAGGTGTCGCCGTTGGTGCTCAGTACCTCAAAAATGCCCTGCTGAATGCGCAGAATGCTCACGTCGAAGGTGCCGCCACCGAGGTCGTACACGGCCACGGTTTTCTCGTCGTCGGGGCTCAGGCCAATGCCGTAGGCCAGCGCGGCCGCCGTGGGCTCATTCACGATGCGCAGCACCTCCAGGCCCGCCAGACGGCCGGCGTCGCGGGTGGCCTGGCGCTGCGAGTCGTTGAAGTAAGCTGGCACCGTAATCACGGCCTTGTTGACGGGCGTTTTCAGGGCGTGCTCGGCGCGGGCCCGCAGCTCCCGCAGAATCTCGGCCGACAGCTCGACGGGGGAGTAGAACTTGTCGCCGACTCGGATTTTCACCAGGCCTTCCGAGTTGTCGTCGATGACCTTGTAGCCCAACTCGCGGGCGTGCTCGCCGAGGTCTTTGTAGCTCTTGCCCAGCAGGCGCTTCACCGAGTAAATCGTGTTTTCGGAGTCGGTGAGCAGGTATTGCTTGGCGTCGGTGCCGACGATGGGCGTTTCGCCGCCCTGCGGAAAGTGCACCACCGACGGCACGATGGTACCGCGGCCCTGGTCGTTGATGGCGCGGGGCTGGCGGGTGTCGGGCTGGATGTAGGCCACCAGCGAGTTGGTGGTGCCCAGGTCGATGCCAACGATGATTTCTTCCTGCTGTATGCTCCCGGTGGAGAGGTTGATTGCGACTTTGGCCATGCGGATAAAGACAGCGCGCCACGGGGGCGCGCACGGTGAGGCAGAAGGGGCGTGGGCGAGAACAACCGGCCCGGTGCGTAAAGGGCCCAAAAGTACGGAAGAAAACCCGGCCGCCGCCCCCACAGTATCGGTGGCGAAAGCAGAGCAGCGAAGAGTTCAGAATTAGATGTACATAATTCCAGCCTTTGCCAAACCATCAGGCTGGGTCCTGACGTAGGGCTTTATATATCTGCTACTCAATACTGCCGGCCCTTATGCTACTTCGGCAGTGATACTACAGGCTCACAGACCTTCTGTCCCCTGTATTGCTCTGTTTATCCGCTCCGCGCACCGCTCTGCTTACCTGGCCTTGCTTTTTTACACCACTGGCTAGTTGCCACTGGTGTGTTGCGTTTCCCAATTCCTACCCTTTCCAACCCCATTATCCATCATGGCAAAAAACATTACGCGTCCCATTCTCATGCTGGCCGCCGCTACCACCGCTGTGGTAGGCGCCGTCGCCTGGAGTGGCCAGGGCACCCGTCTGGAAGCTTCCAGCCACCGCGAAGCCCCCCTTATTGCCGATGACCCGTTGGCCGACAACACCGACCTGTATGCCTTCCGTAGCCCCGACGCCGCGGAAACCGTAACCATCATCGCCAACTACATACCGTTGGAGCTGCCCCAGGGCGGCCCCAACTACAACACGTTCGGCGAAAACGTGCGCTACGAGATTCACGTGAAGAACAGCGCCACCACTACCGGCGACGACATCACCTACCGCTTCACGTTCTCGCGCATCAACCAAGACCCCACCACGTTCTTCAACATTCGGCTGGGGCAGCAGAACCTGAAAACCACCTACACGCTGGAGGCCATCCGCGGTGGGGCCACCACCACGCTGGTGACCAACGGCATCGTGCCGCCTACCAACGTAGGCCCGCGCTCCATCACCAGCGCCGCTGGCCTCAACACTACCTATGAGGCCCTGATGACCGGCGCTATCCAGACGGCGGCCAACGGTGTGAAAGTATTCTGCGGCCCGACCGATGATCCGTTCTTTGCAGATCTGGGCGGTATTTTCGATTTGGGCGGTATCCGGACGGCCAGCGCCCGCGACGGGCTGGCCCGCAAGAACACCCACGCCATTGCCCTGCAGATTCCGATTTCGTTGCTGCAGAAAGACGGCAAAACGGCCGCGCAGGCCACTACCATCCTCGATCCGGACTTCGTGATTGGCGTGTGGGCTTCGGCCAGCCGTCCCGCCCTGCGCACGCTCAATGCTGATGGCACGCAGGCGCACTCCGGCAACTGGATTCAGGTGTCGCGCATCGGTATGCCGCTCACCAACGAAGTAATCGTGCCCATCGGCGGCAAGGACCGCTGGAACTCGCGCACGCCGTACACCGAGGACGCCACCACCGACGACTACCTCTCCAACCCCGAGCTCGGCCTGTATATGGCTGAAGGCACGGCCAACGGCACCACCTACTACGGCGCTGCCGTACCCGGTTTGTCGCCGCTGCGCATCCAGAGCAACTCGCTGCAGGCTTTCGACTTCCGCAACGGCGCCAATGGCGTATCGGGCCTGACGGCTGCCCAGCGCGCCGGTACCGTGTTTGCTGATGCTACGTTCGGTCCGTATTTGTTGCGTGCCGGCAAGCCTCGCTCCGTCGATATCCTGCCGATCTTCCATACCGGTGTGCCCAACCTGCCGCCGTACCAGCTGGCTACGGGCAAGCCTGCCCGCAATCCGCTGGCCGCTGGCAAGCCGTTCGTCAGTAACTTCCTGCCCGTGCTCGGCGACATGCTCCGCCTGAACATGGCCGTGCCTGTTACGCCCCGCAACTCGGCTGATTTCAGCTCCGAAGGTCTGCTGCAGGCAGCCGTACTGGGTCTGACAGATCCACGCTACAACACAACGGCCACGCTGCAGAACATCCCGAACATGGACGGCTTCCCGAACGGTCGTCGTTTGGAAGATGACGTGACGCGCATTGAGCTGCAAGCCGTAGGTGGTGCCGTACTGGCCGCCATTGGCCTGTTCTATGACGACTACACGGCCACGGCCACTAGCCCGGTAACGGCGCAGTTGCTCGGCGTAGTGGGGTTCCGTACCGGCATCGAAGCCAACGATACCACGTTCAAAGCCGGCTTCCCGTATGCCCAGACTCCTTGGAGCGGCACGAAAGCCCAGCGTGTAGCTCTGTCGCAGCGCAACGCCACCGGCGGCCTCGGTTTGCAGCCTAACACGGTTGACAACTTCGTGGCTTTCCCGAATCCGGTAGTTGACCAGACCACGTTCCGCTACGAAGTAGGCGTGAAGTCGGACCTGACGCTGCGCATCACCGACCTGAACGGCCGCGTGATTGCCACGCCGATGAAAGGCAAAGCCCACAAGCCCGGCGCCTTCGAGTACGAATGGCGCATGCCGTCCGGCACGGCCGCTGGTATCTATGTAGCCACCCTGTCGAACGGTTCGACGGTGCTGCAAACCATCCGGCTTGCGCACCAGCGCTAGCCTGAACTACCCAGGCGCAGCATCCGGCCCCGGCCGGGTGCTCTGCTTACCAGCTGAATAGATTGATAGCCGGGCTCGGATGAGTCCGGCTATCTTTTGGGCGGTAGCCGGCGCAACCGGCAGCACCATCGTCCTGTCTTTCCTGCCGAACCCTCAACTCCCGTTTCTGTGCGAAAATATCTTTACCCGATTTTACTGCTGAGCTTTATGGCGGCGGTGGCGGCGCTGGTTTTCTTTCGGAAGCCCGAGCCGGTGCCCGCCCTCAAGCCCCGGCACGGCGACTTGGCCCTGGGCGGCGAGTGGGTGAACACCCAGCAAGCCGTGGGCGGCCTGCTGGCCCGCCTGCGCGAACAGCCCGACGACACCAAGGCCCAGCTGCTGCTGGCCCAGGCCTACATGCAGGAAGGCCGCGTGACCGGCGACCATCCATACTACGACATGGCCGCCGTGAAGCTGCTCGACGAGATTCTGCGCCGGGAGCCCGACAACTTTGAGGCGCTGTGCTGCAAAGCCTCGCTCAGCCTCACCCAGCACCACTTCACCGAAGGCCTGGCCCTGGCCGAACAAGCCGTGCAGCTCAACCCCAACAACGCCTTCGTGTATGGGCTGCTCTGCGACGCCAACGTGGAGCTGGGCCGCTACCCCGAAGCCGTCCGCATGGCCGACAAGATGAACACCGTGCGCCCCGACCTGCGGGCCTACGCCCGGGTGTCGTACCTGCGCGAAATCCACGGCGACGCGCCCGGCGCCATTGAGGCCATGGATATGGCCACCAAGGCCGGCGTGGGCGGTCTGGAACAAACCGAATGGTCGCGCATCACGCTGGGCCACCTCTACGAAACCACCGGCGACCTTGCCCGTGCCGAGCAGCAGTACCAGACTTCCCTAGCCGCCCGCCCTGGCTACGCCTACGCGCTGGCCGGCCTCGGCCGCATTGCCAAAGCCCGCCACGACTACCCGGCGGCCATTGCGCACTTTCTTAAGGCCCGCGCCACGGTGAAAGACTATGCTTTTGCCGATGAGCTGACCGACCTCTACCGCCTCAACCACGAGCCGGCTAAAGCCAACGCCATGGCCCGCGAGGCCATCAAAATGCTGGCTACCGACGCCAAGGAAGCCGACGACAACGAGCAGATGGGCCACTACGCCGACCGGGAGCTGGCCTACGCCTACCTCAAAACCAACGAGCCCGACAAAGCCCTCGAGCACGCCAAAGCCGAGTACGAGCGCCGCCCCGACAACATCGACGTGCAGGAAACGCTGGCCTGGGTGCACTACAAGCGCGGCGAATACGCCGCGGCCCGCAAGCTTATCACGCAGGCCCGCCGCACCAACTCCCAAAACCCCACGCTGCTCTGCCGCGCCGGCCTGATTGCCACCAAAACCGGCCACGCCGCCGAGGGCCAGGCTCTGATCCGGCAGGCGCTAGCCATCAACCCGCACCTGAGCCTGGAGCTGGCCGAGGAAGGCAAGCAGCTGCTGGCTGGCTTGTAGCATAGGCTTTAGTCTGTGCCGCCCTGGCAGCTTCAAGCAACATTGTATATGAGCACAGAGAAAAGCTCGCAGCTTCTGGTCCGGCACAGGCTGAAGCCTATGCTACATTTTCGTTTGCTGCTGCCGTTGCTGCTGCTGGCTCCGGCCGCCGCCAGCGCCCACGCGCTGGACGGCGTAGACGTCAGCAAACTCTCGCAGGCCGATGCGGTCTGGATTTACCTCAAGCTGGGCTTCGAGCACATCATCCCGCTGGGCCTCGACCATATCCTGTTCGTGCTGAGCATTGCGCTGCTGGAGCCGCGTCTGAAGTCGGTGCTGGTGCAGGCTACGGCCTTTACGGTGGCGCACTCCATCACGCTGGGGCTGGCCATGTACGGGCTGATTTCGCCGCCGCCGGGCATTATTGAGCCCATTATTGCGCTGTCGATCCTGTTTGTGGCGCTGGAAAACATCCTCGTCAGCAAGCTGAATCCGTGGCGGGTGGTGGTGGTGTTCGGCTTTGGCTTGGTGCACGGCATGGGTTTCGCCAGCGTACTGACCGGGTTGGGGCTGCCGCGGCGGCTGTTTCTGGAGTCGCTGCTGGCGTTCAATGTGGGCGTGGAGCTGGGCCAGGTGGCCGTGATTCTGCTGGCCTGGGGGCTGGTAGGCTACTGGTTCAGTGGCAAGCCCTGGTACAAGCAGCGCGTCGTGGTGCCGGCTTCCATCGTCATCGGCCTCATTGCCGCCTACTGGACGGTGGAGCGGGTGTTTTTCGCTTGATAATATGTCATTCCGACCGCAGGGAGGAATCTGAGGAGACACACCAAGCAAACTCAGATTCCTCGCGCTGCTCGGAATGACAGCCAAACAACAAAAAGTAAACAACTCTCATGCTCCGCTCCGTCCTCATCTGGCTGTTGCTGCTCAACTACCTGCTGGTAGTTGGTGCGGGCCTCGTGGGCCGGCCGGAGCCCGCGCCGCAGCGCGCCACCGCCTACGTGCACAGCGCCGACTGCCAGCAGCGCCACTACCTGCAAATCGACTGCTTCGACCACTGCAACGGCGAGCAGTACGCCACGCGCAAACCGGGCGCGTCTGAAACGCCGCTGCACTTCCTGAGTAACCTGAAGGGGCTGGATGTGCATTGCCTCGCCGCCGCCGAACCAGCTTCGGTTGCGGTGTTTATCTATGCCCCGAAGCCCCAGGCGCCGCGCCTGCGGCCGGCCGCGCCGGCAGGTTTTGGGAAGCAGCCCTACGCGCCGCCGCGCCACGGATAAGAAGTGCTTCGGGCCGCATCGTGCCCGAAATTTCCGGCCTGCCTGACAAGCCGGATTCTGTCAACTTCTTATCACCCGACGCGCCTTCTGCCCGCCTCCTGTGCGGCATGAGGCCCGTCATGGCTGTGGCACTATGCACCTTTACTTTTTACGAATTTACCTGCTTGGGCTGGCGCTGCTGGCCCTGAGCAGCAGTCCGGCGTACGCGCAATCCTGGACTCTGGCCATGCTGCGTGGCACCATCACCGACTCTATTTCCGGGCAGCCGCTGCCGGGCACTGGCCTGCAGCTCGAAGGGCCTGCCGGCACTACCGGCACGGCCACCGATGCCCTGGGCCACTTCCGGCTCGGCGGACTGGCGGCCGGCACCTACACGCTCCAAGCTACCGGGCTCGGCTATGGCACCCGCCGTCAGCAACTCACGCTGGCCGCCGGTGAAACCCAAACCCTCACGCTGGTTCTGCCTGCCGTGGCCCTAAACCTGCGCGAAGTAACCGTGGCCCAGCCTCGCGACCCCAACCAGAGCCTGGCCGCTATCAGCCGCATCGACCAACTACTGCGGCCCGTGAATTCGGCGCAGGACCTACTGCCGCTGGTGCCGGGTTTGGTTATTGCCCAGCACGCCGGTGGCGGCAAGGCCGAGCAAATTTTCATCCGGGGCTTCGATGTCGACCACGGTACCGATTTCAACGTGAGCATCGATGGGCTGCCGGTGAACATGGTGAGCCACGCCCACGGCCAGGGCTACGCCGACATGCACTTCGTGATACCCGAAACCGTGGACGCGCTGCGCGTGTACAAAGGGCCCTACACGGCCCGTTTCGGCGATTTTGCCACGGCCGGCTCCGGCGAGTTTAGCACCAAAACCACCCTGGAAAGCAGCCTGGCCAAGGTGGAAATCGGGCGGTTTAATACGCGCCGCGCCGTGGCCCTGCTGAACCTGCTGCCCGCCGGCACGCACCTGCTGTCCAACCAGACCGAAAGCGCCTACCTGGCCACCGAGTATACCTTCACCAACGCCTATTTCGACAGCCCGCAGCACTTCCGGCGCTTCAACGGGTTGGGAAAATACACCGGTATCCTGTCCGACCGCACGTCGTTGATGCTGCTGGGCTCGCACTTCACCTCGCGCTGGGATGCCTCAGGGCAGGTGCCGGAACGGGCCGTGCGCGACGGCCGGATTTCGCGCTTCGGCGCCATCGACAACACCGAGGGCGGCAGCACCAGTCGCACCAACGCCACGGCCGTGCTCACCACTGCGCTGCCCCACGAGGCCGTGCTGCGCCAGCAGGCCTACTACTCGCGCTACGATTTCAACCTGTTTTCCAACTTCACCTTCTTCCTCGAAAACCCCGACCAGGGCGACCAGATCCGGCAAACCGATGGCCGCAACATATACGGCTACACCGGCACCTACGAGCGTACCAGCCAGCTGGGCAGCCGGGCGCTGCGCTCCACCTTTGGCCTGGGCACCCGCATTGATGCCGTGGATGTGGCCCTGCGCAACTCGGTGAAGCGGCAGGTGACGGGCACCATCGTGGCCGGCCGGGTTTTCGAGCAGAACCTGAACGCCTACCTCGACGAGACGCTCACGCTCACCGACCAGCTCACGCTCAATGCGGCGCTGCGGGCCGATTATTTCGTGTTTCGCTACCGCGATGCGCAGGATACCGAAACCTCGGGCCGGGCCACTAAGGCGCGCGTCAGCCCCAAGCTGAATCTCTACTACGACCTCACGCCTAACACGCAGCTATTCGTGCGCTCGGGCCTGGGCTTTCACTCCAACGATGCCCGCGCCGTAGTCGTGAACCGTGCCGACTCGTTGCCGGCGCTGCCGCGGGCCATTGGCTACGAGGTGGGCAGCACCTTCAAGCCGCTGCCGGCGCTGGTGGTGAATGCCGCCTTCTGGGCCCTGCACCTGCAGGACGAGCTGGTGTACGTCGGCGACGGGGGTTTCACGGAAAGCGCCGGCCGCACCCGCCGCTTCGGGGCCGATGTGGCGCTGCGCTACCAGCTCAGCCGCGTACTTTTTGCCGATGTAGACCTGAACTATGCGCACGGCCGGCTGGTGGGGGCGCCGAAAGGGGAGAACTACATTCCGCTGGCGCCCAGCTTCACCACCGTGGGCGGGCTCACGCTCAGGCAGCCGCGCGGCCTGAGCGCCAGCCTGCGCTACCGCCACCTCAATACCCGCCCCGCCAACGAGGCCAACACGGTGCAGGCCCGAGGCTATTTCCTGCTGGATGCCGTGGCCAGCTACGCCGTGGGCCGCTTCGTGCTCGGGGCTACCGCCGAAAACCTACTGAATGTGGAGTGGAATCAAGCGCAGTTTGACACGCTGAGCCGCCTGCCCGGTGAACCGGCCGAGGGCGTCTCGGAGCTGCACTACACGCCCGGCACGCCATTTTTCGTGAAAGGCAGCGTGAGCGTGCTGTTTTAGGAACCGGAGCGGCCCCGCCACGCTGCCGCCCCGGGTTCTGTCCCGCGCAACTTGGCCGCAAACAGCGTCTGGATTGGCTATTTGCCCACCGCTGCAGTACCTTGGCGGCATGATGATGCAGGCAAAAACCGGGGCAGGGATACAGAGGACGAAGCTGGCCGCGCTGGCAGTACTGCTTGGTCTGGCTGGGTGCCACGCCGCTGCTACTGAAAGCAATGCTCCGGCGGCCTTTGTGCATCCCGTTGCCGCCGATACCGCCGCTGCGGCTGCCGCTGTTCCCGATTCGCTGGCCCTCACGTCCGTGGCGCCGCTGCCCGCCCTGCCCGATTCAGTGCGCCAGGCGGTGCAACTGTTGCACAAGCAGCTGGGCCCCGAGGCCGCCGCACTGCGGCCCGAAGTGTTAGAACGCGCCTGCGTCGGCTACCTCGCCTTGCGCCATGAAGGCCGCATCCAGCAGGGCGGCGTACTGGCCGTGGCCGACATGGATCTGCCCTCCTCAGAAAAGCGCCTCTGGGTACTGGATCTGCGCCAGGGCCAGGTGCTGCACCGCAGCCATGTCGCGCACGGCCGGGGCTCGGGCCGGTTGCGGGCCCGGCGCTTCTCCAACACCATCAAGTCGGCGTGCACGGCGCTGGGCTTCTACCGCACCCAGGATACCTACGGCGGCAAGCACGGCCTCTCGCGCCGCCTGCGCGGCCTCGACGCGGGCCAGAACGACAACGCCCTGCGCCGCTACGTGGTACTACACGCCGCCGACTACGTGAGCCGCCAGCACCTGCAGCGCTACGGCCAGGCCGGCTACAGCCGCGGCTGCCCCGCCCTGCCCCCCGACCAGTACCGCGCCATCATCCGAAGCCTGCCCGAAGGCGCCTGCCTGCTGCTGGCCGGCCCCGGCCTGGAATCGAAGTGGCTGGATGGCGCCGCCGCCGCCCGGCAGCTGGCGGCGCGGGGCTGGCAGTAAGCACCATCAGCTTTATGAAATCCGATAACCGTATTCGTGTCGACTTTGAGCAGCCAAGCCACGGTTGGCTACCGGTCAAAGTCGTTATGAATGGCTTTGATCTTGATATTGACGCTTCGGACGTTCCAGTCAATCCCATCTATCTGTTGTATGCGGCAATTCTTGATGTGGTTGATGGAATAGCGTCGAAGGTGTGGTGGCATCTGGAGCCAGCTGGCTATTATTTCGATTTCACCCAGCCACAGCCAGGACTATATCGTCTGGTTATCAGCTACCATTCAGATAGCCAAACACCAGAATTCCTGCACGAAACAACAGGCAATGCTGCCGACATCATCCTGCCATTTTGCCGGGCTATCAAAAATCTGGATTCCTATAAGTATGACGAGCAGGACTGGCCCAGTCTCGAAGAAAAGCAACTAGCTCGTCTGTCAAACGTTATCGAATTATTGAAGAAAAGAGCATAAAAAAAGCGCCTCCGGAAACTCCGGAGGCGCTTTTTATAAGTTACTAAGCCTGATTTTTACTGCACCGCTACTTTGCGGCTCAGGCCCAGTTCCGGCACGTTCAACTGGTATACCCCGGCCGGCAGCGCCCGCTCGATGCGGAGGCGCTGCTCGGTGGAGCCGGGGTAGAGGCGTACTTTCTGCTCGTGCACGAGGCGGCCCATCAGGTCCGTGAGGCGCAGCGTAGCCGTTACGTCCGTCGGCGACTGCAGCACCACGTCGATGCGATTGGCGGCGGTGGGGTTGGGGTACACCGTCAGGTCGGCGCCGGCCAGCGGCGTGCGGGCGTTGGCGGTGGCCAGCACGCCGGTTTCGCGCAGGGCGGTGCTGGTGAGTACGGCCGGAGCGGTGTAGGTGGCCTTGATGAAGGCGCGCTGGGCCGGGTTGGTGGCCACAGCGTTCTTAGCGCGCAGCGTCAGCCAGCCGGTGGCCGTGGGCGTGTAGGTGCCCACCAGGTTGCCGGTGCCGGTTTTGCTGCTCACGATGGTACTCGTGCCGCTCACCAGCTCCACCGCGAGGCTGCGGGTAGCATCCGTGGGGAACAGGGTGTAGGTGACGGTTTTGCCCGATTGCACGTAGATGCGGCCCGCCGTGCGGTAGGCCGTGGATGAGGCCGGCAGCTGCCCACCCTGCCGCAAGGAGCGGCTGTCACTGTCGCCCAGGTCATCGGCCAGCTCCCATTCCTGGGTGGTGGCCATGGCGGCGCGCACATAGTTGGTGCCGATGCCGGCAGGGGCCCACACCGAGTAGCCGCGGCGGCCGCCGGTGGCCGTGCCGTTGCAGGGCGGCGTGTTGATGCTCACCGTCTGCGAGCCGCTCACCGTCACGGTAGCCGTGCCGTTGGCGCCGGAATAGTCCTTGAGCACGGTGCCCGGCGCGAAATCACACGAAACCGTGCTGTTCTGCCAGGTCGAGAAGTTGTCGTTGATGCCGATGATGGCTTTGGTGCTGCGCTCAATTACGAGGTGGTCGGCGGCCTGCCAGCGCACTTTGTAGGCGCCGTCCTTGAAGCGCAGATTCTGGTGGCACCAGATCAGGTTCTCGATGTCGGAACGCTGGGGCAAATCGACGGTGCTGGTGGGCTGGTGCGAGTAGCGCTTGCCCGTGTTGCCGATATTAAACAGGTCTTCGAAGAAAATCTGCGGCGAGCCATCCACAGCCAGCGCGGCAGCATACGCAGCCGACAAACGCGGATCGAACGGGTCAATGTGCGGGGCCAGCTCCGAGCCGGAGTTCCAGCCAGTGTAGTTGCCGGTGGTGCTTACCTGGGGCCGGAACGTGTCGTGGTTGTTCACGAACGGCACCGTGCGGTGCACAAAAGTGCCGTTGATCTGCACCACCCGCGTGCCCTGCTGATAAGTCGGCAGCGAGCCGATATCGAAGTTGCCGCCCCCGCTCACGATGCTATACAGGGCATTGCGCAGCGAGAAATCGAAGGTGCCGGCGCGGTTCTGCACGCCCGCCACCCAGCTGTCCATTTGGCCGCTGCCGCCCACCCATTCGCCCACGGCGTACATGGTGGCGCCGCCGTTGGCCCAGCCGGCGTTGCTTTGCATGTTGTAGAGGAAATCCTCCATGGCAAACTCTGGGAAGTGCTTCACGGCATCCAGGCGCACGCCATCAAAGCCTTCCTGCTTTTTGTACCACACCAGCCAGTTGCGCTGGTTGTTGCGCATATAGTCTGCGCCCTGCGCCGGGTTGAAGGTGGCGTTGGAGCTCTGCCCATACGAGCCGTTGTAGTAGCTGATATCGGGCCCGAACAGAATCTGGTTCTGGTCGCCGGAGGTGGAGTTGTTGCCGGGGTTGGGGTTGAAGTTCTGCCAGTTTTTGGGGAAGCGGCCGTTGCGGGCCAGGTAGTTGGCAGCCGTTTCGTCGGTGGCGGGCTTGCTGTAGCTCACGTACCGGAAGTTCTTGTACTTGCTGGTCGAGCCATCTTCCCAGGCGGCCGGGTCCTGGCCACCGCCGCCGGTTTGGGAGCCGGCCCCGTCGTTGTGGTTCAGTACGATGTCCTGCACCACCTCAATGCCGTTGGCGTGCAGCACGGCCACAGCGCGCAGCAGCTCATCCTTGTTGCCCATGCGGGTGGCCGTGAAGCCTTTCTGGTACTTGTCGCCCAGGTCGTAGTTGTCGAAGGGCGAGTAGCCGTTGCCCTGGTTGCCGTTCTTGATGGTGGGCGGCAGCCACACGGCATCAATGCCCATGGCTTTCAGGCGCGGGGCCAGCAGGGCAATGTAGTTGGCCCAGCCGTTGGGGTAGTTGGTGTTCCAGTAGTCCCACCAGTAGCCTTGCAGCACTACTTTTTGGGCTTTGGCGGGTTGGCCGCCCAGCACTAAAAGGGCAGCTGCGGCCAGGGTGAGCTTGCGCCACCATGCGTTTGTACAATTGAGCATATGGGGTTGGGGGAATTGGTTGGTGAAGCGGGTCGGAAGCGGCGAAAATTCGCTTGTGCCGGCAATTTTGGGAAATGCCGGGCTACAAGATAAATAAGAAAATTCCGCTATTAAGTCCTTGGCCAAAATTTTGCTGCCGGCCCTGCTGCTGCCGCAAGCTGGCGCAGTGGCCGCAAGCCGAGGGAATTAATCGTGGTAGCGCTATGTTGTGCCTGTTCCAATGCCGGAGGTAGTGCCACTATCATCCGGATGCAAGCTATTTGCGTATAGGCTTTTCAAGATGGCTTTCAGAGCACGAAAGACATCTTTTGTACAACCGAAACCGAAGTGTGTCGATGGAAAATCATAGTGTAGTTCGTCGCCAGCGGCTGAAGCGCCGGGCCCGCCGCATGGCGCGCCGGGTATTACCGTTCGTAGCCGCTCTGTTCATGGCCACCCCGTTGGCCGGCCCGGTAGTGGGCAGCGGCAACAAGGCGAAAGCCGCAAGCGTGGAAACCAAGCTGCCGTCCGCCAAAAGCCTGCAGGCCGCTTTCTTCAACCAGCGCCTGCACGACCTGTACCGCGACCTGAACGTGGAAAGCCAGGGCCTGCGCTACGCCGTGTTCGAGAAAGCCATGACCGGCTACCTCAACCTGCAGCACGACGGCCAGCTTGCCAACGATAAGCAGCTGCTGACAGTAGTAGATTTCGAGCTACCCAGCACCGAAAAGCGCCTCTGGGTGCTCGATATAGAGGCCAAGCAGGTGAAGTTTCATACGCTGGTAGCGCACGGCCACAACTCCGGCGAGAACGTAGCCACCAACTTCTCCAACCAGAACGAGTCGAATATGAGCAGCCTGGGCTTCTACGTGACGCAGGGCGAATACGTGGGCAAGCACGGCCGCTCGCTCAAGCTCAACGGCGTCGATGAAGGCTACAACACCAACGCGCTGGCCCGCTCCGTGGTCATGCACGGCGCCGACTACGTGAGCGAGGATTTCATCCGGCAGTATGGCCGCCTGGGCCGCAGCCTCGGCTGCCCGGCCCTGCCCATGGATCAGAAAGACGAAATCATTGAGGCCGTAAACGGTGGCACTTGCCTGTTCCTGAACGGCCCCGACCAGTCGTATTCCTCCAAGTATCTCAACGAAGACGTGGCCATGAACGCGCTGCTCAGCAGCAACAGCTAAGCCACTATATCAACAAAAAAGCCCCGCCGACACTGTGTCGGCGGGGCTTTTTTGTTGAAAAATGCTGATAGCCGCTACAGCTTCACGCCAAACTTGCTGCCCACAGTTTCCAGGTCCCGGATGACGGGCTCCAGAAGCGGAATGCCCTCTAACAGCCGCACGGCGGAGGTTTCGCGCTCTGGGTCGCCGGGGATGAGTACGTGGCGGCCTTCCACGGCCTGCGCGGCCCGGAACGTGCTGATCCAGTTGTCCATGTGCGCCTTGAACTCGTCGGCGGGGCGGAAGGCGTCTACGCGCATCGCCCCAAAGAAGTGGCCCAGGCCCTGGCCCACCGGATTGGCCGAGGGCTGCAGAAACGCCACGAACGGCGGCACCCACGGCCCGTAGTTGGCCCCGCTCAGCACCGCCGAAAAGATGTCGACCACGGCGCCCAGGCCGTAGCCTTTGTGCGAGCCGGTAGCGCCGCCCAGCGGCAGCAGCGCGCCGCCGTTTTTCACGGCGTTGGCATCCGTTGAGCCGGTGCCGGTGGCATCTTGGGCCCAGCCTTCCGGAATCGGTAGGTTTTTGCGCTGCGCGATTTCCAGCTTGCCGTTGGCGGCCGTAGTAGTGGCCATATCCAGCACGAAATCGGGCTGCTCACCGGCGGGCACGGCCACGGCAATGGGATTGGTGCCCAGCAGCCGCTCCAGGGAGTAAGTGGGCGCCACCAGCGGCGAGGCGTTGGTCATGGCCACCCCAATCATGTCGTGGGCCAAAGCCAGCATGGCGTGGTAGCCGGCAATGCCGAAGTGGTTGGAATTCTTCACCGACACCCAGCCCGTGCCCACCAGCCGGGCCTTATCCATGGCCACCTGCATAGCCCGTGGCCCCACCACCAGTCCCAGGCCCCCGTCGCCGTCCACCACGGCCGTGCTGGGCGTTTCGTAGGTGACGCCCACGCGGGGCGTGGCGTTGATGCGGCCGGCTTCCCAGAGACGCACGTAGCCGATGAGCCGCGCCACTCCGTGCGAGTCCACGCCGCGCAAATCGGCGGAGAGCAGGGTTTCGGTGGCCAGGGTGGCGTCGGCATCGGGGCAGCCCATCCCGCTGAAAACGGCCTCGGCGAACGTGAAGAGCTGGTTGTAGGAGAGGGTAGTGGTCATTGGCAGAGGGAAGCGGCGCCCGGTTCCCAGGGCTAAAGCCCTGGGCTATGGAGTGGAGCAGATAAGCGGTAAGAAGGAGCAAATACGCCAGTTTCACTAGCCCAGGGCTTCAGCCCTGGGGCACGGCGCGCGGCTGGAACGGCCCAGGCTACGACGCCAGCATTTCGGCCAGCAGCCCTTCCTTGAGGGCGTAGGCCGAGGTGCGCAGGTGCGTGATGCCGGTCAGCTCCAGCACGTAGTCGATCAGCACTACGGCCACCACCAGCATGTCGGCGCGCATGGGCAGGATGCCGGGCAGGGCCTTGCGCTGCTCGTGGAGCAAACTCAGCAGCTGCTGCTGGCTGCGGCGGAAGCTCTCCAGCGGCAGGTCCGTGGACGGCGGCAGGTCGGCTTCGGCGCGCAGGCGGCCCAGGTGCATGTCGGCTAGGCTGTCGAACGAGCCGGACGCGCCCACTAGGCCCACCGGCCGGAACTCGGCCACGGCGGCAGCCAGCGGCGCCAGTACCTGCTGGAAATAGGCTTTTTCGGCCGCTACGGCTTCGGGCGGGAACACGCCGCTGGGGTCCGGAAAGAACTTATCGAGCAGGCGTTGGGCCCCGATTTCAAAGCTCTGCTTCCAGAAGATCTGGCTTTCATCGGCCACGATAAACTCTACCGAGCCGCCGCCAATGTCCATAATCAGGTGCTTCTCGGCTCCCAGCGGCACGGCCCGGCGCACGCCAGCGCAGATCAGCTCGGCCTCCCGGTCGCCGGCAATGACTTCCACCTGAATGCCGGTCTGCTCAAATATGTCCTTCACCAGCTCGGGGCCGTTGCTGGTCACGCGCATGGCGCTGGTGGCCGTGGCGCGCACGTCCGTCACCTGGTGCAGCTCCATTTCCTCCTTGAAGCCGGCCAGCGTGTGCAGGGCCCGCGCATACGGCTCGGGTGCAATCTGGCCCTTGCTGATGCCACCCTCACCCAGCCGCACGCCCACTTTCGTGCGCAACAGCGTAACGGGCTGCGCGTGGCGCGCCTCGGGTAGCTCCACAATCAGCAGGTGAAACGTGTTGGTGCCCATGTCAATAAGGGCCAGCCGGCGGTGCAGAGAAGGAGGATGTGACACGGACTCGGGTGATGAGGTAATGAAGAAATAGAAGGGTAGGGGCCGGCTGTCATTCCGGGCCTGTTGCGCCTGGAGCAAGGACGAGGAATCTGGTATACTGACGTTGGAGCCCCTTGATTTCCACACTAGCGAGATTCCTCGCAAGCTCGGAATGACGTGCTGGTTTTTAACTGTGGTATCCCAAGCCACCTACGTGGCGAAGCGGCAGAACGTGCCCAGCGGCAGCTTGCGGGCGGCGGCATCGTGCAGGTAGATTTCCCCGATTTCGCGCTTGTCGCGCATAGCCGGGAAGATTTCGCCCACCAGATTGTCGAGAATCAGGGCCGAGAAACCCAATGAATAGAGGTTTACGAGGAAGAAATGGTCCTCGGGGTCGAGCAGCTCCTTGCAAAGCTTGAGCATCTCGTTGAGCTCGTCTTCCAGCTGCCACTTCTCACCGTTGGGGCCGCGGCCGTAGGCGGGCGGGTCGAGGATGAGGCCTTGGTATTTGCTGCCGCGCTTCACCTCGCGCCGCACATATTTCATGGCGTCTTCCACCAGCCAGCGCACGCCGTCGAGGTTGCTGGCCTCCATGTTGTCGCGGGCCCAGAAATTCACCTGCTTCACCGAGTCGAGGTGCGTAACGTCGGCGCCGGCGGCGCGGGCGGCCAGCGTGGCGGCCCCGGTGTAGGCAAACAGGTTGAGCACGCGCGGCACGGCCGCTTTGCGCTTGCGGGTCTGGTTGTAGATGAACTGCCAGTTGGGGTCCTGCTCCGGAAACAGACCCACGTGCTTAAACGACGACATGCCCAGCCGAAACCGCAGCTTCAGGCCGTCGGGCCGCTCGTAGCCGATCAGCCACTGCTCAGGCGTGCCGGGCTTGATTTTCCACTGCCCGCGCTCCTGGCTGCCCTTTTCGCGGTTGAACGTGGCGTTGGCGCGCTGCCATTCCGAGGCCGGCAGGTGCGGGTCCCAGATGGCTTGGGGCTCGGGCCGGGCCAGAATGTGCTGGCCAAAACGCTCCAGTTTCTCGAAGTTGCCGGCGTCAATCAGCTCGTAGTCGGCCCAGGGGCTCGTGGTCAGGAAGGTGTACATGCCTGCAAAGGTACGAAGGGGGTTATGAGGTGATGAGGTGAATCGTGATGAGGTGATGAAGTGACAGGTGAAAAGTAAAAGGTCGTCATTCCGAGTGGAGCGAGGAATCTCGGCAGTGTGGAAATCACCAGGAAGCAGGCTCACAAAAAAACTCGTCTGGCTCCCCCTCTCCACGGGAGAGGGGGCCGGGGGGTGAGGCTAACGTCAGCACGCGAGATTCCTCGCAAGCTCGGAATGACGTTCTTACTTTGTCTCCTGTCTCCTGTCTCCTGTCTCCTGTCACCTCATCCCCCCCTTCGTACCTTTGCCCCATGAGCACCACGCTGCACTTCCACAAATACCAGGGCACCGGCAACGACTTCGTGATGCTGGACGACCGCGCCGAAACCTTCGATGCCGCCGACCACGCGCTGGTGCGCCACCTCTGCGACCGGCGCCGCGGCATCGGCGCCGATGGCCTGATTCTGCTGCGCAACCACCCGGAGTATGATTTCGAGATGGTGTATTTCAACGCCGACGGCCACCTGGGCTCGATGTGCGGCAACGGCGGGCGCTGCACCGTGGCCTTTGCCCGGCAGTTGGGCGTCATCGAAACCGAAACCCGCTTCCTGGCCGCCGACGGCCCCCACGAAGCCCGCATCGACGCCGACGGTACCGTACACCTGCGCATGCAGGACGTAGCCGGGCAGCAGGAGTTGGAAAACCTGGGCGTGTTCCTCGATACCGGCTCGCCGCACGTGGTGCGTCTGCAGGCAGCCGGCACGCTGGCCGAGCTGAACGTGTTTGCCGAAGGCCGCGCTATCCGCTACGGCGAGCTGTTCCGCGAGAAAGGCACCAACATCAACTTCGTGGAGGCGCCCGCCGCGCCCGGCCAGCCCTGGCAGGTGCGCACCTACGAGCGGGGCGTGGAAGACGAAACCCTGAGCTGCGGCACCGGCGTCACGGCCGTGGCGCTGGCCGCTTCGCAGCACGGCGCCACCAGCCCCGTGCACCTGCGCACCCCCGGCGGCGACCTGCGCGTAACCTTCCAGACCCAGCCCGACGGCTCGTTCCAGCACGTCTACCTCATCGGCCCCGCCACGCGGGTGTTTGAGGGAAGAATAGATGTAGCATAGGCTTTAGCCTGTGCCGGACCTCACCCCCTGGCCCCCTCTCCAAAAGAGAGGGGGAACTAGTTTGAAAAACCATTCTGTCATTTTCAACCACCCCAACCGTCTCCTTGTAAAAGGAGGGGAACTAGCTCTAGAAGAACCTATCAGCTAGTTCCCCCTCTCCATCGGAGAGGGGGTTAGGGGGTGAGGCCTCCGTTATGCTCCATTCTGACCTCGTATTCCTGCGCCCCCTCGAAGCCGACGACCTCGACTTCCTGTACGCGCTGGAAAACGACCCCGCGGTCTGGAGCGTGTCCGACACGCTGGCCCCCGTGTCGCGCTACACCCTGCGGCAGTACCTCGATAGCGCCGCCACCGACTTCCACGAGGTGCGGCAGTTGCGGCTGGTGCTGTGCGCCACCGCCACCGGCGCGGCCGTGGGAACCGTCGATATATTCGGGTTTGAGCCGCTGCACCAGCGGGCCGGGGTGGGCATTGTGGTGCTGGCCAGCCAGCGCCGGCAGGGCTATGCGCAGGCCGCGCTGCAGCTGGTGCAGCCCTACGCCCGGCAGGTGTTGCGGCTGCACCAGCTGCACTGCACCATTTCGGCCGATAATACGGCTAGCCTTCAGCTGTTTATGGCGGCTGGTTTTGGCGCCGTAGGTACCCGCCGCCAATGGCTGCGCCGGGCCGACGGCTGGCAGGATGCCGTAGAAATGCAGCTGCTGCTGTGAGCCGGCTGCGGAACTAGTGAATTTAGTTGAACTATGCCAAATACCTTAGTGTTAGCTCGGCAATATCCTTTTAAATAATCGGGCGTATAGTCAGCAGGGGCCGGCAGGTCGTTGAGGCGGAATCTTTCAGTAGAAACCCGTGCCCCGATTACTCATTCTCGCTTTCTGTTTATGCCGCTGACCACACCAGCGGAGTTGGATGCGTGCGCCTCCATCTCTGCCGCTACCCCTACAACTACTAACGCCACCGTTGCTTACTCTCTGCCCGATTTAGTGTGTTTTGCGCACTTACACTGGGATTTTGTGTGGCAGCGCCCGCAGCATTTGCTTTCGCGCTTTGCCCAATATGGCCGGGTGTTCTACGTAGAAGACGCCTTCTATCACGCCGACGACCTCATTGAGCCGCACCTGGAAGTGAAAGAGCGTCAGCAGGGCCTCAAGGTGCTGGTCGTGCATCTGCCGCACAAGCTGCGCGCCGACGAAGCCGTGGCCAACCAGACCCAGTTCGAGGTCCTCAGCCGCTACTTCGACGAGCAGGGTGTGGACCGGTACGTGTTCTGGTACTACACGCCGATGGCGCTGGGCAAGTCGCGCTTCTTCAAGCCCGTGCTGACCGTGTACGACTGCATGGACGAGCTGGCGGCTTTCAAGTTTGCCCCGCCGCAGTTGCGAGAGCGGGAGCAGGAGCTGTTCGAGAAGGCCGAGCTGGTGTTCACGGGCGGCCACACGCTCTACGAAGCCAAGCGCCAGCAGCACCCCGACGCGCACCCTTTCCCCAGCAGCATCGACAAGGCCCACTTCGGCCAGGCCCGCCAGGCCATGCCCGAGCCCGCCGACCAGGCCGGTATTGCGCATCCGCGCATCGGGTTCTTCGGCGTGGTGGATGAGCGGCTGGACATTGCGCTGCTGGGTGAGCTGGCCGACGCGCACCCCGAGTGGCAGTTTGTCATTATCGGGCCCGTGGTGAAGATTGACGCGGCTACGCTGCCGCAGCAGGCCAACGTGCACTACCTCGGCGGCAAAGATTACCAGGAGCTGCCCGCTTACCTGCAGGGCTGGGAGGTGGCCACGCTGCTCTTCGCCGACAACGAAAGCACCAAGTTCATTTCGCCCACCAAAACGCCCGAATACCTGGCCGCCGGCCGCCCGGTGGTCAGCACGCCCATCCGCGACGTGGTGCGCCCCTACGGCGAGCTGAACCTCGTGTACATTGCTGATAACGCCGCTGATTTCGGCCAGGCCATTGAAAAGGCCCTGACGCAGACCCAGGACGCCGACTGGCGCCAGCGCACCGACGACTACCTCGCCACCATTTCCTGGGACCAGACCTGGCAGCAGATGCTGGACCTGATGCATGCCCGCCTGCACGCCAAAGTGCCTGCTGTTCCGCTCGCTACTACCTGAAAATTCCCTTTCCGAATCCTCCTACCAACCACAACACCCGTACGTTATGTTCGATTACCTCATTGTTGGGGCCGGTTTTGCCGGCAGCGTGCTGGCCGAGCGGCTGGCCACCCGCTCAAATAAGAAAGTGCTGATTGTAGACAAGCGCAGCCACATTGCCGGCAACGCCTACGACCATTATAATGAAGACGGTATCCTGGTTCACAAATACGGCCCGCATATCTTCCACACCAATTCCAAGGACGTTTTCGAGTACCTGTCTGACTTCACCGACTGGCGCCCCTACGAGCACCGCGTGTTGGCTTCCGTGGATGGCCAGCTGGTGCCCATGCCCATCAACCTTGACACCATCAACAAGCTCTACGGCCTGTCGCTGAACAGCTTCGAGGTGGAGCAGTTTTTCGAGTCGGTGGCCGAGGATGTGCCCGTTATCCGGACTTCCGAGGACGTGGTAGTGAGCAAAGTGGGTCGCGAGCTGTACGAGAAGTTCTTCAAGAACTACACCCGCAAGCAGTGGGGCATGGACCCCTCGGAGCTGGACAAGTCCGTGACGAGCCGGGTGCCCACCCGCACCAACCGCGACGACCGGTACTTCACCGACACCTACCAGGCCATGCCGCTGCACGGCTACACCCGCATGTTCGAGCGGATGCTGGACCACCCCAACATCAAGGTGATGCTCAACACCGACTACCACGACATTATCGACTTCATTCCTTTCAAGGAAATGATTTTCACGGGGCCGGTCGACGAGTATTTCGACTTCAAATACGGCAAGCTGCCGTACCGCTCGCTGGAGTTCAAGCACGAAACCCTGAACGAGGAGCAGCATCTGGCCGCGCCCGTGGTGAACTACCCCAACGACAACCTGTACACGCGCATCACGGAGTTTAAGGCCCTCACTGGCCAGAAGCACCCCAAAACCGCGCTGGTCTACGAGTATCCCAAAGCCGAGGGCGACCCGTACTACCCCGTGCCGCGCCTCGAAAACGCCGAGCTCTACAACCAGTATAAAAAGCTGGCCGACCAGACGCCCAACGTACACTTTGTGGGCCGCCTCGCTACCTATAAGTACTACAACATGGACCAGGTAGTGGCCCAGGCCCTCACGCTCTACAAGCGTCTCACCGAGAAGAGCGAAGAAGCCCAAAAGGCCCAGAAACCGGCCATTCTAGGCTCCACGTCCATCATGGACAAGCTGGTGCCCCGCGACCCGGCCAAGCAGTAAGGTTACTTTTGTCATCCTGAGCGGAGCGAAGGATCTTATCACGTAAGAGCAACGTCGCCGGGTAGTAATCCAGCCGTGATAGGGTCCTTCGCTCCGCTCAGGATGACAAATGATTTCCTGACAACAAATCCGAAACGACAAACCCCGCACACTCTTTGAGGATGCGGGGTTTGTCGTTTTGGGGTCCGGGGCGGCGCGTTTACGGTATTTCACCGGGAGAATCCCGGAAAACACTGTAAATTTGAGGTACGCCCCGGCGTTTCAGTTTAAAAATAACAGCATGTTTGACTTTCTAGGGAAAACCGTCGCCAAGATTTTCGGAACGAAATCGGACCGGGACTTGAAGGAGATTATCCCCTATGTGGCGCTCGTAAACGCCGAATATGCCAAACTGGCACAGCTCTCCGACGACCAGCTGCGCGAGCACACCAACGAGGTGCGCGCCCGCATCGACGCCCATCTAAAGCCGCTCGACGACCAGTTGGCCGCGTTGCACGCCCGCGTCAACGACGACGCCAGCCTCGACATCATGGCCAAGGAGAAGCTCTTCGACCAGATTGATGAGCTGGAAAAGCAGCGCAACAAAGACCTGGAAGTGGTGCTGATGCAGGTGCTGCCCGCCGCCTTTGCCACGGTGAAGGAAACGGCCCGCCGCTACACCGAAAACGGCCAGCTGGTGGTAACCGCCACCGACTACGACCGCCAGTACGCGCAGCGCAAAAAGAACGTCACGATTCAGGGCGACAAGGCCATCTGGAGCAATAAGTGGCTGGCCGCCGGCGCCGAAATCACCTGGGACATGATTCACTACGACGTCCAGATCATCGGGGGCGTGGTGCTGCACCAGGGCAAGATTTCGGAAATGGCCACGGGCGAGGGCAAAACCCTCGTTTCGACGCTGCCGGCGTTCCTGAACGCGCTGAGCAAGCGCGGCGTGCACCTGGTAACCGTCAACGACTACCTGGCCAAGCGTGACTCGGAGTGGAATGCGCCGCTGTTCGAGTTCCACGGCATCACCGTAGACTGCATCGATAAGCACCAGCCCAACACCGACGCCCGCCGCGCCGCCTACGCCGCCGACATCACCTACGGCACCAACAACGAATTCGGCTTCGACTACCTGCGCGACAACATGGCGCGCGAAACCGGCGAGCTGGTGCAGCGCAAGCACCACTACGCCATGGTCGACGAAGTGGACTCCGTACTGATTGACGATGCCCGGACGCCGCTCATCATCTCGGGCCCCGTGCCCCGCGGCGACGTGCACGAGTTCTACCAGCTCAAGCCCCGCATCCAGCGCCTCGTAGACGAGCAGAAGAAGCTGGTGCAGCAGTATCTGGTGGAGGCCCGCAAAGGCATCAAGGACGGCAAAGAAGGCTACAAGGAAGGCGAAGCCGGCCTGTCGCTGTTCCGCGCCTACCGCGGCCTGCCCAAGAGCAAGCCGCTCATCAAGTTCCTGAGCGAAACCGGCATGCGCGCCGTGCTGCAGAAAGTGGAAAACCACTACCTGCAGGACAACGCCCGCCAGATGCCCCAGGCCGATATGCCGCTGTTCTTCACGATCGACGAGAAGAACAACCAGATCGAGCTGACCGAAAAAGGCATCGACCTGATTACGGCCCAGGGCGAGGATCCGCACCTGTTCATCATGCCCGACATCGGCTCGGAAATCGCCAATCTGGAGCGCAGCACCACCCTCAAAGACGACGAAAAGCTGCACCAGAAAGAGCAGCTGATGCAGGACTACCAGGAGAAGAGCGAGCGGGTCCACACCGTAAACCAGCTTCTGAAGGCCTACACGCTGTTCGAGAAGGACGACCAGTACATCCTGACCGACGACGGCAAGGTGAAAATCGTGGATGAGCAGACCGGCCGCGTAATGGAAGGCCGCCGCTACTCCGACGGTTTGCACCAGGCTATTGAGGCCAAGGAAAACGTGCGCGTGGAAGACGCCACCCAGACCTACGCCACCGTGACGCTGCAGAACTACTTCCGCATGTACCACAAGCTGGGCGGCATGACGGGTACGGCCGAAACCGAAGCCGGCGAGCTGTGGGACATCTACAAGCTCGACGTGGTGGTGATTCCGACCAACCGCGGCATCCAGCGCAAAGACGAGCACGACAAAGTCTACAAGACCGTGCGCGAGAAGTACAATGCTGTGGCCGAGGAAATACAGACGCTGGTGCAGGCCGGCCGCCCGGTGCTGGTAGGTACCACGAGCGTGGAAATCTCGGAGCTGGTGAGCCGCATGCTGAAGCTGCGCGGCATCCAGCACCAGGTGCTCAACGCCAAGCAGAACCAGCGCGAAGCCGAAATTGTGGCCGGCGCCGGCTTCCCCGGCACCGTGACCATTGCCACCAACATGGCTGGCCGCGGTACCGACATCAAGCTCAAGGAAACCTCTAAAGCCTCGGGTGGCCTGGCTATCATCGGTACGGAGCGCCACGAAAGCCGCCGCGTAGACCGCCAGCTGCGGGGGCGCGCCGGCCGCCAGGGCGACCCGGGCTCTTCGCAGTTTTTCGTGAGCCTCGAAGACAACCTGATGCGCCTGTTCGGCTCCGACCGGATTGCCAAGCTCATGGACCGCATGGGTCTGGAGGAAGGCGAGGTGATTCAGCACTCGATGATTACCAGCTCGATTGAGCGCGCCCAGAAGAAGGTCGAGGAAAACAACTTCGGTCAGCGCAAGCGCCTGCTCGAGTACGACGACGTGATGAACGCCCAGCGCGAGGTAGTGTACAAGCGCCGCCGCAACGCCCTGTTCGGCGAGCGTCTGGAGCTGGACGTGTGGAACATGATTTACGACGTGGCCGAGGACATCGTGGCTGCCCATAAAATTTCGGGCGACTACGAGGACTTCAAGCTGGCCATCATCCGCGTGTACGGCTACGATACCTACATCACGGAAGCCGAGATGAAGGGCATGGTGGCCGGTACTCTGTCGCAGAAGCTCTACGACGAAGCGCTGGGCTACTACCACAGCAAGAACGACCACATTGCCAGCAACGCCATGCCGCTCGTGAACAGCCTGCTGGAGCAGAACGCCCCGTTCGAGAACGTAGCAGTGCCCTTCACCGATGGCCGCAAGCAGGTGTCGGCAGTAGCCAGCCTGCGCCGCTCGCAGGCTACGGGAGGCCACGAAATCATCCGGAGCATGGAGAAATCCGTGGTGCTGTCGACCATCGACACCGCCTGGACCCAGCACCTGCGCCAGATGGATGACCTGAAGCAAGTAGTGCAGAACGCCGTGTACGAGCAGAAAGACCCGCTGCTGGTGTATAAGTTCGAGAGCTTCGAGCTGTTCAAAGGCATGATCGGCAAGGTGAACGAGGACACCCTGTCGTTCCTCTTCCGCGCCGATATTCCGGTGCAGGGCGGCGCGCAGGGCACCGACGAGGCTGAGTTCTACATCGAAGACGAGCTGCCGACGCCTGCCCCGATGCCCAAGCTGACGGCTGAGAAGGAAGTGTCGTCGATTTCGCTGGGTGCCGGTCCTGAGGACATGGGCCCCGACGACGCGCAGATTCTGGAAAAGCAGACGCCGGCCCGCTCGCAGAAAGTGGCCAACCGCAACGAGAAAGTGACCGTGCAGTACATGGACGGCCGCATCGTGAGCGACGTGAAATACAAGACCGTGGAAGACGACCTGCTCAACAACCGCTGCGTGCTGGTTGACGAGGCATAAGGCCGCCACAAGCCGCAGAACGGGCCGCGTTTCCAGCAGGAAGCGCGGCCCGTTTGTTGTAAAGCGCCAGTCTGTTTCGCGCTACATCCTTCTACCTTTGCGTTGCCTATGAACCTCGCTTCCTATATCGACCATACGCTGCTGCGGCCCGATGCCACGCCCGCCCAGATCCGGCAGCTGTGCCAGGAGGCCGCCGCGCAGCAGTTTGCCAGCGTGTGCGTGCCGCCCTGCTACGTGCGCCTGGCCGCCGAGGCCCTGCACGGCAGCGGCGTGCCGGTGTGCACCGTCATCGGCTTTCCGCTGGGCTACGCGCTGGCGAAGGTGAAATTCTTCGAGGCGCATCTGGCCCTGGCCGATGGGGCGACGGAGCTGGATATGGTCATCAACGTGGGTGCCCTCAAAGCCGGCGCGCTGGCTGAAGTGGAAGAGGAAATAGGCCAGCTGGCCGAGCTGTGCCACTTCCGCGGCGCCATTCTGAAGGTGATAATCGAAACGGCGCTGCTGACCGAAGAGGAAATCGTGACGGCCTGCCGGCTGTGCGCCGAGGCCGGTGCCGACTTCGTGAAAACCTCCACCGGCTTTGCCAGCCGCGGCGCCTCGGTGGCCGATATTGCGCTGATGCGGCAGTCGTTGCCAGACACTATCCGTATCAAGGCCTCCGGCGGTATCCAGGCCCGGGCGTTTGCGCTGGCGCTGGTTGCGGCCGGTGCCGACCGGCTGGGCTCATCCAACAGTCTGGCTTTGCTTGAAGAACATGATGAAACCCCTACTGCGTAACGTGCTGCTGCTTCCCGCATTTCTTGCCCTGGGGGCCTGCGCCGCCACCGCGCCCGCCGCCACCGGCCCCACCGCCCCCGCCGATACCACCAAAACCCGCGCCGCCCAGACCGCGCCGGCCGTGCCCGCCGAGGACCTGAGCCGCTACCGGCCCGTGTTCAGCGCGCCCAAAGAAACGGTCGTTTCCGCGGCCCCGCGCACCGCTATAGCACCCACCAACCAGGTAAATGCCCAGGTAGAACAGCGCCTGCGCGACCAGGCTTTCACCAACCAAAACGTGAAATATGCTCAGGGTTTCCGCATTCTGGCCTACGTGGGGCTGGAGCGCGACCAGGCCATGAGCATCCGCCGCGCCGTCATCAGCCGCTACCCCGACGAAACCGACTACCTGACCTTCAAGCAGCCGGTTTTCCGCCTTTACATCGGTGACTACCTTACGCGCCTCGAAGCTGAGCAGGCCATGCTTCGCATCCGGCCGCTGGCCCCCAAGGCCGAGCTGGAATCGGCCCAGGTGGTACTCAACAAAGCGGCGTACTAGAGTTGTTAGTTGTCGGTCTGCTCCAATAACCAGCAATCTGTACTTAATCAACGACTGACAACCGACAACTAACAACTGACAACCTGCCCTATGCAACACCTGCTTTCCCGCATTAAAGCGCTGGCCACTGAGCACGCCGCCGATACCGTCGCCCTGCGCCACCATCTGCACGCTCACCCCGAGCTGTCGTTTGAGGAGCATAATACCGTGGCCTTCGTGAGTGAGCAGCTGCGGCAGCTGGGGCTGCAGCCCCAGCCCATTGCCAAAACCGGCGTGGTGGCTCTCATCGAGGGCCGCAACCCGGCCTCCCGCACCGTGGCCCTGCGCGCCGACATGGACGCGCTGCCCATCACGGAGCAGAACGAAGTGCCCTACAAATCCCAAAACCCCGGCGTGATGCACGCCTGCGGCCACGATGTGCACACGTCGTCGCTGCTGGGGGCGGCCCGCATTCTGGTGGCGCTGAAGGACGAGTTTGAGGGCACCGTGAAGCTGATGTTTCAGCCCGGTGAGGAACGGCTGCCGGGTGGGGCAAACCTGATGATTCAGGAGGGCGTGCTCGAAAACCCCAAGCCGGCCAGCGTGCTGGGTCAGCACGTTTTTCCAATGCTGCCCGCCGGCCAGATCGGCGTCCGGCCCGGCCGCTACATGGCCAGCACCGACGAGCTCTACCTGACCGTGCGCGGCAAAGGCGGCCACGGCGCCATGCCCGAAATGAACCTCGACCCCGTGCTGGTGGCCGCCCACATCATTGTGGCGGCGCAGCAGATTGTGAGCCGCCGCGCCAACCCCAAGATGCCTTCCGTGCTGTCGTTCGGCAAAGTCATTGCCAACGGCGCCACCAACGTCATTCCCAATGAAGTCTACATCGAGGGCACCTTCCGGACGCTGAACGAAGAGTGGCGCAACGAGGCCCACGGCCACCTGCGCCGCCTTTGCGAGGGCCTGGCCGACTCGATGGGCGCCACCTGCGAGCTTGAAATCCGGCGCGGCTACCCGTACCTGGAAAACGAGCCCAATCTCACGGCCCGCGTGCGCGCCGCCGCCGAGCAGTACCTGGGCCCGGAAAACGTGATTGAGCTGGACCAGTGGATGGCCGCCGAGGATTTCGCCTACTTCTCGCAGGCCGCCGACGCCTGTTTCTACCGCCTCGGCACCCGCGCCGAAGATGGCCGCTTTGCCTCCAGCGTGCACACGCCCACCTTCGATATCGAGCCCAAAGCCCTGGAAACCGGCCCCGGCCTGATGGCCTGGCTCACGCTCTGCGAGCTGCATGTAGCATAGGCTTCAGCCTGTGCCGGCCCATAGAGTTGAGGTGACTACCATAGTGTAGCGCGAGCTGCGTAGTTCGCGCTACACTACGTTGTACCGATTATCGTTCCGTAGTGCGAATTGCATAATTCGCGCTACGAGCCTCATCATCACCTGAACGAAGGCACTGCGCAACAGCCGCACAACAATATTCGCTAACGGGCACAGGCTGAAGCCTATGCTACATCTGCCTTTTCTATGCGTCACCAATTTCTACTGCTTACCGCCTGCCTGCTTGCCACCGCTGCCACGGCCCAGCGCCGGAGCGTCGGCAGCACGCTGCTGCTGCCCGAGGTACAGGCCGAGCTGGCCCTGACCGGCGACGACTATGCGCTGGCCGCTTTCAACCTGGGTGCCCAGACGGTGAGCTCCGGTAGTAAGTTTTCCACGGCTCAGCTGCGCCTCGGCTACGAGCATTTCTGGAATGAGCAGTGGAGTGGGGGCGGGCTGCTTAACGTGTACTCGTACGATAACGGCTATAACAACAACAGCCGCCGCCGGGACTATACTATCACGCCGGAGGCCTTTGTGCGCCATTGGAACACGTTCGGCAGCTTCAATTTCCGGCAGCGGCTGAGCGTGGAGCAACAGATTGCGCTGGCCGATGACGCCGAAAGCCGCGCCCTCACCCGCCTGCGCCTCGACCTGGACCGGGTGTTTCCGCTGGGCACCAGCCTGGCCCTGCGCCCTCGCATCTCCTACGAAGCCGCCGCCTTCCTGCGCCTGCAGCGCGACGAGTTGGAAGAAAAAGAGCGGGTAATCGACTTCGGCAGCCTGCGCGGTGAAATAGGCGTACGCGTGTCGCCCCGTTTCGATTTCACGCCCTGGGTGGCGTCGCAGACCACGTACATCAACGCGTTGGTGCAGACCGATGCCAACGGCAACGTCACCGGCGGCGGCCGCACCAACCTCATCACGCCCGTCGTGGGCCTGGACCTGCGTTTCACCCTCTTCAAAGGCGGCTCCGTGTTCGAGCGCCGGCAGCTTCCAACGCAGCACTAGGTTGATTCGTGACTTTTTGTCGTGAGTTGGATTGCGGTGAAAATAGGCTTGATGGGTTGTATAGTCGGTATTTGTTGAAACGTGGATAGGGTTAAAATTCAGCGAATACACTTTTAATGTCTTTTTGTCATTAAAATACGGCTGGTATGGATTTTATAGAGTAGGGGTGTGCCCGACGGCACAGATTCAACTTCTGACTCAACTACATCACCACATACCATGGCAACTCTGCTGTATAACAACCGCCCTGCTCTCCGTCCTTCGCGTGCCTTCAATGCCGTGCTCAGCGACATGCTGCGCGATACGCTGCCGGCCGTGAACCAGCCGTCCAAATCCTTTGCTCCAGCCGCCGATGTGTTGGAAACCGCCGCTGGCTTCGAGCTGCACCTGGCGCTGCCGGGCATAGCGAAAGACGCCGTCAGCATCGACTTCCAGGAAGGCCAACTCGTCATCAGCGGCGAGCGGAAGGCGCCTGAGGCCACCGAAAACGCTCCGAAGTTCCACCGTACCGAAACCGGCTACGGCAGCTTCACCCGCAGCTTCCGCCTGCCCGAAACCGTGGACGTAACGGCCATCAAAGCCGAGCTGACCGACGGCATTCTGCGCGTGCAACTGCCTTTTGACAGCAAAAAAGTGACGAAACATCACATCGAAGTGCGCTAGGCACTGCGAGTTCTGTAAAAAAGGCACCCGGTCGGGTGCCTTTTTTGTTGGCCCGCGTGTTGCTAGAGTAAGCAGCAGGAAGCGGTACGCAAAACGGGTTGGTTTGTCGACTAATAACCCCGACTGATCTACCAAATGCAACCTCGTACTACCGGGCGCGCATCTTTCGTTGCATACAGGCGCTCCTTTGGGAGTTTATGCCTGCTTTCTTAAATTCGAATCTCTTCTTTTTTCCTTCTTTCACTGTTCTTACCCATGCAAGCAAAACAAATGATGCTCGGTCTGCTCGGTTCCGCTGTACTTGGCGGGGGCGTGGCAGTGGGTGGGTACAAGCTGCTGGAACCAGAGCGCACCAACGCGCCCCAGGCTATTGCGGCTGACCCCAACATTCGGTACACGAGTGAGCTGCGCAGCAGCAACTACGTGGTGCCCGAAGGCCTCAACTTCACGGCGGCGGCTGCTTCCGTGACGCCGGCCGTGGTGCACGTAATGACGGAGTACGCGCCCAAAGCGGGCCAGGGCGGCAGCGCCCGCATGGATCCGTTCCTACGCCAGTTCTTCGGCGATGAGCTGGAGCAGTACCATCAGCCCCAGCGCGGGCCGCAGCAGGGCTCCGGCTCCGGCGTTATCATCGCCGCCAATGGCTATATCGTCACCAATAACCACGTGATTGATAAGGCCGATAAGATTGAAGTGGTGATGGACGACAAGCGCAAGTTCGAAGCCGAACTGGTGGGAGTCGACCCGACCACCGACCTAGCGCTGCTCAAGGTGAAAGCCGATAACCTGCCATTCATCCGCTACGGCAACTCCGACCAGGTGAAAGTAGGGGAGTGGGTACTGGCCGTGGGCAACCCGTTCAATTTGAACTCCACCGTGACGGCCGGTATCATCTCGGCCAAGGGCCGCAACATCAACATCCTGCGCGACCAGCAGGGCATGGGCATCGAAAGCTTCCTGCAGACCGATGCCGTGGTGAACCCCGGCAACTCGGGTGGCGCGCTGGTTAACCTGAACGGCGACCTGATCGGCATCAATTCGGCCATTGCCTCGCAGACGGGCTCGTTTGTGGGCTACTCCTTTGCCGTGCCCAGCTCCATTGTGAGCAAGGTGATTGACGACCTGCTGAAGTATAAAGTGGTGCAGCGGGCGCTGTTGGGCGTGCAGATCCGGGAGGTAGATGCCACGCTGGCTTCGGAGAAGAAGCTGAACTCTCTGAGCGGCGTGTACGTGATGGGCCTGAGCAAGAACAGCTCGGCCGCCGACGCCGGCCTTCGCGAAGGCGACATCATCACGGAAATCAACGGCGCGAAGGTGAACACCTCCTCGCAGCTGCAGGAGCAGGTAGCCCGCTTCCGTCCTGGCGACAAAATCAAGGTGACCTACCTGCGCGGCTCCGACTCGCGCACGGCCTCGGCCACGCTGCGCAACTCCACCGGCACCACCGACATCATTCGGGAAGAGCTGGCCAAAGCCATCAAGTATGAAGGCGCCACGCTGGCCCCGGTGAGCAAGCAGGAAATGAACAAGCTGGGCCTGGAAGGCGGCGCCAAAATCAGCGGCATCCAGGGCTCCAACTTCCGCGAAACCGGCATTGCCGACGGCTTCATCATCACCCGCATTGATAAGAACAAGGTGGGCAAGCCGCAGGACGTGCAGCAGTTTCTGGAAGCCGCCAAGGAAAGCCAGGGCGCGCTGGTAGAAGGCGTGTACCCCGACGGCCGCAAAGCCTACTACCCCATCGGGCAGGCTGAGTAGCTGTCATTCCGAGCAAAGCGAGGAATCTGAGAGTTTCGGTTGCCTAATGTTTATGAAAAGCTCCTGCTACGTCTGTAGCAGGAGCTTTTTTGCATTTGAGTGGATACGTCAGGAGCATGAGCAATAGTAGCCCCGGTGCCAATTCATTAGATTTGCTGAATACCAATCTGCATTTCCCACCCCAACCACCCCCATGAAACAAGCCCTCGAAGAAGCTACCGCTACCGGCACCGACGTACAAGACCACGACCACCACGGCATCCGGCAGGTGCTGCGCGAGCTGGGTGTAGAAGCCACCAACGCCGCCTGGAGCACCGGCCTGGTGTGGGGCGGCCAGGGCAATGCCCAGACCCGCGCCATCCACTCGCCCACCGATGGAAAGCTCATCGGCAGCGTGGCTTTTGCCACCGTAGACGACTACGAGCAGGTGGTGCAGAAGGCCCAGGAAGCCTTCCAAACCTGGCGCACCGTGCCGGCCCCCAAGCGTGGCGAAATTGTGCGCCAGATTGGCAACAAGCTGCGCGAGTTCAAGGAGCCGCTGGGCAAGCTGGTGAGCTACGAGATGGGCAAAATCCTGCAGGAAGGCCTCGGCGAAGTGCAGGAAATGATTGACATCTGCGACTTCGCGGTGGGCCTCTCGCGCCAGCTGCACGGCTTCACGATGCACTCGGAGCGCCCGGCGCACCGCATGTACGAGCAGTATCACCCGCTGGGCGTGGTGGGCATCATCTCGGCCTTCAACTTCCCGGTGGCCGTGTGGAGCTGGAACGCCATGCTGGCCGCCGTCTGCGGCGACGTGAGCATCTGGAAGCCCTCGGAGAAGACGCCGCTGGTGGCCGTGGCCGTGCAGCACATCATCAAAGACGTGCTGCGCGAAAACGAGCTGCCCGAAGGCATCTTCAACCTGGTTATCGGCGACGCCGAAATTGGGGCGGCTATGGCTGCTGACGGCCGCGTGCCGCTGGTGTCGGCCACGGGTAGCACCCGCATGGGCAAGAAGGTGGGCGAAGTAGTAGGCGCCCGCCTGGGCCGCGCGCTGCTGGAGCTGGGCGGCAACAACGCCATCATCCTCACCCAGCACGCCGACCTGGAAATTGCCATCCGCGCCATCGTGTTCGGGGCCGTGGGTACGGCCGGGCAGCGCTGCACCACCACGCGCCGCGTCATCATCCACGAGTCTATTTTCGAGGATGTGAAGGCCCGCTTGCTGAAAATCTACCCCAACCTGCCCATCGGCCACCCGCTGCAGGACGGCAAGCTGGTGGGTCCGCTCATCGACACAGATGCCGTGCAGGCCTTCACCAAGGCCTTGGAAGCCGTGCAAAAGGAAGGCGGCAAGCTGCTCATCGGTGGCGAGGTGCTGAGCGGCGCCGGCTACGAAACCGGCACCTACGTGACGCCCGCGCTGGTAGAAGCCAACAACGCCTACCACACCGTGCAGGAAGAAACCTTCGCGCCCATCCTGTACCTGATCCGGTATAGCGGCGACGTGGAAAACGCCATTACCATCCAGAACGGCGTGCGTCAGGGCCTCTCGTCGAGCATCTTCACGCTGAACATGCGCGAGGCCGAAGCTTTCCTGGCCCACACCGGCTCCGACTGCGGCATTGCCAACGTGAACATCGGTACGAGCGGCGCCGAAATCGGCGGCGCGTTCGGCGGCGAGAAGGAAACCGGCGGCGGCCGCGAGTCGGGCTCCGACGCATGGCGCGTGTACATGCGCCGCCAGACCAACACCATCAACTACAGCACCCAGCTCCCGTTGGCCCAGGGCATCAAGTTCGATTTCTAGCTGAATGTAGCATAGGCTTCAGCCTGTGCCGGACTGCGTAGTTACACAAAGCAAAAGGCCGCCATCAACCAGATGGCGGCCTTCTGCTTTTACTCGAGGCGTAAGTCACTACGGGCTGAAGCCTATGCTACATCCCGACTTTGATGTCGCCGTGGCCTTTGTAGTACAGCGTTGGGCCGTTCTGGAACACGTAATAAAGTCGGTAGCGCTTGCCTGGTGGAAAGTCCTGGCTCATGTCGAAGTGGAAGCCGGTATTGGTTTGCACAATGGATGTTTTCAGCGGTTTGACCACCCGATACTTGTCATCCACTATCACAAAGCTGCACGTCACGGCTACCGGCGTTTCATATTCGAACACCACTTGAGAGGCTACCGGATTGGGGTAGGCACTGAGCAGGGACATCGTGCCGCTGGCAGCGACGTTCAGATCCAGCCCCAAACCCTTGAACAGATCCTGCTCCTGCTGATTCCAGATGCCGTCCAGCGTCCAGTCTGTAGGATCAGTAGTGCCTTGGGGGTAGTTGAATGTGTCGCGGACGGTGATGCCGCCGTTGGGGCCGAAGTCGATGGTAGGGGCGTCGTTGTCCTTTTTACAGGCGACGAGGGCGGTAGCGGCAAAAAACAGGAATGGAAGAAACTTCATACGGGCAGAATAGCTTAACGGAAAGAATAGCAGACAAGGCAGTTGCAAACATACCGCGCCATGCGGCAATGTTGGCGGACAGGTGCAACCCTGGCGCCACGCGACTGTCTTTCACCTGCTTGCCCTCCAGCATGTAGCAGCTTCGCTTGGAAAGTCGGATATTCGCTGACTTTCGCCTGTTTCACCTTCCGCTTTTCGCTTATGGAAGCTTTTGCTTATACCGATATCAACGCCCCGCTGGTAGAGCGGTGCCGCCTGGGCGACCGGCGGGCCCAGGCCGAGATATACAAGCGCTATTCCAAGGCCATGTTCAACGCCAGTTTGCGCATCACCGGCAACTACGCCGAGGCCGAGGACGTGCTGCAGGAGGCGTTTCTGAGCGCCTTCCGGGAGTTGCACAGCTACAAAGGCGACTCGTCGTTTGGCTCCTGGCTGAAGCGCATCGTCATCAACAAAAGCATCAACTGCCTGCGCAACCGGCGCCTGCAGCTGGTGCCGCTGGGCGAGCAGCACGATGCCGCCGCCGGCCCCGAACCAGCCGACTACGCCGCCGATAGCGACGAAACCCACTGGCGCGCCGATGTGGTGCGCCGCTGCGTGCAGGAGCTGCCCGACGGCTACCGCGTGGTGCTGACCCTGTACCTGCTCGAAGGCTACGACCACGCCGAAATAGCCGGCATTCTGGGCATCACGGAGTCCACGTCGAAGTCGCAGTACAGCCGGGCCCGCAAGAAACTGCTGGAGCTGGCCAGCCAGCGCGGCCTCACCGCCTGATACCACCCCCTTTACTTTGCATTTTTCTCTGACGGCGCCTTCGGGCAATTTCAGAAACCCATAGTGCCCCTAGTACCACCCCCGAACATGAACAACAAAGAAACCGGACTGGAGAATTTCGTTGAGCGGCACCGCGCCGACTTCGACGTATTTGAGCCGCGCCCGGACTTGTGGGATGCCATTGAGGCGCAGCTGACGGATTCCGCTGCTGCCCCTGCTACCGCTGCGCCCGACGAGGAGCCCGCGCCGCTGCGGGTAGTGCGTATGCATCCGGCCGCCGAAGCCTCCACGACCCCCACGCTTGCTGCCCGCCCCGCTACCTGGTGGCCGCGCCCGGCTATGGCAGCTGCCACGGCGGCGTTGCTGCTGGCCGGCCTCGGCGCAATCTGGAGCAACGACAACAGCCACTCCGGCGCTTGGACGGCCAGCTCCGCTGCTGTAGCGCCGCTGGCCTCGGCTCCGGCCGCCGAAACCTCAGCCGGCCTCTCGTTTGGCTTTGAAGCCGAGCCCGTAGCTGCCGCCGCTTCGGCCTCCTCCACCCAGCGCCTCGCGCAGGAAGTGCGCCGCATGGAAAGCTACTTCGCTGTGCAGATCAACGAGCGCCAGGCCCAGCTGCAGAAGCTGGAGGCCACCATGCCGATGGCCGGTGCCGCCGACTGGCAGCGCGAGCTGGCTGGCCTCGACTCCACCTATCGGCAGCTGAAGCAGGAGCTATACCGCAACCCCGAGCCCACTGTGGTGCTCGACGCCATGAACCGCAACCTGCAGATTCGCCTTGATATTCTTAATCAGCAGACCCGTACCCGGGAGCAGATGCAGGAGTATCATTCGCAGGCCGCGCCGGCCGCCAGCAACCAGCCCCAGCCATGAACCAGCCCTTCCGCCAGCTTCTGAATCAGGCGTTGCTGCTGGGTGGCTTAGTGCTGGCCGGCTGTAGCACCGTGCGTGCGCAGTCGGTGGAGGCCCACTTCTACCAGGCAGGGGCCGAGGCCGCGCCGCTTCCGCTGCAGGGTGGCCCGGCCGAAGGGCAAGGGCCGCAGGGCCCGCAGGATGAAGCCACACCGGCTCCGGCCGTGGAGAAGACGCGCCGCCTGAGCCGCACGTTCAGCGCCGCCAACGGCAAGCCGTTTGCCCTCAACACCCGCTACGGCCGCGTGCTCGTAAACGTGTGGAACCGCCCGGAAATCCGCACCGACGTGGACATCATCACGCGGGCCGAAACCGAAACCCAGGCCCAGCAGCTCCAGGACATGATTCAGGTGCAGCTGCTCGAAAACGACCCGGCCACGGGCGGCATTTCGGCTAACTCCCGCTTTGGCGCTATGCCGCACGGCTGCTGGAGCCGCACCAAGCTCTACGAAGTAAACTACACGGTGTGGGTGCCGCGCAACACGCCGCTGCACGTGTTCAGCACCTTCGGCGACGTGAGCATCAACGGCGACCTGACCGGCGCCACCGAGCTGGCTGTGGAGTACGGAACGCTGCGCACCGGCCGCCTCGATGGCCCGCAGAACCTGCTGCGCCTCGGCAACGGCCAGGCCTCGGTAGTGTATGCCAGGCGCGCCAGCATTGATGCTTCGTACTCGCGGCTGCGTCTGGACGCCGGCCTGCTGGTGGATCTGCGCAACAACTACTCGGATATTGACATTGGGACGGTGCAGGACCTGACCGTGCACAGCAAGTACGGCGACGTGGCCCTGGGCACGGTGCAGAACCTGCGCGGCACCTCCGGCTACTCGCGCTTCAGCATCGACAAGCTCTCCGACCGCCTCGACATGACGGTACAGTACTGCCCCAACTTTGAGGTGCGCAACACCGGCAAAAACTTCCGCGTCATCAATCTCGACGGCGGCTACAGCACCATCCTGCTCAACTTCGCCGACGACGCCGGCTTCAACTTCGACGTCAACACCCAGCACGGCAAGCTGCTCGTGGATAAGAAGCTGGTGCGGGTGGACTCGGAGGAAAGCGGCCCGGCGTCCAGCGACATGCAGGGCACGTTTGGCGTGGCCAGCCGCAGCCGCTCGGCCGGCAGCAACGTCAACATCAAAGTGCGTTACGGCAACGTCCGCTTTAATCGCTGATTTGCGCTGATTGACTTGATTTCGCTGATTTTTCTGAACGGCGTCCGGTACTTGCTGCCAGACGCCGTTCTTTGTGGTATGCGTACTCGTTTCTGCGGTTTGTTCTTTTCCTTGCTGCTAGCCGGGCCGGCTGCGCCGCTGCTGGCCCAAACTCCTGCTGCCATGCCCGCTAATAAGCCTGCTGTACCGGTTCCTGCCGCTTTGCCTTCTGTCATGCGCACTTATGCGCTGCGCCTGACGCCCGGACAGGATCTGCGCCAGCAGCTCAACGCCTTTGTGGAGCAGCAGCAGATAAAAGCGGGCGCCATCGTGACGTGCGTGGGCAGCCTCACGCAAACTACCCTGCGGCTGGCCAACCAGGAAGGCCCCAGCGTGTACCGCGGCCACTTCGAAATCGTGAGCCTGGTGGGCACGCTTTCCACCAGCGGCAGCCACCTGCACCTGGCTGTGTCTGACTCCACGGGCCGCACGCTGGGCGGGCATCTGCTCGATGGCAACCTCGTGTACACCACCGCCGAGCTGGTGCTGGGCGTGCTGGAAGACGTGGAGTTCCGGCGCGAGCCCGACCCCACGTTCGGCTACCGCGAGCTGACCGTGTACCCGGCCCCGAAAAAGCCCCGCAAGCCCCGCCCCACGCCGCGCTAACGGGCCCTCCGACGCCGCTATATAGGGTAGAAAAATTTATTGTGATACCGGGACAGCCTCTGTTTCAGGGCCGCTTTTCCGTGCGTATACTTGTAGGAATATCTGTCGGCGCGGCGCAGGTCGGGGCCAGGCACTGCCTTCTTTATCTATTCTTTTTTGATGCGACTACCCTCTTATGGTGCGGTGCTGGCCCTGCTGGCTGCCGCGCCCCTGGCCGCGCAGGCTCAGAAAACCGCCGCGCGCCCGGCCACTACGGCTGCCACCACCACCACAACTGCCGCCGCCACCCTGCCACCCCTCGTCGATTCGCGGCAGGCCGTAAACCAGGGCATTGAACTGCACGACCAGGGCGACTACGCCGGGGCCATTGCCCTGTACGGCAGCATCACGCCCGGCGACACGCTGTATGCCGCCGCTCAGAGCGAACTGGCCACCAGCTATGTGGCGCTGGAAAAATACCAGGAAGCCGTAGACGCAGCCACCCGCGCTCTGGCCCAGCACTACCACGACCCGCAGCCCTACGTGGCGCTGTCGTGGGCCGAGGAGGAGCTCAAGCACCCCGAAAAGGCGCAGTCCGCCTACGATACCGGCCTCAAGCATTTCCCATACAACCAGAGCCTGTGGTTCAACCAGGGCGTGTTTCAGGTGGCCACCATGCAGTTTGCCCCAGGCTTTGCCAGCCTGCAGCGCGGCGTAGCCCTGAAGCCCAACCACGCCAACAGCCACTACCAGCTGGCATACGTGGCCAGCCGGCAGGGCCACACCAGCCACGCCATGCTCAGCATGCTCACGTATCTGCTGCTGCAGCCCGCGGCCAGCAGCCACAACATGCTGGTGGCCCTGGAAGAGCAGGCCACCCGCACGGCGGTGGTGGAGGAAGCCGACAAGATTGCCCCGTTCACGCCCAACGCCGCTTTCACGGAGCTCGATGCCCTGCTCGATTCCAAGATTGCGCTGCGCAAGGACTATGTGTCGAAGGTGAAGTTTGATGCGGCGCTGGTGAAGCAGCTGCAGCTGCTGGTGGAGAAGTTTCCGGCCCCGGCTGCTGCCTCCGACGACTACTGGCTGCGCCTCTACGGGCCGCTGGTGGCCCAGCTCCGCCTCAACGACAACCTGACCACCGCCACCTACCTCGCCCTGGCTTCCGCCGACGACAAAAAAGCGGCCCAGTGGATCAAAGGCAACAAAAGCCGCATCGAGAAATTCTATACGGCCATCACGCCGGCCCTGCTCCAGATCCGGGAGCAGCAGTCATTTATGCACGACGGCAAGCCCGTGCTGGCCAAAGGCTGGTTCGACGACGAAGGCCGCCTCAACGGCATTGGCGAGGGCACGGTGGCAGGGGAGGACCGCCGCTTCACGGGGCCGTGGCTGTTCACGGACGAGAGCGGCACCATCCGGCAGCAGGGCCTCTACGGCCCCGATTTCAAGCGCACCGGCCCCTGGCGCATCTACTACGCCACTGGCGTGCTGGAGCGCACCGCCTCCTACCGCGCCGGCGAGCTGGACGGCCTCGTGCGCGACTACCACGACAACGGCCAGCCCGCCAGCGAGGCCACGTACGTGAATGGCAAGACCGAGGGCGTGCTGAAGGTGTTCAGCTACTGCGGCGAGCTGGAAAGCACCCGCACCTTCCGGGCCGGCGACCTGAACGGCCCCTACCGGGAGCTGTATCCCGATGGCAAGCCCAAGATGCAGGCAGAAGTGCGCGCCGACAAGCTGCAGGGCGTTCAGACCTACTTCTACCCCGACGGCACTAAGGAGTATGAGTACACCTATGTCGACGGCAAAAAGCAGGGCGCGTTGCTGGTGAACTACGCCGACAACACGCCCGAAAAGCGCGGCACCTACGACCAGGACGAGCTGCACGGCCCCTACACCGAGTATTTCTCCAATAGCCAGTTGGAAAACACCGGCTCCTATTCTCACGGTAAGAAAACCGGCGTATGGAAAAGCTACTTTGCCGACGGCCGCCCCAGCGACGAGAAGACCTTCGACGAGGCCGGCGAGCTGCACGGCACCTTCCGCGACTACAACTATCAGGGCAAGCTGTATGCTGAAATGGACTACGAGCACGGCCGCATCACGCGGCAGCGCTACTTCGACCCCGCCACCGGCAGCCGCCTGCAGGATACGCCCGTGCCCAAAAAGGGCCGCGCCGCCGTGCAGATTTACGGCGTCGAGGCCGGCGTGACGGGCACCGGTACCTATATCGATGGGTTTATGGAGGGCGAGTGGCGCTGGAATTACGCCAACGGCCTGTTGCAGCAAATCCGGCACTACAAGCAGGGCCAGCTGCAGGGCCCCGCCCTCGACTACTACGCCAACGGCCAGCTCAAGCAGCGCACCAGCTACGCAAGTGGTCAGCTGGAAGGCAGCTTCGAGAGCTTCCTGCGCGACGGCCAGCGCTACCAGACCGGCTACTACCGCGCCGGCCAGCAGCAGGGCCTCTGGCGCGAGTTCTACGCCGACGGTCAGGTGAGCGAGGAGTACGAAATGCACCAGGGCCAGAAAAACGGCCCCACCCGTAGCTTCGCCCCCAACGGCAAGCTCACGGAGTCGCGCCTCTACGGCTTCGGGCGCAAGCTGCAGCTGACTACCTACGACACCCTGGGCCGCACCGTCAGCCACGTCGCACTCCGGCCTGATACCAAGGAGTTCACCTTCGCCTTTCCCGGCGGCCAGCCTCACTACCGCACCCAATTGGCGTGCTACGAAAACCGCGGCCCGGCCCGCTGGTACCACCCCGGCGGTAAGCCGGAAGTGGAGTTCAGCTACCAAGCCGACCAGCGCCACGGCCCCTACAAGTCCTACTACAGCAGCGGCAAACTGCACCAGGAAGGGCGCTACGTCAACGGCGAGCGGCACGGCGAATGGAAGGACTACCACGCCTCGGGCCAGTTGCGCTCGGTGATGAGCTACCGCTACGGCAGCCTCGACGGGGAAGTGCGCTACTATTTCCCCAGTGGCCAGCTTGAAACCGTGCAGAATTACCTCTACAGCACCGCCGAAGGGCCTTCGCGCTACTACAACCCGGCCGGCGAGTTGATCGAGGAGCGCATGTATGACCACGGCGGCCTCACGGCGTTCCGCAACGGCACCAATCCCGCTGAGCCCTGGCAGCGCATCGAGAAGCTGGCCGGCCCGCTCAAAACCACCTTCGCCAACGGCAAGCCCGCCGCCGACCAAACCGTGAAGGGCGGCATTCTGGACGGGGCCCGCACCACCTACTACAGCTCGGGCCAGGTATTCCGCCGCATGACCTTCCAGAACGGGCTACTGACCGGCCCGCTCACCAGCTTCTATGCCGACGGCAAGCCGATGGAGCAGGAAACTTACCTGCACGACGAGTTGCACGGCCTCAGCCGCTACTACCGCCCCGACGGCACCCTGGAGCGCACCGAATCCTACCGCAGCGGCGAAAAGCTCGGCCCTACGGTATATTACGATGCCCAAGGCAAGCCCACCAAGACCGAAGTGTACTGGAACCAATACGTGTATGAAGGCAAATAACCGGTTTGGTGGCGCCCTGGCGCTGCTTTTGGGCGCCGCCACGCTGGTGGCCGCGCCACGCAGTGCCTACGCCCAGCAGCCCACCCAGCTGGTGGCCGAAATGCAGGCGAAGTTTCCGGGCGAAAAGGCCGTGTACCTCGACTACCGCACCGACCTCACCTTCGCGGTGCAGGGCGACTCGGTGGTGGTGCTGGCCCGCCACCACCAGGACATGCTGCACCTGGATGCACAGTCGGCCATGTACGCCAACGACAAGGTGTTCAACTCCCACTTCAGCCGCGTGCAGAAGCTGGACGCCCGTACCATGGTGCCCGCCGGCAACAGCTACAAAACGGTGAAGGTGACCGACTACAAGGAGAAGTTCGAGGTGCAGTCGGGCATTTTCTACGACGACACCCGCTCCACCACCTGGAGCTTCCCGGCCGTGACGCCCGGCGCCCGCACCGTGACCGACTACACCGTGCGCCACCCCGACCCGCGGTTTCTGCTGCCGTTCTACTTCGGCTCCTACGTGCCCGTGCGCCACGCCGAGCTGACCATCACAGCGCCCAAAAACGTGAAGATCAGCCACCGCATGTTTCACGTTGAGGGCCTGAAAATCAACTTCAGCAAGCAGGAGAAAGGCAGCACCGTTACGTACCGCTGGAGCGCCGACGACCTGCCCAGCCCCCCGCGCGACGACGACGGCCCCGAGGCCGCCTACTACCTGCCGCACCTCGTGTACTTCGTGGAGGAAGTGCCTTCCGCCGACGGGCAGGCCCGCCGCATGCTGGCCGGCGTGCCCGAGCTCTACAGCTTGTATTCGGGCTTCGTGAGCAAGCTCGACCCACAGGAAAGCCCCGCCCTGCGCCGCGTAGTCGATTCGCTGGCTGTGGGCGCCAAAACTGAGCAGGAAAAGGTGCAGCGCGTGTACTACTGGGTGCAGGACAACATCCGCTACGTGGCCTTCGAAAACGGCATGGGCGGCTTCATCCCGCGCGACGCCGGCCTGGTGTACACCAAGCGCTACGGCGACTGTAAGGACATGGCCAACCTCACCCGCGAGATGCTGCGCATGGCCGGCATCAAGTCCTACCTCACCTGGATTGGCACCCGCGACCTGCCCTACCGCTACTCCGAGCTGGCCACGCCCGGCGTGGATAACCACATGATAACCACCTACGAGGCCAGCCCCGGCCAGTACGTGTTCCTCGATGCCACCAACAAATACATGCCCTTCGGGATGCCCTCGGCCTTCATTCAGGGCAAGGAGGCGCTGCTGGCCATCGATGGCAAGAACTGCAAAGTGGTGCCCGTGCCGGTGATGGGGCAGGAGCGCAGCCCCGTTTCGGACGTGTCGCAGCTGGTGCTGGATGAGAAGGGCGGCTTGCGCGGCAAGGGCAGTCTGCAGCTACTGGGCTACCCCAAGGTGATGCAGAGCTACGCCCTCGACGGCCTCGACCAGACCGAGGAAACCAAATATGTGAAGGCTCTGCTGGAGCGCGGCAACAACAAGTTCTTTGTCGACAAATACAGCGTCAGCCACCTCGACACCCGCGAAAAGCCGCTCACCATCGACTACGAGTACCGCCTGCAGGACTACGTGCAGAAGCTCGACGACGAAATCTACGTGAACCTGAACCTGGAGCAGCCTTACGCCCACGACAAGATTGACGCCGCCAAGCGCCGCCTGCCCCGCGTGAACGAGTACGCCACCCAGAACCACACCCGCACCGAGCTGGAAATTCCGGCCGGCTACGACGTGGAGTACCTGCCGCCCGTTGCCGAAATGCGCGACCCGGTGTTCGGCTTCAAGGTGAAATATGAGCGCCAGGGCAACAAAATCGTGCAGGACAAGGAAGTCTACATCAACTACCTGCTGCTCCAGCCCCAGCAGTTCGGCCAGTGGAACGCCGTGGTCGACAAGCTCAACGCCGCCTACCGCGAAACCGTCATTTTCAAGCGCCGGAAGGTCTGAGCACGGCTGCGCAGGTGTCCCCGGGCTGAAGCCCAGGGCTACGCAGGGCCCATTGCCCACCGCTGACTAGCCCAGGGCTTCAGCCCTGGGACGCCCACGCCGCTTGCACGAAACCACCACATTCTGCTTCCGACGACCGGCCCGACGGCCTCAATAAGCTGGTGGACCAGAACCGTTTTATCCATTGGGAAATCCCGCGCCATCGGGCGCCTGTTTTATCTTTCTATGACTCTTCTTTCCGTTGCCCGAGCCACTGCTGCTTCGCTGCTGCTGCTCACGGCCGCCGCGCCGCTCCACGCCCAGCAGGCGCCCAAAACCCTGCAGTACGCCACCTACACCTGGGACGCCAAGCGCACCAAGCGCCTGCCCGTGACGGAGGCCGAAGCCAAGCTGCCGGCCCTGATTCTGCGCGACTTCACGGCCCACGAGTTCAGCGCCGGCGACAAGGAGCTGCAGATATATTCCACCGAGCACCGGATTCTGCGCGTGAACACCTCCGATGGCATCGAGCAGTTCAACAAAATCTACATCCCGCAGGACGGCGGCCGGCTGGTGTACCTGAAGGCCCGCACCATCAGTCCGCGCGGCGAGGTGGTGGAGGTGAGCGAAAGCAACATGAAGGAGCTCAAGGACCAGGACGGCGGCCGCGGCTTCAAGATTTTTGCGGTGGAAGGGGTGGAGAAAGGCTCGGAAATCGAGTATGTGTTTCTGCGCGAGCGGCCGGCCAAGTTCTTCGGACGCGAGTACCTGCAAAGCGGCCTGCCGGCCCACGACGTGTCGTTTGAGCTGATTTCGCCGGAGGCCCTCACCTTCGAAGCGCGCGTGTACCACGGCCCCGCCGCCCGCCCCGATACCGTGGTGGCCGGCAAGCGCATCATCCGCCTGCGCCTGCCCGACGTGGCTGCCGCCCGCGAGGAAGCCTTTGCCTCCGGCAACGCCGAGCGCATGCGCCTGGAGTACAAGCTGGCCTATACCGCCCAGCGCGGCCGCACCCGCCTCTTCACCTGGGCCGACGCCAGCCAGTACCTGCACGGCACCGTGTACTCGCTCAGCAAAGACGAAACCAAGGCCGCCGACAAGGTGCTGAAAGACGCCAAGCTGCCCGGCGGCGGCGACACGGAAGCCCGCGTGAAGGCGCTGGAAAACTACCTCAAAACCAGCTTCAACCTGGCCGAGGACGGCGAAAGCAACATCCAGCGCATTGCGGCCACCAAAAACGCCTCCGACCTAGGCCTGACGCGTCTGTTTGCCGCGTTGCTGCGCCGCCAGGGCATCGAGCACGAGCTGGTGCTGACCTCCGACCGCTCCGACGCTGTGTTCGACGACACCTTCGACACCTGGAACTACCTCGACAACTACGCCTTCTACTTCCCCGAAACCAAGCAGCTGCTGGCCCCGTCGCGGCCCGATTTCCGCTACGGCATGCTGCCCCCCGGCTGGACCGCCAACAAGGGCCTGTTCATCCGCACCGTGAAGCTGGGCTCCACCGAGTCGGCCGTGGGCACCGTGCGCGACATCCCGACCCTGACCGCCGAGCAAAGCCCCAACGACCTCGACATCAGCGTGAAGTTCACGCCCGAGCTCGACAAGGCCCTCGTGAACGTGCATCAGGTGCTGGGCGGCTACCACGCCCAGGTGATTCAGCCGTTTTTCTCCTTGATTCCGGAAGAAAAGCGCACCGAGGTGCTGCAGGAACTGGTGAAAGGCAGCGTGCCCGACGCCACCTTCCAGAGCCTGAAAGCCACCAACGGCGAAGCCGGCCTGAGCCCGCTCAGCAAGCCGTTTCTGGTAGATGCCAGCGTGGAATCGTCGGCGCTGCTGAATAAGGCGGGCCAGCGCTATCTGTTCAAAGTCGGGGAGCTGCTGGGGCCGCAGTCGGAGCTGTATCAGACCGAAGCCCGGCAGTACGACGTGGAAAACGACTTCAACCGCCGCTACAACCGCACCATCACGCTGGAGCTGCCAGCAGGCTACCAGATCCGCAACCTCTCGGACCTAAACGCCAACGTGCAGGCCGGCCCCGACGCCAAAGATCCGCTCTACTATTTCACCTCGAAGTACGCCGTGCAGGGCCAGACCGTCACGGTCACCATCACGGAAGCCTACCGCCAGATCCGCTGGCCCAAGAAGGACTTCGAAGCCTTCCGCGACGTAGTAAACGCCGCCGCCAACTTCAACAAAGTGGTGTTGGTGCTGGAAAAGAAAGGCTGATTTCAGGCTGGCAGACCGTCATGCAGATGCGCAGCCGAAGCATCTCGCGTGCTAATGCAGGAGTGGTAACTCAACGTCAGCACGCGAGATGCTTCGGCTGCGCCTCTGCATGACGAGCTGTTGATGCGTTGATTAGGACCTGCTCCTCAGATGCACCATCCGGGTCGCACTGTTCGGCATGCCGAATATTTTCTGTTCTTTGTAGTGCTTCGCCCTCAGCCTGCTACTACCATGCACACCCTCCCCGACACGCCCGCTGCCGCCGCTTTCCGCCGCACGATTTCCAGCCCGTTGAAGCTACGCCTGTTCATGCTGCGCAGTCTGCCGATGGCGTATCTGGCGGGGCTGCGGCTGCGCGAAATCACGCCGGAGCGGGCCGTCATCACGGTGCCGTTCAAGTACCTCACCCAGAATCCGTTTCGCAGCATCTACTTCGCCTGCCTGAGCATGGCCGCCGAAATGGCCAGCGGCATGCTGGCCATGATGCACATCCAGGGCCAGGGCCGCGTCTCGATGCTGGTGGTGGGACTGGAAGCCGAATTCACCAAAAAGGCCGTCGGCCTGATTGCCTTCACCTCCGAAGACGGCCAGCGCATCGCCCAAACCATTGCCGACAGCCGCGCCAGCGGCGAGGGCCGCACCGTAGTCTGCACCAGCACCGGTGTAGATGAAGCCGGCGACGTGGTGGCTACCTTCCGGATTACGTGGTCGTTTCGGGCGAAGTAGGGCCGCCGGATTCTTATTCTATAATGGTATTTATGAGGCTTTCTGTTATTGTCTTATTGCTTTTCGGAACGCTGGCGTCATGCTATGCCCGGCCGCTGGTGCGGGTGCAGCTGGACTTGGAGCCGGCTACGCACCGCTTCACCTGCCACTACACGTTCCGCCTGCCTGCCGCCGACACCAGCTCCGTGCTGCAACTGAACCTCAACCGCCAGTTTCAGCTACAGCAGGTGCGCAGCACTGGTGCCGCGCCCCCGCGCACCACGCGGCTGTTCTACCCGTTTTTCGGGGATACGCTGCAGCAGGTGACGGTGCGTTTTGCCAAGGGGCAGGCCCGCCGCCAGGTGGAGCTGACGTACGCGGGCACCCTGGCCAAGGGCAATTTCGCCGGCGACGTAAACGTGCTGAGTGGCCACACCAACTGGCTGCCGTTCCGGCCCTACGCCGAGTATGCAGTGGTAGACTACGAGCTGGCCGTGCGGGTGCCGACCGGCTATCAGGTGCTGAGCACCACCGCGCCGCGCCGGCAGCGGGCCGGCAGCTACACTTTCCGCGGCAGCACCAGCGCCACCGAGCTGACGGCTATTGTGGCGCGGCAGTTCGAGCAGCTGGCGGCTGGTAGCGCGCCGCGCATTACGGTGGTGAAAGCCGCCGCTGCGCCGGGGCGGCCGGATTCTGTGCTGCTGCACAAAACCCAGGACATCGTGGCGTTTTACAACCGCAGTATCGGCCGCCAGGATGCGGTTGCGCAGTTCACGGTTTTCCTGCCCGGCACCAACCACGAAGCCTACGGCCTGCTCGACAATGCCGCCGTCATCACCTACACTGATTTCGACGTGGCCAAGCGGGAGGATCTGCTGATTCTGGCCCACGAGATAAGCCACAAGTGGTGGGCCTACGGCTCGTACCACGACGACAGCGCGTGGCTGAACGAGGCCTTCGCCACCTATTCCAGCCTGCTGTACCTGCAAGCAAGCGGGGATGCCGAAGGCTACCGGCAGGAGCTGGCGAAGCTGGCCGCCTCAGCAGTCGGTGCGCCGCCGGTCCTGGGCTTCGACCGCTACCAGCACGAGCCGGCCGTTTTCCGCCGGGTGGTGTACAACAAAGGCACGGTAATCCTCGCGGCCCTGCACGACCGGCTGGGAGCCGAATCATTCAACACCGTACTGGCCGCCACGGCCGCCCGCAAAGTGTCCACCACGGCTGGCTTTCTGGGAGTAGTGGGCCAGCTTGCCGGCCAAACCACGCGCGACTGGCTGCTGGCCGAACTGAGCCGGTAGCGTGGTTTGAAGTCGTTTCGGAAATTGAATACAAAGCCCGGCAAAGGCTTTAAGTGTTTTGCTGGGTTAAGCCCCCTTAAAACCCGAGCCACCAAGCGAAACGAGCGTACCCAAGCTCCTGCGCAATATTCTGTGGTATGAGTTACGATTTGATGGTTTTCAGTTCAGAAGCTGCTCCAAAAACACGAGCTGATTTCATGACTTGGTACGCCCGGCAGACGGAATAGCCATTCGTCACCCAGACCTGAACTCACAACCATTGTATTGCATGCAACTAATTCCTCGATAAGGGGCTCTGATAAAAAACACTATTACTTATTGCCCATGAAAAGTATTTTCTTCTCTACTATCGCTGGTACGCTGCTCGCATTCAGCCAAATGACCGAAGCGCAGGCGCAGCAGACACCAGACGCTTCTGCGCAAACTGCTCCCAATATTGCGGTTGCGCGCCCATTCCAAATGGCGTACCTCCGGGTTGGCCTCGGGACCAGCTACGATATCAACAAATACTATCGTTGTGCCCGGCTTTCCGTTGAATATGCGCCCATGCTGAATCGGTGGCTGGGGCTATCTGGGCGTCTGGTGGGTGTGTTGGGCAAGCCGTCGGGTTCTTTTGAGAAACAGATTCCCAACCAGAACTATAAAGCGGCCTACGTAGAACAAGAAGTGCTATTCTACCCGTTTGGAACCAGCAATAAAGTGCGGTTTGCACTTGGTGCCGGCGGCTTTGCAGGCTACTACAAGAAAAACAGCTTTTCTTATATGAGTGCAGTGAGCGGTAAAGTCACTGATTATGGACTTAGCTCGCAGCAAGGAACACATGCCGGTTATTTAGGCTCACTCAGTCTGGAAACAGATTTGGGTCAAGAGCAACGCTGGGCAATAGGTGTAAAATCGACCATTCAAAATGGAATAGGAGGCGTAACTACCTTAAGCACCCATAGTCTTACTCTGGGCCGCCGGTTGTAACCACTTTCTTTTATGATTTTTTGTGCGCGGCAACTAAAAGTCGCTTTGCGTAAGCCTTGGAGCGTGTTTGGGAAATTACACCCGGTTGAGCGACAGGGTAATGTTGGCCAGTAATAGCCAAGCAACATGGCTGGCGGGGTAAATGCGTAATCAACGACCACACCGCGTAAGAAGGCCAGCTAGGCGAAGGTGCGCTCGACGACCCAGCGCCGGGCCAGCGGCAAGAAGCCGCGTTGTGTGGAATTCCTGTTCACTGAGTGTCCTCCACTTCGCTAATAACTTAATCACGGTTACCTCATGAAAACGATTCTGCTAGCCGTGTTGCTCCTTGCCTTCCGCATATCCACGGCACAAGCCTGCTCCTGCATCAATGCGGGCGGCTCCGAGAAGCAGAAAGTGAAAGCGGCCTATCGGCAGGACGCGTTGATATTTGTGGGGCGGGTGATGAGCGTAGAAACCGTCGTGACAACCGATACGGTGCGGGTTTCTGACACCGGGCCTGTGGAGCGACAGTTTCAATACATCCGCCACGAAAAGCTGCGCTACACGTTTGCCGTTTCGCAGCAGCTAAAAGGGAAAGCCACGGGACCAACCGTGCTGGTCAGCACCGAAACTTCCAGCTCTTCGTGCGGCAAAGAATTCAAGGTAGGTTCCGAGCAGTTGGTGTACGCGTTTCAAGTGAGCCAGAAAGAGTCGATATATGGCGGCCCGCCGGAGGACATCACGCCCTATTACGCTACCAGCTTGTGCAACCGCGGCCAAGAGCTGAGCCAGGTGAAGCCGACGGAACTTAAGCAGTTGCAGAAACTAGCCAAAGCTGCCGGCTAGCCTAAGCTTAGCGTTGACTCAATCCTCCTCGCCGAGCCGCTCCTTCGTGATGACGTTCACCATGCCGTCTTCGCTAACCACGATGGCCAGGCACGGATACGGCGAGGTTTCCACGTAGCGGATAGCCGAGTTGTAGCGGGCGCCGCGGGTGCTGGTGCCGCGGCCCGAGGCCTTGCCGTCGAGAATCACGCCGATGGAGTAGCAGTAGCTGTCGGGGTCGAGGAGCACGGCGCCGTCGATGCTGGTGACGAGGCGGGTGATGAGCGGCGTGAGCGGCACAGGCTCAATGAGGGTGCACTGCAGCTTGAGGCGGTCGGCTTCGGCCAGCGCCTCGGTGGTGATTACCAGCAGCGTGCCGTGCTTTTGGCGGCTGGCTTCCAGCACCACATCCCAGAGGCGCTCAATCTTGGCCGGGTCGGTGAGCTGGAAGGTGCGCTTGAGGTCTTTGCGGAAGCGGCTCCGGTTCACGCGGAAGCGCGGCAAACTCGGCTGGCTGTAAATCGTGCGCATCAGCACCTTGCCATCGTGCTGAAACTCCCAGGCGTAGTGGTTGATGAAGTTGATGACGAACACGTCTTCACGGGCCGGGTCGTAGGTGCCCACCAGGCGGCCCAGCGCGTACACGTTTTCGCTGTCGGCGAGCAGACTCACGTCGGGCGTGGTCATTTCCAGGAGCTTGCGCACGGCGCGGTAGTCGGTGAGCGGGGTGGGGCAGGTGAGGGCAAACACCTCCTCCAGATTCGGGTGGTGCCGTCGCGCCAGAATCACCTTGCCCACGCCTTCAGCCCCTTCGTAGCGGAGGCTGGAAATGGTATTGAGCGTGTGAAACAGCCGCGCCGCGCCCGGCTCGGCGCCGAGGGCCTGGGCGGGCGTGTCGAGCAGGCTTTTGCCGGCGGCGCGCAGCAGCTCTTCGGTTTCGCGGGGGCGCACCAGCAGGCCCGAGCCGGGCTCCGGCTCGCTCAGCAGCTTCACGCATTCCTCGTGGAAGCGCTGCATGGCCGAGGTCAGCAAGGAAGGCATCAGCGGCCGGCCATCGGTGTAGTAGCGGTTGGCGCGTAGCGAAGGATAGCCCCGCAACGGCTTGCGCTGCACCCGCAATACCGTCATCACGAAGAAGCCGTGAATCTCAATGGGCCAGCCGGCCACGTGCTGGTGCTGGGCATGCTCGTCGAGCTTGGTGAAAACGGCCTGCACGGCGTTGCGGATGCCCAGGCCCTCGTGGCGGCGCCGCACCATTTCGGGGCTCACGTCGTCGCGGCCGGCAAAGGGCGGGGCGGTCTGGCTTTGCAGGATTCGGCCCTCCGTCACGACGTCCGCAAACTGCCGCGCATCAAGGCCGCAGACGGCCGGCTCCAGGCAGGCCGTGGGCGCGGCCGCGTCGGGCTGCGTGGGCAGGGCCAGCAGCAGCACGTAGGGTGCCAGGTCTTCATCGAGGGCGCTGAATAGCCCATCGGCCAGCACCTGCGCCACCTGCCGGAACCGGGCCTGGTGCGGCCACACCCGAAACGCATCGGATACGGGGGCTTCGTAAGTGGGCGCTACGGGAGGCGCGGAAAGCAGCGGGAGCGGGGAAAGCATGCGAGTACGGAATGAGAAGCGGCCCGCTAGCCTGGGCCGCCACACGACAACAACGCCGGGCGCGCTTTGGTAGACGCACAACCCCGGCCGGTATTTTAAAAAGCGCCCTCTGGCGCAAAATGGAGTTGGGTGCCATAGCGCGAAACGGACTTTCGCGCTACACAAACCTACAGCTGAAACAGCACCGGGAGCACCATTTTCTGCCGCACCGGCTCGCCTTTGTAGGTGGCGGCGGTCCATTTGGGCGCGGCCTTGATGAGGCGCAGTGCCTCCTGGTCGAGGCCCGAGCCGAACGGCTTGAGGACTTTGGCATCGGTGAGCGAGCCATCCTTCTGAATGATAAACTCCACCATCACGCGGCCCTCAATCTTGCGCTGCCGGGCCAGCGCCGGGTACTTCTGGTTTAACTGAATCCACTCGAAAAAGGCCTCCGTGCCGCCTACAGGCCGCGCCGGCTGGTCGGCCTTGACGACGGTAGTGCCGCCGCCCGCCGCGCCAGGGGCGGCGCTGGCATCCGTAGCCGGGGCATCGTCGGCGCCGGCCGGAATCTGGAACGAGATGGGCACGCTCACGCGCTGGCGCACCTTGCCGCCTTTGTGTACGGCCGGGGTCCAGCGTGGGCCGGCCTTGATGAGGCGCAGGGCCTCGGCATCCAGCTCCGGGTCGAGGGGCGCGGCGACTTCGGCGCTGGAGATGCCGCCGCTTTTCTCCACTACAAACGTCACCGTAACCGTGCCGGCCGCCCCACGCTGCAGGGCGGCGGTGGGGTACTGCTGCTTGTCGGCCAGGTACCGGGCATAGGCTTCCAGGCCGCCGATGGGCACGGCGGGCTGAGCTACAGCGTCGTAGATCTGGTCGGCGGGTGGGGCCTTCGGGTACTTGAGCTTCTGCTGAGCCTGCCCGGCGGCCGGCAGGGCCAGGGCAGCAGCCAGCGCCAGGCGGCGGAGAGTGGAATGCATAGCGGCGGAGGAAAAAACCAGGGAAACAGCGGCCCCGGAACGGCGGGGCGTTTCTCAACAACCGCACCAGGGGCCACCCGGGTTCAGCCTGTACGCAGCAAGCCCGAAAATCGGCTATTTTTACCGTATGGCACCTGACACTCCTTCCGCATCGGCCGGCACTCCGGCCACCCCGTCGTCTTCGTCCTCAACGGCGCACAATTCCAGCCGCGCCCCCGAGCCGGTGGGGCTTTATCCGCACGCCCGGCGCGCCGGCAACCTGCTGTTTCTATCAGGCGTGGGGCCGCGCCAGCGGGGGCAGAAGCATGTGCCCGGCGTGGAGCTCGACGAGGATGGCAATATCCTGCAGTATGACTTCGAGAGCCAGTGCCACGCCGTATTCCAGAACGTGCGCTACATCCTGGAAGAAGCCGGCGCCCGCTGGGAAGACCTCGTGGACGTGACCGTGTTCCTGACCAACATGCAGGACGACTTCCACACCTATAACCGCCTCTACGCCGAGTATTTCGCCACCAACCAGCCCTGCCGCACCACGGTGGAAATCAACTGCCTGCCCACACCCATTGCCATCGAGCTGAAGTGTATTGCGGTGATGAGGTGAATGGTGATGAGGTGATGAAGTGAATGGCGATGGGGAAGCTGATAAAGTCGTAGACTGTGAGGAGGTGACGGAAACGGTAAGGGCCTTCATAACTCTCTACCTTTGGCTCCCGGCCTGTGAGGTAATGCGTTTTACCTCATTACGATCCACCTCATTGCTTTATCAACTCATCACGATTCACCCCAACCAGTGCCCGTTTCCGCCGATTTTCGCCCGATTACCGTTCTGCCCGCTGAGGTCTTTGCGGAAAACCTGACCACGCATACCGCGCAGGAGCAGCACTACGCCCGGCGGCATCAGCTGGGCGGCTGGCTGCGGGTGCTGCTGTTCGGGGGCGGCGCGGCCGGGGCGTGGTGGCTGTTCAGTAGCGGGTTTGTGCTGCCGGGGCTGGCGTTTGTGGTGGGCGTGCTGCTGGCCTTCTGGGGTATGGTGCGCTGGCACGCGGCCGTGGGCTACCAGCGCGAGCATCACCGGCTGCTGGCCCAGCTGAATCAGCAGGAGCTGGACCGCCTCGCCGGCAAGCTCGGCGGCTTCGATGCCGGCCTGCGCTACCTCGACGCCCAGCACCCCTACGCCGCCGACCTCGACGTATTCGGGGCCCACTCGCTGTTTCAGCTGCTCAACCGTGCTTCCACCCGCCTCGGCCACGACTGGCTGGCCGGCTGGCTGCTGCGCCCGGCTCTGGCCGACGAGGTGCGCGCCCGCCAGCAGGCCGCCGCCGCCCTGGCCCCCGACCTGGCCTGGACCCAGGAGTGGCAGGCCCGCGCCCGCCACTTTCCGCGCCAGCACGAGGCCGACCCGCGCGAGTTCAGCGCTTGGCTGGCCCGCCCCGATTTTTTCCAGGACAAAGCCTGGCTGAAGCCGCTACTGGTGCTGCTGCCGCTGTTGGTGCTGGCCAGCGCCGCCGCCTGGGGGCTGGGACAGGGCTACTTCTGGCTGATTGGCGTGCAGGTAATCGTGAGTTTGCTCAACGGCCGCCTCGCCGATGCCCGCAACGAATACGCCGCTCAGGCCCTGGCCATGCACGACGCCCTGCGCGCCACCCAGGCCCAGCTGGCGTTGTTTGAAGACGAAGCTGCCCCCGACTGGCAGGCCCCACGCCTGCGCGAGCTGCGCGCCACGTTGCGCGCCGCCAGCCACGGCACCGCCGCCACGCGCCGCCTGGGCCAGCTCACCACCGTGGCGGGCCTGTTCCGGGGCCGCGAGCATCCGCTGGGGGCGCTGCTGCTGAACAACTTCCTGCTCTGGGATTTGCACGCCATGTGGCAGCTGGAACGCTGGAAACAGCACCTGGGCCCGGAGCTGACCACCGTGCTGGAAGTGCAGGCCGAGCTGGAAGCCCTGGTGAGTCTGGCCGGCTGGCAGTTTGCCAACCCCACCTACATCACGCCCGAGCTGAGCGCCGGCCCGCTGGCAGTGGCCGCCGAAGCCCTGGGCCACCCGCTCATCTTCGCGGCCCAGCGCATCACCAACGACTACCAAACCATCGGCTACGGGCAGACGGCCGTCATTACGGGCTCCAACATGGCCGGCAAAAGTACGTTTCTGCGCACCGTGGGCCTGAATATGGTGCTGGCACTGGCCGGCGGCGTGGTGTGCGCCCGCCACCTGCGCCTGAGCCCGGCGCAGCTGTTCTCGGCCATGCGCACCCAGGACAACCTCGCCGAAAGCACGTCCTCGTTCTACGCCGAGCTCAAGCGCCTCAAGTTGCTGCTGGATATGTCTTCTTCTGAATTAAGAATTAAGAATGAAGAATTAAAAATGACGCGGGAGCCCGCCGGCGCCAGCTTCTCCGTTCCGAATCAGGAACAAAACCTAAGCCCAAAGCCCCAGGTCCTAAGCCCTGAACCCGAGAGCCTCCCCGTTTTCTACCTCCTCGACGAGATTCTGAAGGGCACCAACTCGCTGGACCGGCACCGCGGGGCGCGGGCGCTGCTGCGGCAGCTGCACCAGCGCCGCGCCGCCGGCCTTATCAGCACCCACGACCTGGAGCTGGCCGCGCTGGAAAGCGAGTGGCCCGGGCAGGTGCGCAACTTCAGCTTCAATAGCACGTTCAGCGAGGGCGAAATCCACTTCGACTACCACCTCACGCCCGGCGCCTGCCAGGCCTTCAACGCCAGCCAGCTCATGCAGCTCATGGGCATTGAAGTAGAGTAGCCGGGTAGTTGAGTAAATGAGTAAAGTCTTCGGAAGGCAGAATGCCTGCTCCACTCAGTCACTCAATTCCCCGCTACTCTCTACTCAGTTACTCAACTACTCAGTTACTCTTTCATGTACGTTCGTAATAATCTGCGCTGGCGCGTCATCTGGAAGTTTTCCTGGAAGGGGCTGCTGGTGTTCACGCTGTATTCGCTGCTGATCTGCCTGATCTACGGGCCGGTGGGCTTCCATTCGCTGTCGATTCCGTGGCAGCCGGTGGCTACGCTGGGCATTGCGGTGTCGTTCTACATCGGCTTCAAAAACAACGGCTCCTACGACCGTTTCTGGGAGGGGCGGCAGCTGTGGGGCGGCATCGTAAACTACAGCCGCACTTGGTCGATTCAGGTGCTGGAATACGTGACGTCGGTGGTGGATGCGCCGGGCGTGGACGCACCGGCTGCCTCGCGCGCCGAGCTGAGCTTGCGCCACCGCCGCCTCGTGTACCGCCAGATTGCCTGGGCCAACGCCCTGCGCCTGCAGCTGCGCCGCCAGCCCGACCTTTGGGAAAGCCAGGTGGCGCCGTTTCTGGACCCCACCGAGGCCCGGGCCATGCAGCGCAAGCAGAACCCCTCGGCGCACCTGCTGCGCCAGCAAGCCGCCGACCTGCGGATATTGCGCGAGGAACGCGGCCTGCTCAACGACTTCCAGCACGTGAACATGATGACCAGCATCGAGCAGTTCAACAACCTGCAGGGCGGCTGCGAGCGAATCAAGAATACGCCGTTTCCGCGCCAGTATGCTTTCTACAGCTTCGTATTCGTGTGGATTTTTGCGGCGCTGCTGCCGCTGGGCCTTATCGGCGAGTTTGTGAAGATGGGCCCCGACCATATCTGGCTGACGGTGCCGTTTTCGGTGCTGGTGTCGTGGGTGTTCTACATCATCGAGATGGTGGGCCACAGCAGCGAGAATCCGTTTGAAAACGAGATGAACGACGTGCCGATGACGGCCATTTGCCGGACCATCGAAATCGACCTGCGCGAAATGCTGGGCGAAACCCACCTGCCGCCCAAGCTGGCCCCCATCGACGATATTCTGTATTAAGTGTCCAGTATGAAGTATTAAGTATGAAGTATAGAGTAGCTGGTAAGCAGCTGGTGGTAGTTTGAGCAAACGAATGTGCTGCAGCGTTTTCAACTGCTACATACTCACTACTAAATACTCGATACTCTCAGATTCCGCCTCCTCATGAACGCCCACGCCCGCAAAGTCCGCTACTTCTTCTTCGGTCAGGATTTTTCCGATGCGCTGCGCATCACGCTGGCCGTGCTGCTGCCGGGCGCGCTGCTGGGCTGGCTGGGGCAGCTGGGCGTGGGGGTGGAAGTGGCGCTGGGCGCGCTCTGCATCAGCATCACCGACTCGCCGGGGCCGGTGGTGCACCGCCGCAATGGCATGCTAGCGGGCATTCTGCTGCTGCCGGGCCTGGCCTTGCTTACGGGCCTGCTGCAACCCTACATCTGGCTGCAGGGGCTGGAAATCGGAGTGCTGAGCTTTGTGTTCACGCTGTTTCTGGCCTATGGCAACCGGGCCGCGTCCGTCGGTTCGGCCGGACTGCTGCTCGTCATTCTGATGATGGACCGCAGCCTGACGCTGCCGCAACTGCTGGAATATGTCCTGCAGGTGACGGCCGGCGGCGTGTGGTATCTGCTGGTGAGTTTGCTGTGGTACCAGATCCGGCCCTACCGCCCGGCCCAGCAGGCGCTGGGTGAGTGTGTGCAGGCCATTGCCGGCTTCCTGCGCCTCAAGGCCGAGTTCTACCGCACCGGCACCCGCCTCGACGACGACTTCCGCCGCCTGATGGCCCAGCAGGTGACCGTGAGCGAAAAGCAGGATGCTGTGCGTGAGCTGCTGTTCAAAACCCGCCAGATGGTGAAGGAATCCACCGGTACGGGACGCCGGCTGGTGCTCACCTTCGTGGATGCCGTGGACCTCTACGAGCACATCACGGTGTCGTATTTCGACTACGCGGCCCTGCACGCCCGCTTCGAGGCCACCGGCGTGCTCGACGCCATTGCCGGGCTGGTAGAGCAGATGGCCACTGAGCTGGAAAGTATCGGGCTGGCTATTGAAGCCAACCACGGCCACACGGCCCGCGTGAACCTCACGGCCGGCCTGGAGCAGCTCAAGGCCCGCATCGATGCCCTCGAAAACCCCGCCCAGCCCGGCCACACTTTGGTGCTCAAAAAGATTCTGGTGAACCTGCGCAACCTCACCCAGCGCCTGCAGGACATCCTGGCCTACTTCGATGCCAAGGCGCCGGCCGCGCCCACCGTTACCGGGCGGGAGCTGGAGTTTGGCAAATTCGTGGGGCACCAGCAGTTCGGCCTTTCCCAGCTCCGCGACCATCTCACGCTCAGCTCCGGGGTGTTCCGGCACGCCGTGCGCATGATGCTGGCTTGCTTGGCGGGCTTCGTGGTGGCCAAGGTGCTGCTGCCCGGCCACCACAGCTACTGGATCATCATGACCATCACCTACATGCTCAAGCCGGCCTTCAGCCTCACCAAAAAGCGCAACATCAACCGCGTGCTGGGCACGCTGCTGGGCGGCGTGATTGGCGGGCTGGTGCTGTGGCTGATTGACGACCGGATGGTGCTGGTGGCGCTGCTGGGCGTGTTTATGCTGATTTCGTTCAGCTTCACGCGCAGCAACTACATCGTGGCCGTCACGTTCATGACGCCCTTCGTACTGATCCTGTTCAACTTCATGGGCTTGGGCTACCTGCAGGTGGTGGAGGAGCGCGTGCTCGACACCATAATGGGCTGCCTGCTGGCGTTTGCGGCCAGCTACCTGCTGTTTCCGCGTTGGGAAAGTGACCAGCTGCAGGACTACATGCGGGCCGTGCTGCGCGCCAACCTGCGCTACCTCCAGACGCTGCAGGAAAGCCTGCTGGGCTCGCCTGTGGCCGTGCTCGACTACAAGCTGGCCCGCAAAGACGTGTACGTCAGTTCGGCCAACCTGGCGGCGGCGTTTCAGCGCATGATGTCGGAGCCGCGTGGCAAGCAGCACCGCCCCACCGAAGTGCACGAGTTTGTGGTGCTCAACCATATTCTGTCGTCGAATGTGGCCTCCATTACGTCGGGGCTGCTGGCCGGCAGCACCCGCCCGGAGCAGCCCGGCGTGCTGCTGCGGCCCTTGCGCCAGGCCCGGCAGGCCCTTCACCGCAGCCTGCGCCGCCTCGACCCCGCCGAACCCGCCGCCACCCCCGATGCCGCCCCCGTCGACCCCACCACGCGCCGCCCCGATGCCTCCGCCCCCGACGCGCAGCTCGCCGAACAGCTGGAGTTCATCCAGAAAGTCAGCGGCGACATCAGCAAGCTGACCGAAGAGGTGCTGGCATAAGGCGTCGGCCCACCGGGCGGGTGCAGCAGTAGAGGCACAATATTTTGTGTCTCGTCGTTGCTGATGTTGCTCCACTGGCGCACGTCCGGCAACGCACGTCGGCTAGCGCACCTCTGGCAACGGCGAGACGCAAAATAGTGCGTCTCTACCTCGCTAACTCAATTCCCTGAGAAGCGCTGTAACGCAAAAAAAACACCCGTCCGGCACAAGCCAGACGGGTGTTTTTTGCAGATGGAAAAAATGTCGGTTACAGCTTCACGCCGAATGAGGCAAACCAAGTGCGGCCGTCGGCGGGCAGCAGGCCGGGGCCGGGGTAGCCGCCGGAGCGGCGCGTGAAGTAGTTTTTGTCGAACACGTTGTTGAGGCCGCCGCGCACCGTGAAGCGCTTGGCGAAGCGGTAGGTGGCCGACACGTCGGTGACGGAGTAGCCGGGCACGCGGCCGGTGGTGGCGGCGGCGTTGGGCTCCACCGTGTTGGTGGCATCCGTGAACACCTCCGATACGCGCGTCAGCTGCGCCGTCGTGGAGAAGCCTTTGTGGGCAAACGTGGCCCCGAAGCGGTGCGTGTACTTGGGCGCGTACTCCACGCGGTTGTTTTTCAGGTCGCCTTCCTGCAGGTTGCTGCCGCTGAGCGTGGCGGTGCGCAGCTGGGTGTAGCGGGCATCCACGAAGGACGAAGATGCAAACACATCAAAGTGCGGCAGGTCGAAGTTCTGGGTGAGGGCGTGCACCAGATCCAGCTCCACGTAGGCTTCCACGCCCTTGTGCACGCTGGTGCCGATGTTGGTGCGGAACTGCTGGGTGGCGGTGGTGCTGCCCGGCACAAAGCGGCGGATGGTGCCAATCCGGTCGTCGTAGCGCAGCCAGAAGCCGTCCACGTCGAAGGTGAGGATGTTTTTCCAGCTGCCGCGGTAGCCCAGCTCGGCATTGAAGCCACGGGCGTCCTGCAAGTTCGGGTCGATAACGTCGGAAGTGGCCGGCGGCGTCAGGTCGCCGAACGTGACGGGGCGGAAAGCGCGCGAATAGTTGGCGTAGAAGTTGGTCTGGTCGGTGGCGCGCAGCTCGGCGCCGGCGCCGTAGAGCAGCACCTTGCGGCGCGAGTCCTGGCGGATCTGGTTCTCGGAGCCGTCGGCGTTCAGGCTGAGGTAGCCGCGGCCCTGGTTGTCAATCACCTCCAGGCGCACGCCCGGCGTGAAGGTCAGGCGCGAGCCCACCCGGAAGATGTTCTCCACGAAGGCAGCGTAGTTGCGGGTCCGGAAGCTCAGGTCGCGGCCGTAGCGGGCGGCCTGCAGGTCGAGGTTGAAGTCGGAGCCGGTGTCGCCTTTGCCTTGCTGGCGGCGGCCCAGGTTGGCGGCCGCTACGCGCAGGCCGGCGGCCAGCGTGTGCTGCTGGCCCAGCAGGTCGTAGTCGGTGAGCAGGCGCAGCTCCGAGCCCAAGTTGCGGTACCGGTCCCGGTCGAGCTGGCGGTTGGCGAGCTGGCCGGTGGTGGGGTTGGGGCCGTCGGGCAGGGCCACGCTCACACCGCTGGGCAGCCCGATGGAGTTTCGCTCGCCCAGCAGCCCGAAGGTTTTCAGGCTCAGACGCGTGCGCTCCGAAAACTGGTAGTCGGCCGTGAAGGCTGGGATGGTCCAGGGCGTGCTGAACCAGTTGCGGCCGCGGCTGCTTTTGCGCACGTCGCCGTTGTAGAACTGTTCGTCGGTCAGGCCGCCGGGCTGCTGAATCTCGTAGTCGAGGTGGCTGATTTCGGCGCCCAGCCGCAGCTTGTCGGTGGCCTGAAACTGCACGTTGCCGTGGAAGTTGCGGATGTTGAACTCCGAGTTGTCGCGCCAGCCGCCGCCCACGCGCTGCTGGTAGTAGCCGAAGTAGCTCACCTTGCCCACGGTGCCGCCCAGCGAGTTGTAGGTGCCCAGCAGGCCGTTGTTGCCCACGCTGTTGCTGGTTTCAAACTGAATCTTTTTGTCTTTGGGGCCGCGCTTCAGCTCGTAGTTCAGCAGGCCGCCAAACTGCGGGCCGTACTGCAAAGAGCCGCCGCCGCGCACAATCTGGATGCGCTCCACGGCTTCCAGCGGCGGGTTGTAGTAGGCCTCCGGGTAGCCCATGGGGTCGGAGCTGATGTCCATGCCGTTCTGGCGGGTGTTGAACTCCCAGCTGCGGTTGGGCGAGAGGCCACGGGTAGCCACGTTGATCTGCTGGCCCGAGCCGTCGCTTTCCCACACGGTCACGCCGGGCACCTTAGCAAATACCTGGCGGGCGCTGTTCACCACCAGGTTGGCGTCGAGCTTGTCCAGCTCAATCACCTCGTTTTTCTTGCCCGCCGTGATGGTGTTGCCATCCACTTCGGGCGCAAAGCGCAGGCTCTTGGCCGCCACCGTCACGCCGGCCAGCTGCTGCACGGCCTCTTCAATCGTGAGCTTGAGCGCCAGCGGCTGCCCGCTCTGCAGCGTTACGGTCTGGCTGATGGGCCGGATGCTTAGGCCGCTCACCGTCACAGTGGCTTCGCCCACGGGCAGCCCATAGAGGCGAAACCCGCCGCGCGCGTCCGTCACGGCCGTGCGCTCCCCAACGGCTACCAGCACGCCTTCCACGGCTTTGCCGGTCGGGTCGAGCACGGTGCCGGTGAGCGTGGCGCCCTTGCCGGGCTCGTCGTGGCGGAGGTGAAGCGGACTGGCTACGGCGGCCACCGGAGTGGCAATAGCGCCACCAGCGAGCAGCAGAGAAGAAAGGAGCAGGGAAGAACGACGCATATGCAGCAGGGTTATCAGCCAGAAGTTGGCCGAATTCTGCCGCAAAGGTAAGGCTGTTTAGAATATATTTAAATAGCTGATTGGAAAATATCTAAATAGTGAACGGCGCAGTGGCGAGAACTATAAAGTTCTCGCCACTGCGCCGTTCAAGGTACTGTGGGACAGTATGGTTTGGAACGGCGGCAGTAGCGCGAACTTTGTAGTTCGCGCCCCCGCGCCGTTCGTGGCATTATAGGACAGTATCGTTGTGATGGCGTGGGGACGCGAACTACAAAGTTCGCGCTACTGCCGGCAAGGCTGTGGGTGCTACCGCTCCAGCTTGAAGCCCGGCTCACGGGCCGGGGGCGCGGTGCGGTTGGATACGGCCCAGCCGGTGTGGTACATCCACTGCGTCATGCGCAGCAGCTTGCCGTAGTCGATGCGGCTGGCTTCGTCTTTGGGCGTGTGGTAGTCGGCGTGGAGCAGGGAGGTGTACATGATGGCCGGGATTCCCAGGCGGGCGTAGGGCAGGTGGTCGGAGCGGAAGTACCAGCCTTCGGGGTGCGTGGCCTTGTCCCATTCGGTGTCCAGCTTGAACTTCGGGCCTTCTTGATTGGCTTCCAGCGCCGTTTTCACTAGGTCCGACGAATTCAGATGGGGTGGGATGGAGCCCAGCAGGGCCGCAGAGTCGGCGGCGTTGCGGCCCATCATTTCGGCGTTCAGCACCGCTACGATGGACTCTTTCGGCACGGTAGGTTTGTCGGAGAAATAGCGCGAGCCCAGCAGGCCGCGTTCCTCGGCCCCGTGAAACACAAACAGCGCCGAGCGGCGGGCGGGCTGCTGCTTATAGGCCCGCATGATGGCCAGCAGCGCGGCGCAGCCGGTGGCGTTGTCGTCGGCGCCGTTGTAGATGGAGTCGCCGGCCACGGGGGCGCGGGCGCCGTCGTGGTCCTGATGAGTGCTGAAGAGCACGTACTCGTTTTTGAGCTGCGGGTCGGTGCCGGGCATTCGGGCCACGATGTTCACCGAAGGATACGCGAAGCTCTCCACCTTCAGCTCGGCGCTGAACTGCTGGCCGGCCTGCTTGGCCCAACTCAGAGCATCGGCGGGCAGCCACACTACCGGCGGCTGGTTCACCACGGCCGTGTTGGCGTCGCCGGGCAGGCCGTAGCGGCCCCGCTCGTAAATGTGGCTCCAGTGCTCATAAATGGCTTGCGCCTTGTCATCCGAGACAAACACCACGGCCACGGCGCCGGCCTTGAACAGCTCGGCGGCCTGGTCGCGCAGCTTCCCGAACAGGTAGCGCCGGTAGCTGATGCCGTCGGTGGGCGTGCCCGAAACCTGGAGCGCCACGGCCTTGCCTTTCAGGTCCACTTTGGCCAGCTCGGCCGGCGTACCCAACCCCACGAACACCAGCGGCGCGTTCACGCTGGCATTAGTGGGCGCCACCACCATGGCGTCGTGGTTGGGCTTGAGCTGCCGCGTGCCGATGCGGAGCGTGCTGGCTTTGGTGAGGCGCGTGCGCTGCAGATTGAACCACTGAAAGTAGGTGCCGTCGTCGCCGGCGGGCTCCATGCCGGTGGTGCGGATCTGCTCGGCCAGCCAGGCGGAGGCGCGCAGCTCGTCGAGGGTGCCGCCTTCCCGGCCGCGGTACTTGTCGTCGGCCAGCGCAAACAGGTCGCGCTTGATATCAGCTTCCTTAATGGCATCAAGGCCGCTGCCGGCTTTGGCGGTTTTAATGGCTTTGGCGGGTTTTTTCTGGGCGTGGCTGGCCAGCGGGGCCGCGAGGGCGAGGCCGGCCAGCAGCAGGCGCAGCGTAGTATGGCGGAAGTGGTTCATGGCAGAATGTAGCGTGAAAGAGGAAAGCTACACGAAAAAGCCCCGCCCAACAATGGTTGAGCGGGGCTGTAGGGTAATACGGACTGGCTACTTCGCCACGTCCGGCTTGAGCGTGCGGCCCAGCCACTCAAAGAACACCCGGTTCCAGAGCACCGCGTTCTGGGGCTTGCTGATCCAGTGGCCCTCGTTGGGGAAATACAGAAACCGGCTCGGGATGCCGCGTAGCTGGGCCGTGCCGAAGGCTTCCATACCTTGGCCCTCTGGCACCCGGAAGTCCTTGCCGCCGTGAATCACCAGGATGGGCGTATCCCAATTTTTGGCGAACAGCTGGGGGTTGAAGTCGGTGTAGCTTTTGTGCAGCGTAGCGTCCCAGGGCGCCGCCCCGATGTCTTGCTTGGCGAAGAACATTTCCTCGGTGCTCGGGTACCAGCTGGCTAGGTTGTAGAGGCCGGCGTGGGCAATGAACGTCTTGAATCGGCCCTCATGCTTGCCGGCCAGGAAATACACCGAATAGCCGCCGTAGCTGGCGCCCACACAGCCGCGCCGGTCCTTGTCCACGTAGGGCTCCTGGCTCACGGCGTCAATAGCCGACAGATAGTCCCGAATCGGCTGGCCGCCCCAGTCGCCGCTGATGCTGTTGTTCCACTCGGTGCCGAAGCCAGGCAGGCCGCGCCGGTTGGGGGCCACCACGATGTAGCCGTTGGCGGCCAGCAGCTGGAAATTCCAGCGGTAGGAGAAGCTCTGCGTAATGGGGCTCTGCGGGCCACCCTGGCAGTAAAGTAGCGTGGGGTACTTCTTGGCCGGGTCGAAATCAGGCGGGTAGATGACGTACACCTGCATCTGCTTGCCATCGGTGGTGGGCACCATGCGGGCCTCGGTGCGGCCCGTTTTAACGCCGGCCAGCTCCTGCTGGTTGATTTGCGTCAGAGGCGTTTCGCGGCCGGTTTTCAGGTCCACGCGCACCAAGTCGGCAGGCGTGGCCTGGGTGGTTTTGTTGACGACGGCCACACCGGGCCCGGCCAGCTCAAAGCCGTTGTAGTTGAAGGCGCCGCGGGTGAGCTGCTGCACCTTGCCGCCCTTAGCGGGCACCGCAAACAGCTGCTCGGTGCCCGCCAGCGGGCTCACGAAGTACAGCGTCTTGCCATCGGGGCTCCAGCGCACGTTGGCGGCCGTCTGCTCCGAACCCTTGGTTACGTCCTCGCGCTTTTGGGTTTTGAAGTCATACACCACGATGCCGTTGCGGTCCGACTCGAAGCCGGGCGTGGCCATGCTCAGCCAGGCTACTTTGCTGCCGTCGGGCGAGAAAACCGGCTCGGTGTCGTAGCCGCCCAGGCCCTCGCTCAGGTTCCGGGTCTGGCTTGAGCGCACGTCGTAGAGGTAGATGTCGGAGTTAGTGCTTTCGGCCTCGGCCTTGCCCGTGAGCTTGCGCGAGGTGTAGGCCAGCCGGTAGCCGTCGGGCGAAAAAGCCAGCTGCTCGGAGCCACCCAGCGGCTGCAGCGGCGCATCAAACTTCTCGCCGGCCATGACGTCCTTGCCGTAGCCGGTGGGCTTGCCATCATCCCCGATGGGCTGGAAAAACACGTGCGAGGCTTTGTAGTCGTCCCACACGTTCCAGTGGCGGTAGTTGAGGTCGTCGATGATTTTGGCGTCGGCCTTGGGCAGGTCGGGATACCAGTCCTGCACCGATTTGCCGGTTTTCACGTCCTGGGTGTACAAAATGAACTTGCCGCTGGGCGCGTATTTCAGGTTGGCCAGGCCCTCGTCCTTGAACTCGCTCAGCAACTGCTTGCCGCTGCCGTCGGCGTTCATCATGTAGAGCTGGTCGGAGCCGCTTTCCCCCGAAATAAAGGTCAGCTTGCCGTCGGGCCGCCAGTTGAGGGTGTTTTCCGAGCCGGGCGTGGTCGTGAGCTGCCGGGCCGGGCCGCCGGCCACGGGCACCGTCCAGATGTCGGTGTTGCCTTTGTTTTCGCTGAGGTTGTAGCGGGTGACGGTGTAGGCCACCGTCTTTTGGTCCGGCGACACCTGCATTTCGCCCAGGCGGCCCAGCTTCATGAGCAGCTCGGGCGTGTAGGTGGTTTGTTGGGCCGCAGCGGCCAGCGGCAGCAGCGCCAGCGTGGTCAGGAAGGGGAATTTCATAGGAGGAGAATGTAGCGTAAGCTTTAGCTTGCGCCGTGAGCCGCCGATAAACCGACAGGCCCCGTGCAAGCGGGCGGCGCCGCAAGCTACAGCCTCTGCTACAGTTATGCCCGATTTTCGCCTTCGTGTTTTCCAGGCCGTGGCCCGGCACCTGAGCTTCACCAAAGCCGCCCAGGAGCTGTACATCAGCCAGCCGGCCATCACCAAGCACATCCGGGAGCTGGAGCGGAGCTACGGGCAGCGCCTGTTTGAGCGGCGCGGCAGCCGCATCAGCCTCACCGAGGCCGGCCAGCTGCTGCTGCTGCACGCCGATGCCGTGGAGCTGCTGCACGAGCAACTCACCACCCAGCTGCAGGACCTGCACGGCGAAGCGGCCGGCCGCCTGCGCCTAGGCGCCAGCACCACGTTGGCCCAATACGAGCTGCCCGCCCTGCTGCCCGGCTTCCAGCAGCGCTACCCGCAAATGGAATTGACGCTGCTCAACGGCAATTCCGAACAGATTGCCGAGGCCATCCTCAGCGGCCAGCTCGACCTCGGCTTCGTGGAAGGCCGCACCAAAAGCCGCGACCTGCACTACGAGCCCCTACTGGCCGATGAGCTGGTGGCGGTGCGCCACGCCACGCCCGCTGGCCCGCCCGCCGTGCCCATGCCGCTGGCAGAGGCGCTGGCCCACCCGCTGGTGCTGCGCGAGCGGGGCTCCGGCACGCTCGAAGTGCTGGAATTTGCGCTGCGGGAGCAGAAAATCAAGCTGGCTGCTTTGCGCGTGGCCTTCTATTTCGACAACACCGAGGCCATCAAAACCTACCTCGAAGCCGCGCCCGAAGCCTTGGGCTTCGTGTCGCGGCGGGCCCTGACGCGGGAGCTGGCGGCGGGGCTGCTGGAAGAGGTGCCGGTGGCAGGTTTGCGTCTGCCCCGGCAGTTTGAGGCGTTGTGGGTACAGGGCCAGCCGCTCACGCGCGCCGCCGAGCGTTTCCTGCGCTACGTACGCCAACAGTATAACCTCAGGTAATACCTGATAACTATTTGAGATTATCGGCAGGGGAGAGGGCTGCGTATTTTTGGGCAGGATTTCCGCCCCGAATCATGCCTGCTCCCACCTTATCTGCTGCCCCTAACTCTACCTTTACTGCTGCCGCGCCCCGCCCGGCCTGGCTGCCGCGCGCCTTGTTTGGGGCGGTGCTGGTGCTGTGCCTCACGCCCTGGGTTTCGCCGCCGGTGGCGCTGGCGCTGGGTCTGGTGCTGGCCCAGACGGTGGGCAACCCGTTTCCGGCCTTCACCAAAAAGTACACCGCCAAGCTGCTGCAGTTCTCGGTTATCGGGCTGGGCTTTGGCATGAACGCCCACGCGGCGGTGCAGGCCGGGCGGCAGGGCATCCTGTTCACGGTGGCTTCCATTGCGGGCACACTGGTATTGGGCTACGTGGCCGGCCGCTGGCTGAAGCTGGGCCGCCACGTCACGCACCTGATTTCCTGCGGCACCGCCATCTGCGGCGGCAGCGCCATTGCGGCCGTCGGGCCGGTGCTGCGGGCGAAGGAAGAGGAAATGTCGGTGGCGCTGGCTACGGTGTTCGTGCTCAATGCCATTGCGCTGTTTGCGTTTCCGCCCATTGGGCACGCGCTGGCCCTCACGCAGCAGCAGTTTGGCCTCTGGTGCGCCATTGCCATCCACGATACGTCGTCGGTGGTGGGGGCGGCGGCGGCCTACGGGCCCGAGGCGCTGGGCGTGGCCACCACCATCAAGCTGGCCCGCGCCCTCTGGATTATTCCGGTGGCGCTGGGCACGGCCCTGGTGTTTCGGCAGAAAGACGTGCAGGTGAAAATCCCGTGGTTTATCCTGGGCTTCATCGGGGCCATGCTGCTCAATACCTACCTGCCGGCCACGCACCAAGTAGGGCCCTGGCTGGTGCGGGCAGCGCATATTGGCCTTACCATCACGCTGTTTTTCATCGGCGCCGGCCTGTCGCTGAAAGCCGTGCGGGCGGTGGGGCCGCGCCCGTTTGTGCTGGGGGTGCTGCTGTGGGTGGTGGTTTCCTGTGTATCGCTGTATGTGATTGTGCTGGGGTGATGAGGTGATGGAGTGATGAGGGGATGAGGTAAGGCGAAGGCCATAGAACGTCATTCCGAGTGAAGCGAGGAATCTCGCCAGCGTGGTAGAATCATTTACCACACTGGCGAGATTCCTCGCTTCACTCGGAATGACGTTCTTCCTTTGTCACCTGTCACCTGTCACCTGTCACCTGTCACCTCATTACCTTATCACCTCAGTTACCTTATCTTCGCCCCTGCAAATTTCTTTTCTCCCCGCCATGCGCCAGCTCGCCGATATTCCGCACCCAGAGGCCAAAATCACGCTTTTCTCCTGGAACGGCAAGTACCTGATCAAGCTGGAAAAAGGTCCGTTCGAGCAGACCTACAAAGTGAGCGAGCTGGATGTGACCAGCGACGACGACGTGCGGGCCCTGCTCGACAGCGAATTTCTGCAAGCGGCGCTGGCCCGCTTCACCGGTATGCGCACCGACCTGCAGGCGGCCTTCGACCGGCACGACCTGTAGTTGAGCGAAATCCCGGCCAACTCCTTCTTCCGCTCTGCGTATTTCGCTTCCGATATGAAAAACACCCTCGCATTTCTGCTGCTGCTGGCCTCGCTGCTGGCTGGCCCCGCCGCTTCGGCCCAACTCTACGAAGTGCGCCAAAGCTCCGTCAACCACGAAAAGCGCGAGCGTTCGGCGCTGAAAGTGCAGATTGACGGCACGCCCGAATGGACGCGCGACTTCTGGCAGGCTTGGCTGAAGGACACCTACAACATCAAGGTGAAGGGCAACGGTACGTTTGGCGTAGGCAAGCGCGATATTCTGGTGGCCAAGCAGGTGCCAGCGTCCAGCATCTCGGGCAAGCTCATTGACCTGTACGGTATAGTAACGGCGCCTTCCGATACCACCACCGAGTTGGCGGTTTTCGCCGCTTTCAACGCCGACACGTATTTCGACGCCGACAAGACGCCCAGCGAGTACGCCGCGCTGCGCAATATCGTCACCAATTTTGCCAGCGCCGCCCGCCTGAAAGCCTACCGCGAGCAGCTGGCCGCCGCCGAGAAAGAGCTGCGCGAAACCGAGAAGGAAAAGGAGCGCCTTGAGAAGGAGCGCGTCAGCCTGAGCAACAACACCCAGAACAACCTCGATAAAATCGAGTCGCTCAAAAAGCAGAACATCGAGAACAAGCTCAAATCTAGCCAGGATTCGGCCCAGCTGGTAGTAAATGCCCAGCAGCTGGAACTGCGCAAAGTCAAGCTGCAGCGCCGCCGCGACCGGCTTTCCACTCTCGACAAGAAGTAGGCATTTCGTCCAGTCCCGGCCGCCCGTGTCGCTATTTCCAGCGGCACGGGCGGCCGGCCCGTAGAAGGCACTCCACGCCGGCCGCCGCAACTCAATTCCTGCCTGCTCTCCCCTCATGGAAAAAGACTCATCGACGTTTGAAACGCTGCGGCAGCTGAAAGAATGGCTGGACAGCGGCATCATCACGCCCCAGGAATTCAAGACCCTGAAAGAAAAGCTGCTGGCCACTGACGCGGCCTCCGCTACTCCCGGGGCCTCGCTGCCGCCTGTTGCGCCTACCCCGGCACTGTTCGAGCCCACCACCGTGTCGCCGGTAACGGAGCCGCTGCTGCCCCCGATTACGCATCATGCGGCCCCGGAGCCCGTAGCTCCCATGGTTCCCATGCCCGCGTCGCCGGCTGAGCCGCTGAGCCGGCCCATCGCGGCGGGTCGGCCCGAAGCCTCGCCTTCGGTGCCGGCTGCTACCCAGTACACGGCTGCTGCGCCCGACGAGCAGGAGCAGGTAGAAGATGTGGAGGACATGCCCTACACGGCCCCGCAAAAAAGCCCGCTCAGCACCATCCTCATCGTGGGCGGTATCCTGGCGCTGCTGGCTCTGGTGGCCTATCTGACGCTGGGCAACCAGCAGTCGGAGCGTCTGACGAGCACCTCGCGCACCGCCGCCGACTCGCTGGCCGTCACACCCGAGGAAGGCCCGCAGGCCGAGCAGATTGAGCTGGCCCCGGTGGCCGTGCCCGAAACCGTGCGGGTAGCGCCGGCCCTGCCGCCCGCTGCGGCCCCCGACACGGCCGAAACTGCCCCAGCCGAGGCTCCCGCTGAAACTACCCCGGCCTTGTCCGACAATGCCGCCACAACCCGGGCCCAGCAGGTGCTGGAATCGTATTATGCCGACCTGCAGGCCGCGCCTTTCAGTGCCGCGCAGCACTTCGCACCCGGCGTCGAGCGGTTCTACACGCTTTCCGGCACTACGCCCGCGGCCATTGAAGCCGAGCTGAACCGCACGCATTTTCCAGAGTTCACGGAAGCCGAAACCCAGATTGAGCCCGGCAGCCTGCAGGTGAGCCCCGCCGTCAGCGACGGCTCCCGCGTGGTAACCTACCGGGAACGGAGCAAGGCGTTCCGGCAATCGATGCAGAAGCACCAGCAAACCGCTGCCCAGGTACGGGTGCGCCTCGACAAGAACTTCAGAATCATCTACCTGCGGCAGGAAAAGCTGCTCGAAAACACGTTCACAGACTAAGGTGCCGTACCTTTGCGCCCGCCTGCCGGATGCGCGCTGCCGTGGCCCGGCGGCGCGCATTTTTGTTTGACAGGTGCTCTCTATGGTTTTCCGGATATCCTTTTGCCAGGTGGGGTGGCTTCGGCGCCTGAGCGTGTGGCTGCTGCCGCTGCTGCTCGGCTCCTGCATCAAGCTCATCAAACCCCGTCACGAATTCACGGCCGCCAACGAGCCTCCCGTGCCCGACTACGCGCTGGCTTCCAACTGGGCCGCCCTGCCTACCACCCGCGACTCGGCCGATGCCGTGCCGCTCCACACCACCCTGCGCGACCAGCAAGCCACCGCGCCGGCCGACGTATTCTTCCTGCACCTCACCACCCTCATTCTGCCCAAAGGCTGGAATGCCGACCCGGCCGATGCCAGCCTGAATCAGTTCACCGACAAGCTCAGCATCATGAAGCAGGCCTCGGTGTTCAACGCGGCCGGCCGCATCTACGCGCCACACTACCGGCAGGCCACCCTCTACGCCTTCTTCGACAGCACCGCCAACAGTTCCCAGGCGCTGGAGCTGGCGTATCAGGACGTGAAGGCTTCATTCCGCTACTACCTGGCCCACTACAACCAGGGCCGGCCCATCATCCTAGCTGGGCACAGCCAAGGCGCGTATCATGCCCGCCGTCTGCTACAGGAGTTTTTTGACGACGATCCTGCGCTGCGCCGCCAGCTGGTTGCGGCCTACCTGGTGGGCTTCGAGGTGCGCCCCGAACGGTACAAGGTGCTGCGTCCCTGCCAGGATTCCTTGCAGACTGGCTGCTACATGAGCTGGAACACCGCCGAATGGGGCTACGACTACCCGCCCTACCATGGCGCCGTCGTCACGAACCCGCTTACCTGGAAGACAGACACCGTCACGGGCCCCGCCGTCCTCAACCGCGGCAGCGTCCCGGCCAGCTTCGACCGGATTGACACCATACTCACCGATGCCAAAGTGCACAACGGCGTACTGTGGGTGCACCCGCCCAAAGCCAGCGGCTACCCCCGCTTCCTGCTGCCCGGCCGCCCCGAGTTGCGCCACTCCTTCCACCTCGCCGACTACGGCCTGTTCTACCTGAACGTGCGCCGCAATGCCGTAGCGCGGGTGCAAGCCTTCACCAAACAGTCCCCCCGCCCCTAAATCGTACTATGAAAAAGATTAACTGGCCCCGCGTCCTGATTGGGCTGCTGGTGTTGATACTGCTAGCCGTGCTGGCTAAGAACCTAATTGGTGGGGCGACTCGGAGAAGTCAACGAACATCAATTAGTCGGTAGAAGGCTAGGATAGGTTTTAACTGAAACTGAGTAATTGCGACTCAAAAACTCTCCGAAAATGGGTTACATCTATTTCAGGGTATAGTTGGCTGAAACTTTCGAACCCTTGCCAAAAGTATTCTTCATTGAACTTATCAAAGTCCTCCGCGCTCAGCAAAGCTAGATTGTGTAACAGGTAGCCAACTGGGCCGGCGTAGTTGACGAACCGTCTGCATTGCTCTTCAGTTAATTTACTAGCCGGTGCTCCCCCATAAAAAGGCTTCCGAATTGTTTGCAAGCCGTGATAGAGTAAATAGCGGTAAGCACGCTTTCTGATTTCATTCATAGCGTGCAAGCAACAAAAAAAGCCCCGCCGGCACAATGCCGGCGGGGCTTTTTCAAAGCAGCTAAGCGGATAGCTTAGGCACCGATAGCAACACGCTTGAAGTCCGTTACCGTCATGCCTTTCGACGTTTTGTCGAGCAGCTGGGCAATGGTCATCGAGCTGTCTTTCACGAACTCCTGGTTGAGCAGGGTGTTCTCCTTGAAGAACTTGTTCAGCTTGCCCTGAGCGATTTTCTCCAGCATAGCCTCGGGCTTGCCTTCGGCACGCGCCTGCTCTTTGCCGATTTCGATTTCGCGCTCTGCAACGGCCGAGTCCACACCGTCTTTGTCAACGGCTACGGGCTTCATGGCTACGATCTGCATGGCAATGTCGCGGCCCACGGTGGTGGTATCAGCGCCACCCACATTCTTCAGGCCCACGAGTACGCCTTTCTTGTTGTCGGAGTGGATGTAGGACGCTACTTTCTCTGCCGTCAGCGTGGCGTAGGTCAGGTCCAGCTTCTCGCCGATTTTGCCCATCAGGTCGGTGATGTGCTCCTGAATGGTCAGGCCATCCTCTTCCTTGGCGGCCAGCACTTCCTCTTTCGAGGTAGCGTTGATGCGCACAGCGGCATCGAGGATGCGCTGCACCAGCTCGCGGAAGTTAGCCACTTTGGCTACCGACTCCGTTTCGCAGGCCAGGGCCACCAGCTTGCCGGTAGTGCCGTCTTCGCTTACGACTACCGTTACAAAGCCTTCCGACGTTTCGTTTTCGGCCCGCTTGTCAGCAATCTTCTGGCCCTGCTTGCGAAGAAGGTCGCGCGCGGCCTCGAAGTCGCCATCGGCTTCGGTCAGAGCTTTTTTGCAATCCATCATGCCCGCACCGGTCATGGTGCGGAGCTTGTTCACGTCTGCGGCGGTAATTGCTGCCATTGGTTTAGAACTTAGGGGTAAGAGCTTAGATGTTAGATTGAGAACCGAGTCAGTATAAAAGCAAGAAGAAGCTAGAAGTGGAAACAGAGAAGTAAATCAACTCCTGCCATTTCCGACTTCTAACTTCTCAGTTCTCACTGCTGAAACGACTATTCGTCGGCGTTCTGCTTCTCCTGGATGCCTTCGTCTTCAGCCTGCTTCTTGTCGGCATCTTCTTTGTCGACTTTGCGCTCCGACAGGCCGTCTTCGATAGCCTTGCCCATCACGCTCACGATGAGCTGGATAGACTTCGAGGCATCGTCGTTGGCAGGAATCGGGAACTGAACCAGCTCGGGGTTGGAGTTGGTGTCGCACATAGCGAATACCGGAATACCCAATTTCTGGGCTTCTTTCACGGCAATGTGCTCACGCTTCACGTCAATCACGAACAGGGCAGCGGGCAGGCGGCTCAGGTCGGCAACGCCACCGAGTACACGCTCCAGCTTCTCCCGCTCGCGCGACATCATCAGTTTCTCACGCTTGGCCAGTGCCGCGTAAGCCGTATTTTCCTTCACCATCTTGTCGATGGTGCTCATTTTCTTCAGCGACTTGCGCACCGTGGCGAAGTTGGTGAGCATACCGCCCAACCAACGGTCGGTCACGAACGGCATCTTCAGGCGGGTAGCCTCTTCCGTTACGATTTCCTGCGCCTGCTTCTTGGTGGCCACGAACATGATTTTGCGGCCGCTCTTGGCGATGTTGCGGATGGCCGCAGCAGCCTGGTCGAGCGAAACCAGCGTCTTGTTCAGGTCAATGATATGGATGCCGTTCTTCTCCATGAAGATGTACGGCGCCATTTTCGGATCCCACTTGCGCGTAAGGTGACCAAAGTGGGACCCCGCGTCGAGCAGCTCTTTATAGGTGGTGGACTGAGCCATGATATGTTTCCTCTGGGATTAGCGTTTCGAGAACTGGAACGAGCGACGCGCTTTGCGCTTGCCGAATTTCTTGCGTTCCACCATGCGCGGGTCACGGGTCAGGAAGCCTTCTTTCTTGAGGGCGGGACGAACTTCTTCGTTGTCGCCAACAAGGGCTTTCGAGATGGCCAGACGGATGGCTTCAGCCTGGGCCGAAATGCCACCACCGCTCACGTTCACCTTGATGTCGTACTGGCCGACTTGCTCGACAGTAGCCAAAGGCTGGTTCACGATGTTTTCCAGGAGCTCATTGCTGAAGTAAGCCTTGATGTCCCGGCCGTTGATAGTGATATTCCCTTGCCCGGCCTGCATGTAGATGCGGGCCACCGAGGTTTTTCTTCTACCAGAGGTATTGGAGATTTCCATTAAGTGGAGGATTAAAGAAAAAAGACGCCGAAATCGGCTTAGAGGTTAGTCAGTTCAACAGCTTTCGGCTGCTGGGCTTCGTGTGGGTGCTGGTCGCCCTTGTACACATACAGGTTGCGGAACTGCTCGGCACCGAGCTTGTTGCCCTGCAGCATGCCTTTTACGGCGTGCTCAATCACGCGGGTCGAATCCTTGGCTTTCTTGTCGCGCAGGTTGATACGCTTCTGGCCGCCGGGATAGCCCGAGTGGGTGATGTAGATTTTGTCGGTCAGCTTCTTGCCCGTAACGTAGAGCTTGTCGGCGTTCAGAACAATAACGTTGTCGCCACAGTCGGAGTTTGGCGTGAACGAGGTCTTGTGCTTGCCACGCAGCATGTTGGCAATCTGGCTAGCCAGACGGCCCAGCGGCGCAACACTGGCATCAACCACGACCCAGGCCTTATCGGCGTTGGCTTTGTTGACGGATACCGTCTTGAAGCTCAGATGATCCATTGGGGAGGAGGGTAAGCGTTTGGAAATGAGGAGAAACCGGCACACGGTCCGGGAAAAACGGACACAAAGTTACCGCCTTTCACGGTATTTGCAAGGCCCCGGTTACTATTTGTGCCTGAAATAGAACGGGTAATGAGGTGATGAGGGGAATAGTGATGAGGTAAATCGGGTCATTTGGTCCCTGTTGCCTCATCACCATTCCCCTCATCATCTGGCTTACTGATACTGCCGCAGCGTCTCGACCAGCACCCGGAAATCCTTGGGATAGGGAGCTTCTACCGTCACGGATTCGCCGTCGAGCTTGGCAAACGTGAGGTTGGCGGCGTGCAGGGCGAAGCGCTTAATGAACGGCTGTTCTTCCTGCCCTTCCTTCATGTTGAACTTCCTTTTGAGCGACGACAGAAAGAAGTCCTCACCGCCGTACATCTGGTCGCCGATGATGGGAGCCTGCAAATAGGCCAGGTGCAGCCGGATCTGGTGCATGCGGCCCGTGATGGGCTGGCATTCCAGCAGCGTGTGCTTGGCAAAAGCCTCCAGCGTACGCACCAGCGTCACGGCCGGCTTGCCCTTGTAGGCTAGCCGCGCCTTGCCCTTGGTGGTGGTTTCGATGCTGCGCTCCACGCGCAGGCCGTCGTAGTCGTGCACGCCCCAGGCGGCGGCGTGGTACACCTTCTTCACCTTGCGGTCCTCGAACTGCATGGCCAGGTGGCGGTAGGCGGCGGGGTTTTTGGCCAAGGCCAGCGAGCCGCTGGTTTCCTTGTCGAGGCGGTGGCAGGCCTGCACGTCGTCGTATTGCTCACGGGCGAGGCGCAGGATGTTGGGCGCGCCGCCAAACCGCTCGTCGAGCGTGGCCAGGAATGGGGGCTTGTTGATGACGATGTAGTCGTCGTCTTCGAACAGAATCAGGTCTTGGAAATCGGGTAGCTTCATAAGGCGGCCGCAAAGGTACGAAACCCCGCTCCAACCCGTTTGGCAAAAGCCCGCAGGCCAGACGCCCCCGACCGCAGCGGCTACGCCTCGCCGTCGGGCCGGGACAGGACGTGGTGGGCCGGCGGGGCCGGGTTTTTGGGCTTGGGCAGCTTGAACTCCAGGGTGGTGCCCTGCCCGATTTCGCTGCGTACCCGGATGGCGGAGCGGTGGGCTTCCACGATGTGCTTGCTGATGGCCAGCCCCAGGCCCGAGCCGCCGGAGTCGCGCGAGCGGCTCTTGTCGATGCGGTAGAACCGCTCGAAGATGCGGTTGAGGTGCTGCTTCGGGATGCCCGCGCCGTCGTCGCGCACGCGCACACTCACGCCCTTGCCGCTTTCCACCAGGCTCACCACCACGTGGCCGTTTTCGCGGCCATACTTGATGGCGTTATCGATGAGGTTGATGAGCACCTGCCGGATGCGGTTGCGGTCGGCCAGCACCCGCAGGCCGCCGGCCGGCAGCTCGGGCGGAAACAGCTCCAGCTTCACCTGTCGCAGCGCCGCCTTGCGCTCCAGCTGCTCGAATATCTCGTGCACCAGCACCACAATATCGAAGCCCTGGCGGCGCATGCGCACCACGCCCTTTTCCAGCTGCGAGATGGTGACCAGGTCCTGCACCAGCGCATCCAGCGCGTCGAGGCTGTTGGCGGCTTTGCGCAGAAACTTCTGGCGGGTGAAATCGTCCACATCGTCGTCGTCGAGGACGGTGTGCAGGAAGCCCTGGGCGGCAAAAATGGGCGTTTTGAGCTCGTGCGACACATCGGCCAGAAACTCGCGGCGCAGGGCCTGCAGGCGCTTCAGCTCGTCGATTTCCTGCTGCTTGCGCTGGGCCATGTCCAGAATCTCGTCGCGCATGCGTTTGAGCGGCTCCGGCCGGAACAGGAACTTGCTGGACATGCGCCGCAGCTCCTTGCGCTTGATGTGCTCCAGCCCGGCGTAAATGTTGTTGATTTCCCGGAAAATCAGGGCCTCAAACATCAGATACAACAGCAGAAAGCACGCCGCCACCGTAATGCCCGCCGCCAGCACCCCATCCTGCATCGACATGGTGGGGCCCACCCAGGCCAGCGTAGTGAGCACACCCGCCACCAGCAACGAGAGTAGAATGGCAATGGTGCGGGAGGAAATGTTGAGTCTCATTGGTGAAAAGTAAAAAAACGTCATGCTGAGCTTGCCGAAGCATCTCTCCCGCCAAAGTAACTTGATTACTGTTGCGGGAGAGATGCTTCGGCAAGCTCAGCATGACGTTCCAGGGGTGCTCCGGCTTAATTATCCGTGTTGAACTTGTAGCCGACGCCTTTGATGGTCTGGATGTGATGCTCGCCGACTTTCTCGCGCACCTTGCGCACGTGCACGTCCACGGTGCGGGCCAGCACGAAGACGTCGTTGCCCCAGATGTTCTGCAGCAGCTCCTCGCGCCCGAACACCTTGTGGGGCGTGGCGGCCAAGAATGCCAGCAACTCAAATTCTTTCTTGGGCAGCGTGATTTTGCGGCCTTCCTGGTACACCGAAAACGCAGTCCGGTCAATCTTCAGGCCGTTGATTTCAATGGTGTCCTGGGTGCTCTGCGGGTCCCGGTCGCGGCGCACGAAGGCCCCGAGGCGGCTGAGCAGGGCGCGCGGCTTGATGGGCTTGGCAATGAAGTCGTCGGCGCCGGCCTCAAAGGCCGCAACTTCGGAAAACTCCTCGGCGCGGGCCGTCAGGAAGATGATATAGGTGTCTTTGAATTTGGGCTGTTCGCGCAGCTGCCGGCAGGTGGCAATGCCGTCGAGGTGGGGCATCATCACATCCAGCACGATGATGTCGGGCCCGAACTGGGGAGCTACTTCCAGTGCTTTGCGCCCATCCGGGGCCGAGGCCACCGTATAGCCTTCTTTGCGCAGGTTGTACTCCAGCAGCTCCACAATGTCGGGGTCATCATCGACAACGAGAATCTTGTAGGCGTTGGGGTTGGTGGGTGCTTGCACGGGGCGGGGCGTTTAAGATGAAACTGACTACGCTGCCGCAAAAGTACCGCCGGGCGGCACCTTCGGCGTGTTACGTTTTCGTTAACCCGCGCTAAAACGCAAAGCGGCTCCCCGGAAGGGAGCCGCCACGGGCTTTTATTGATTGCGGGCCACCAGGTTGAGCCGGCCTTTGAGGCCTTTGTATTTGTACATATCCACTTTCACGGCCCCCAGCATCAGCTCGGCCTGAATGAGCACCGGCACCTTGTTGCGGTCGTCGGAGAGGTACACCGACACGGCGTTTTCACCTTTGAACAGCTTGTTGCCAGGCATCTTGGGCACCAGCTTGATGGCCCGGATGGTACCGGCCTTAGTTTCCACGGTTTCGCGGCCCCGGTACACCACTTCCATGGCAAACACCTGGTCGTCGAAGAAGCCCTGCACCCGGATGACTTCGCCCAGGCGGCGCTGGTCGTAGTTGAGCGTGCGCAGGTAGTAGAAGGCACTCACCAGGTCCTGCACGTTGTCGGGGACTTTGTAGGTGCCGCGCTTCACGTTTTCCTTGTCTTTGCCGTGCTTTTCCACCTCGGCTACGTCCCGCACATGGTCGAAATCCACAGTTTCCTTTTTGCGGTAGTGGTTTTCCTCGATGTTGCGGAAAAACTTCTGCGGCAGAATGCTGGTCGTGTCAATGTAGGATCGCCAGGTGTCGCGGATGCGCAGGAAGAAGTCGAAGGAGCCCGTGGTGCGGCCTGTGACGGTGGCCTTGTAGCAGGGCCGCTCGTTCACGCGTTGCAGGTCGTTGGCTACTTCAATGGTGGCTTCGGCAGCGTTGATGAGGCCGTAGTGCACCTTATACTGCAACACTTCGCCCGACTGAAAGCTGGTGTTGGGCACTTTCCGCAGCGTGTCAGCAGGGCCAAAGGCCTGCAGCACCAGCGCCGGCAGCAATAGAAGAGGAGAAAGAAGCCAGCGGCGGTTCATAAGGCAACGAAAACGGGAAGCATATCCCGGGACTCCAGACAAAAGCGGTGCCAGCAAATATACTGCGAATGTCCCGTTGGCAGACTATACGACGCCGGGCACGAAAAAGCCTTCCCGGCGTACCGGGAAGGCTTTCAGGCAAGAGGCAACGGAAGGCTACAGCGCCTCGTCGGCGTCGTCGTCCTCGTCGGTGGAGCGGTCTTCCGGAATGGCAGCCAGTGCAGCTTCCGGCTCGCCTTTTACCAGGGCCCGGATCTGGGCCTCGATCTTGTCGGCCAGCTCAGGGTTATCCTGCAGGATGGTTTTTACGCCTTCACGGCCTTGGCCGAGCCGGTCGCCGTTGTAGCTGAACCACGAGCCCGACTTGGCAATAATGCCCATGTCAACACCCAGGTCCAGGATTTCGCCCACCTTGGAAATGCCTTCGTTGTAGATGATGTCGAACTCGACCACTTTGAAAGGTGGAGCTACTTTGTTTTTCACCACCTTCACCTTGGTGCGGTTGCCGGTCACGTTGTCCTTGTCCTCCTTGATCTGGCCGATGCGGCGGATATCGAGGCGCACGGAAGCGTAGAACTTGAGGGCGTTACCACCGGTCGTGGTTTCGGGCGAGCCGAACATCACGCCGATTTTTTCGCGCAACTGGTTGATGAAGATGCAGCAGCAGCCGGTTTTGTTGATGGTGCCGGTGAGCTTGCGCAGGGCCTGGCTCATGAGGCGGGCGTGCAGACCCACTTTCGAGTCGCCCATGTCGCCTTCCAGCTCGCCTTTCGGCACCAGCGCGGCCACGGAGTCAATAACGATAATGTCGATGGCACCGCTGGAAATCAGCTGATCGGCAATTTCCAGGGCCTGCTCGCCGTTGTCGGGCTGGGCAATGAGCAGGTTTTCGGTGTCGATGCCGAGCTTCTTGGCATACAAAGGGTCGAAGGCGTGCTCGGCGTCGATGAAGGCCGCTACGCCGCCGCGCTTCTGGGCTTCGGCGATGCAGTGCATCGTGAGCGTGGTCTTACCCGACGACTCAGGACCGTAGATTTCAACGACACGGCCTTTGGGCAGGCCGCCTACTCCCAGCGCAATGTCGAGGCCCAGCGAACCGGTGCTGATGACTTCGACGTCCATCACCTTGTTGTCGCTGAGTTTCATGACCGTGCCTTTGCCGTACGCCTTGTCGAGCTTGTCCAGCGTGAGCTGAAGCGCCTTCATTTTCTCGGCGTTAGCGTTGCTGAGGTTGGTGGGCTTGCTGGTTTTTTCAGCCTTCTCCGCTTTCTCAGCCTTGTCAGTGGTGGTTGCAGCCATTAGAATGGGTTGTTAGGAAATGCTTAGGTTTGGTGAATGTAGGCGTTTTCGGTGGGTCGCGCAAACCCTTGTGAGGCTTCGGGAAACCAGATTACCGGCTGTTTTCGGGCCGGCTAGTGGTAACGCAGTCCGCCTATATTTTGTGCCCGCAATGCTAAAAAAATTCGTTGAATCTGACCCGAACTTTCTGTGCTAAAATATTTGGCAAAACTACGACTTTCTACCACATTGATACTGATGCTGGTAGGCGTGCTGCTTTTGCCGCACTCAACGCACGCGCAGCTGGACAACCGGGCTTTTTTGCATCCGCTGCCGGTGGGGCCGCAGTATACGCGCCAGCTGCGGCTGGATGTGCAGGCGTTTCTGTTCAATAAAGACAACGAGTATTTCAACAAGATTGAGCCCGGTCGCACCTACTTCGGGGCGCAACTGCTGCCGCGGCTGGTATATTTCCCGAGTGCCAACCTGCGGGTGGAAGCCGGCATTTTTCTGTGGAAGGACTACGGCACGCCCCGCTTCCAACAGGTGCGGCCCTTGCTGACGGTGAAGTACCAGAACGGGCCGCACAGCATCCTGTTCGGCAACATTGAAGGCAACCTGCACCATGGCTACATCGAGCCGATGCTAGATTTCGAGCGGGTGATGACCAACCGTTTGGAGGAAGGGCTGCAGTATAAGCTGCAGAAGCCGCGCCTGAACCTGGATGCTTGGGTGGACTGGCAGCGGCAGCAGTACCGGTTCAGCAACTTCCAGGAGGAAGTGGCGGGCGGGCTGGTCGTGGAGCAGACTGTGCTCGGCGACTCCAGCGGCTGGTGGCTGCGGGTGCCGTTTCAGTTCACGGGCACGCACCGCGGTGGCCAGATCGATACCGTGGACACGCCACTCCAGACGCTGTTCAACCTGGCCAGCGGCGTGCGGGCGCGTAAGCCGCTGGCGTCGCGGTTCTTTCACGCCGTGCACGCCGACCTCTACGCCACCTATTTCCACGACTATTCCTTCACGTACCAGCTGCCTTACAAGCGGGGCACGGGCCTGTACCTGAATGCGGGCGTAGACACGCGCCTGTCCAACGTGCAGGTGGCGTATTGGCGCGGCAACGGCTACATCTCGCCGTTGGGCGGCCTGCTGTACCGTTCCATCTCCAATTCCGTCAGCGACCCGCAGTACCTGGAAAAAGACCGCCAGCTGCTGATTGCGCGTTTTCTGAAGGACTACCGGCTGCCTGGCAACCTGATTATGACCACCCGTTTCGAGCCGATCTATGACCTCAACAACGGCGGGCTGGACTTCTCCTTCGCGCTCTATTTCAACTTCAACCAGAGCTTCCTGCTGACCACTGTGCGCGGCGAATAGGCCGTTGGAGCGCGGTTTACGCCCGGTCCAGGCGGTAGTGCACGATGTCGGAGGCACCGCGTAGGCTCCAGAGGCGCCGGCGGGCCACTACGGGCCGAAAGCCGGCGTGCTCGGCCACGGCCATGCTGCGCGGGTTGTTGGCGCGGCAGCGCAGCGTGAGACTCTGGGCCTGCACCGGCATCTCAAACCCGAACTGCACGATGGCGCCGAGGGCCTCGCGGGCGTAGCCGTTGCCCTCGGCGGCCCCGGCCAGATAATACCCGATTTCGGCACTCACCGGCGCACTCCAGGACGGCCGCAGACTGATGTCGCCGAGATAGGTGCCAGCGGCCGTGTGCCAGATGCCAAACACGTACAGCCGGCCCTGCTGCCAGTCCTGGGCAAACTGCCGGAGCACCCGGCCGGCATCGGGTAGGGCCTGCACGGCGGCCAGGCGCGCCGGAAAGGCATTCTGCAGCCGGGTGCGATTGTGATGCAGCACCGCAAAAAAGTCGGCCTCGTCGGTGGGCTGATAGGGGCGGAGCGTGAGGCGGGCCGTGTGGCGGGAGGTGGTAGGCGGAGCGGCGGGCGGCACGGCAGCGGCGGATATGGTTGGGGCAAGGTTACCGCGCCTGCTTACGTACAGGCGGGAAGCAAGAACAAAAAAAGAGCTTGCCGCAGGCAAGCTCTTTTCGTTTTCATCGTCCACAAAATCCGTGTAACCCGAGTAAAATCCGTGATTAACCTTTCTGCAGCTCGGCGCCGATACCGGACTTGCGCTGGTTAGGGCTGCCCAGCGCCTGCTGGTTGCGCATTACGTTCACTTGGCGGGCGGCTTCGTTGAAATACTCCAGGCGCCGGATCAGCATTTCCTTGGTCAGCACGCGGCCTTCGGGCGTGCGCATGCTGGAGCGCTGGTCATCGAGCAGGCGGCGCATGATGGCGTCGGTTTCGGCTTGCTGAGCTACAAATTGGGTCTGGAATTCCTGTACGCGGGCCAAACCTTCAGTAGTGAGGCGGTACTGCGCGCCGCCTTGGTTCAGCACCTCGCACAGCACGTAGATTTCGAGCGGCAACGACGTTTCGAGGGCCGTAGTGCGCAGGTTGAGGCCTGCCTGCAGGGCATCAAGCAGAATATCGAGGTTGCGCTCAAACTGCTGGTAGTAGCCGGGGACTTCCATGGTAGGTACTTAGAGAGTTTGTCATTCCGAGTCTGCCGGGGAATCTCGCCAGTGCAGTATGCGCTTTTTTGATTGGCACACTAGCGAGATTCCCTGGCAAGCTCGGAATGACGTTCTGGGTTAAATGCTGCTTACAACAACTCTTTAATGATCTGCTCGACGGTGACACCTTCGGCTTCGGCCTTGAAGTTGCGCACCAAGCGGTGGCGCAGAATGGGCAGAGCCACGGCTTTTACGTCCTCAATATCGGGCGAGTATTTGCCGTTGAGCAGGGCGTTGCACTTGGCGCCCACAATCAGGTGCTGCGAGGCGCGCGGGCCGGCACCCCATTCCAGCAGCTGGCTGGCGCGGGCGGCGCCCCGGTCGGTGTTGGGGCGGGTTTTGTGCACGAGACTCACGGCGTACTCCACCACGTTATCGGCTACGGGCACGCGGCGCACCAAGTGCTGAAACGCCTGAATCTCGTCGGCGTGCAGGATCTTGTTCACCGTGGGCTTGGTGTCGGAAGTGGTGTTCTTAACGATCTGCAGCTCGGCCTCGTAGCTCGGGTAGCCCAGCTCGATGTTGAACATGAAGCGGTCCAGCTGAGCCTCCGGGAGCGGGTAGGTGCCTTCCTGCTCGATGGGGTTCTGGGTGGCCAGCACGAAAAACGGGCGCTCCAGCGGGTAGCGCTTGCCGGCTACCGTCACGGCGTACTCCTGCATAGCTTCCAGCAGCGCCGCCTGCGTTTTGGGCGGCGTCCGGTTGATTTCGTCGGCCAGCACGATGTTGGCGAAGATAGGGCCGGGTACAAACTGGAAGTCGCGCTGCTGGGTGAGCGTCTCGGAGCCGACGATGTCGGAAGGCATTAGGTCGGGCGTGAACTGCACCCGATTGAAGGACAGATCCAGCGAGTCGGCAATGGTCTGGATGAGCAGGGTCTTGGCCAGGCCCGGCACGCCCACCAGCAGGCAGTGGCCCTGCGAAAACACGGCTGTTAGCACCAGCTGCACTACTTCGTCCTGCCCGATAATGACTTTGCCGATTTCCTGGCGCAACACCTGATACGCCCGGGCCAGCGCGTCGGCGGCTTCTTTGTCAGAAGAGAATTTTGTAACAGACATGCAGTCAGAGACGGAAGAAGTACGGCGTAGATGCGCGAATACGGAAGCCAGAACTAGCCTTTATTCGAAAACTGCCGGCCCCGCAGCCAAAGCCCGGGTACCGGCAGCTACTCTTCTACGCTAATTGGTCGCGTCCAGCAGGTTGCAGCCGGAATATTGCGGGTCCACTTCGATGTAGACGCTGCCGCGGTTTTCACGGAACCAGCCGTCCAGGGCTTTGTTTTTCTTCTCGCTCAGGGCCGCCTGCGACAGTTTCTGGTAGTCGTCCTTGAAGTTGGCCTGGTGCGGCGCCGTGTTCGACTTCAGCCAGATGATGCGCACCGCGTCCTTGCCGTCGTCGGTGCGGTAGGGCATGGGCGGCGTGATATTGCCCACCTTCATCGTGTCGATGGTGAAGAAGATGGCCGGGTCCAGCTTATCGAGGGGCAGGTAGCTGCTGCCGTCTTCGCGGTTGGACAGCAGGCCACCGTTGGCGCCGCTGGTTTTGTCGTCGGAGTTGTCTTTGGCGGCTTTGGCGAAGGTGAGGCTGTCGGCCAGGATGCGGCGGCGGAGCTTGGTCAGGTCCAGGGCGGCCTCGTTGGCGTCGGTGGTGCCGGTGGCGGGCTTGAGCAGGATATGGCGCGAGCTGAACTGCTCGCCTTTGCGCTCAATCAGCTGAATCAGGTGAAAGCCGAACTGCGACTCCACTACCGGCGACAAACCGCCCGGCTCCAGGCGCAGAGCCGCGGCCTCGTACTCGGGCACCAACTCCTTGCGCTTGAAGAAGCCGAGGTAGCCGCCCTGCGCCCCCGAGCCGGGGTCTTCGGAATACTTCTTGGCTAGCTCCTCGAAACTTTCGCCGGCCAGAATGCGGGCGCGCAGCTCATTGAGCTTGGCCTGGGTGGCCTGCTTCGCCGACGAGTTGATTTTGGCGTACTTGATGATCTGGCCCACTTCCACCTCAGTGGAGTAGTAGGGCAGGCTGTCCTTGGGAATACGACTGAAATACTGGCGCACCTCGCGCGGCGTCACGGTCACTTTGCCCGAAATCTGCTCCTGCATCTTCTGCTGCGTGAGCTGCTCGCGCACCTGCGGGCGCAGGTCTTCCTTGAGCTGCTTGATGGGTTTGTTGTAGTACTCTTCCAGCTTCTTCTCCGAGCCGATCTGCTGGGCGAAGTAGTTCATGCGGCGGTCCAACTCGCTTTTCACCTGGGCATCTTCCACCACCACGGAGTCGGTTTCAGCTTTGGCCAGCAGCAGCTTGTTGAGGGCCAGGCTCTGCATAATGCGGCACTGCAGGTCAGGCGGCAGCGGCTTGCCTTCGGCCCGCGCCACTTCCTGGGCATAGATGGCCTCCAGGTCGGAGCGCAATACAATCTGGTTGTCAATCTTGGCGATGATGCCGTCAACTACCTGGCGGCCAGCGGGCCGGCCGATGCCGAGCTGGGCAAAACCCGAGGTGATGGTGCCGGCCAGTAGCACGGCGGTCAGCAGAACAGCCCGCTTGGGCAAAGAAAAGAACTGAATCATGGAAGCATCAATAGGTGTGGCCAGAGCGCAAGCCCGGGCCCCGGTAGTTGGCTGAACGCACAAAACCGCCGGTAAATTTCAACATAAATCCCTTCTCCGGCAAAAACTGCCTTCGCTGGCCGGGCTACAGCCTACAGAGCCGCAAACGGGGCGGGAAGTTGCACGCGCTTGGCTGTGGCCCGGACTTCAGTCCGGAGCCCTACTGAATAGGATAGCCAGCGCAATACACAAGGGCTCCGGACTGAAGTCCGGGCCACAAAAAAAGCCCGGCCGGGGCCGGGCTTTTTCCTTATTTCGTTACCAGCTTGTCTACTTCGGCCTGGTTGATCTGGACCGGATTCTTGGCTTTTAGCTGGGCTATCCACTCTTTCTCCAGGTAGTTCTGGTAGTCGGAAGTAGCCTGGCCGCGGGCTTCGGCCAGCGTTTTGGGGCCGGCGGGCAGCACCTTGTCAATCATAACAGTGTAGAAGCGGCCGTCTTTCTGCACGTCGTAGGAGCCGGGGCCGCGGGCCGTCAGCTCGTCTACCACCTTGTTGTCGCCTTTGGCAAAGGCCTTCTGCGTGATTTGCACCGACAGCGGGTTTTGCGCGTTCAGCTGCTCTTCCAGCGCTGTGACGCTAGTGCTGGACATCATCTGCAGCGTGGCAATATCGGTGGAAGGCTTGGCCTGGGCCACCTGCCGGATGCGGCTGGCTTCCACGCCTTTCTCGGTGAGATAGGTGGCCACAGCGGCGGCGCGGCGGCGGGCCATGCCAGCGGCTTCGCCTTTGCGGGCGCGGCCGGTCAGGGTCACGCTCAGGCTGTTGTCGCCCTGCAGCACGCTCACCAGCCGGTCGAGGTTGAGCTTGGCGCCTTTTAGCAGCTTATCGGTGCCGGGCGTGTAGCCGGCGGGCTGCAGCGTGAGGCGCGTCAGCTCGTAGCGGCCGGCTTTGAGCTGCTGCTTGGCTTTGGCCAGCAGCTCCGGCGAGGCCGCGCTGATAACTGTGCCCTGCGCACGGGCATCCCACTGGTATTTACTTTGGTTTTCGGTGAAAAACTTCTGCAGGCCCACGGTGTCCTCAATGGCCTTGCTCCACACTTTCTCGTCCATGAGCTGGAACAGCAGAATGCCGTCGCGGTACTCTTTCACGAGCATGCGGTAGTCTTCGTACTTGAACTCCAGGTTGTCGCGCTCGTAGTTGGTCAGGCTCTGCTCCACGTACTGGTCGTAGAGCTGCTGGGTCACGAAGCGGGGCTCGGCACCGGGGCGCGGGCGCTGGTTCTGCTGGGCGTAGGTCAGGAAGTCGGCGGCCGTGTAGGGCTTGCCTTTGATGCTGAAAAGCGTCTGGGCGTCGCCTTCCATCTTTTTGCTGGCTTTGCCGGTGGCAGCCGGGGCGGCCGGTGCCGTGTACTTGAACCGGCCGTTTACCAGCGCGGTATCGGTTTTACCCAGCACATAATCTTTGGCGGCCTGGTTTTCCACGAACTGGTTTTCCTGGCGGACACGCTTGAGGAAAGCAGTTTTGTTGAGCTCCGAGCGGGAGTCTTTGGCCACTTTGCTTTTCAACGACGGCTCCATGGCCTCAAACGTGGGCACCGGCTGCTTTTCAATCAGCTTGATGATGTGCCAGCCGTAGGGCGTCTGTACCGGCTTCGACAGCTCGCCGGGCGTGCCCATCTTGAAGGCCACTTCCTCGAAGCTCGGAATCATGCGGCCCGTGCCGAAAGGCGGCAGCTCGCCGCCGTTGGCGGCCGAGCCGGCATCTTCCGAAAACTGCGCTACCAGCTTCTCCCAGGGCTCTTTGCGCTGGGCGAGGCGGCTATACAGCTCGTCGATTTTCTTTTTGGCCGTCACCGAGTCGGCTTTGGGCATGCCGGGCGTGGAGCGAATCATGAGGTGGGCCACCTTGATTTCTCCCTGCGCCGGCCGGATGTCGTTCACCTTGATCAGGTGGTAGCCGAAGCGGGTGCGCACTGGCTGCGACACCTGGCCCACGGCCGTTTTGAACGCGGCTGACTCGAACGGATACACCATCTGCATGGCCGTGAAGTAGCCCAGCTTGCCGCCGTTTTCGCGGGCCGAGGGGTCTTCGCTCACTTCACGGGCTACCTGCTCGAAGTTCTCGCCGCCGCTCACGCGCTGGCGCAGCGCTACAATCTTTTGATAGGCAGCCAGCGTGTCCTTGGGCTCGGCATCGGGGGCGAGGCGTAGCAGGATATGTGAGGCGTTGATTTCCTTGCCCATCCGCTCGTAGGCTTCGCGCACCAGCTGGTCGGTCACGCTTTTCTCGGTGAGGTAGGGCTGGGCCAGCTGCTGCTTGTAGCCGTCCAGCTCGCGCTTGAAGGCCTGAGTGGTGTCGAGGCCGCGCTGTTCGGCCTCCAGCACTTTCAGCTTGAAGTTGGTGTACAGATCCAAGTACTCCTGGACGCTGGGCCGGGTGCCGTACTCGGGGGCAGTACCGTTGTTTTTGCGGTACACGTAGGCAAATTCCCCGGCGGGTACCGGCGTGGTGCCCAGCGTTTCGATAACGGGTTGCTTGGAAGCGGTGGTAGGCTTGGTGGCCTGGCACGCGGCCAGTAGCCCGACGGCAGCGGTGCCGGCGTACAAAATGCGTTTGTGCATACGAGATAGTAGAAACTGCAATACGCGGCAAATGCTGCCGGCGAGGCGGAACCTGGCAATCTGCCTGTTGCAATTTTACGGATTTTTTTCGGGGGAAAGCAGTTTCCCGGCCAACGATGCCCGGTCTGGCCATACGGCGGGCAAGGGCGCCGGTAGCACAAACGCCTCCTTCGCTGCGGGCAGCAAGGGAGGCGCTTCAAAATCAGAGAGTAAGCAGGGCGGCGCGCCTTAGCGGGCCTGGCTAAATAGCTATTCGCTTGTAGAGCCGACACACGTTGCGGCTGCCGCTGGTCGTGAATTCCACCCGGTCCATGATGCGGTTGACCAGCGTCATGCCCATGCCGCCCTTTTTGCCCTGCCGGATGAACTCCTGCAGGTCGGGCTCGTGGTAGCTGGCCGGCTTGTAAGAATGCGTGGCCTGGTCGAGTATCTCGATGCCAAACATCTCGCCCTTTACCTCCACCGCCAGATCCAGGTGCTGCGACTCGTCTTCCGCGTTGCCGTGGATGATCAGGTTGGCTACCACTTCGTCTACGGCCAGGATAATCTGGTTGAGCTGTAGATCGGCCAGGTGATAGGCAGCGAGGTAATCCGTCACGAAGTCACGAACAACCTTGAGGTTGTTGCGGCTACAGCTGATACGGAGGGCGTTTTTCATCCTGCGGGCCTATCGGAATAGAGGCGGTTTAAACGGCCGTGGCTTCGGCTTCTGAGGGCACGATGGTCATCAGCGCATCCAGACCCAGAATCTCGAATACGTTGTGCACTTTGTCCTGCATGTTGAAGAACACCAGCTTCACACCAGCATCCTGAAACTGCTGCAGGTGGGAGATAAACACGCCCAAACCGGCCGAAGAGATATAATTCAGCTTCTGGCAGTCAATCAAAACCTTCTGAAACTGGAGCGTTTCGGGCTTGGCCAGCTCAGTATCCAACAAAACAGAAGAACTGGCATCCAGTTCGCCGTCCAGACTCAGGGTGAGGGTAGTTGCGGAAGAGTGTTGGGTTATTTTCATAAATCCGGCTTACGTCAGTTGTGGGAACCAGGTTGGGCGGCTTTGAACTTCACCACCAGCAGGGTCTGGTCGTCGTGCATGGGCTGGCCGTGGCTGAACTCGGCCAGATCCGTGAGAATCTGTTCTTTGATGGCGTCGGCATCCAGGAAATAGGTCTGTTCCAGCATCTGCTGCAGACGTTCTTCGCCGTATTCATCCTGCGCCGCATTGCGGGCCTCCACGATGCCGTCGGTGTAAATCACCATCACGTCGCCGGGGTTGTAGTCGTAAAACTGGTTCTTGATGTGCTTCTCGTACGACTCGTTGCGAATGATGCCCAGGCCCAGACCGGCCGTCTGGAAGTACGACACCTCCTCCTTGATGGAGTGATAGTAGAGCGTGTGGCAGTGGCCGGCGCGCGCAAACATAAAGCCACCGTTCTCATAGTCGATGATGTAGAGCGAGGCCGTGATGAACGCCGACTTTTCCAGGCAGCGGGCCAGCGCGTGGTTGGCCTGGGCCATGAACTTGCTGGGCAGCGGAAACTTGTCGCGCTCGGAGCGGGCCAGCGGATTTTCCTGCATCAGGGCATGGAAAATGCCTTTCATCTGGGCCACGTGGAAGGCGGCCGTTACGCCCTTGCCGCTCACGTCGCCGATGAGGATGGCCAGGCGGCGGCCCGGCAGATGCAGGAAGTCGTAGAAGTCGCCGCCCACTTCCTTGGCCGATTCGGCGTAGGAGCTGATGGCAAACCAGCTGTCGATGGGCAGATTTTTCGGAATCAGGCTGTCCTGCACAAGTGAGGCAATCTTGAGCTCCTCCTGCACCCGCTGGTTTTCCAGCGACACGTTCATCAGGCGCAGGTTTTCGATGCTGAGCACCGTCTGGCTGGCGAAGGTCTGCAGGATGCTCAGGTTCTCGCGGTCGAAGCCCTGCCGGCCCTTCTTGAGCATATAAATGGCTCCGTAACGGCGCTTGGCCGAGCGCAGCGGCATCACAATCAGTGAGCCGTAGGGCAAGGCAAGGCTGCGGAAGCCGTTAGAGTTGGGCAGGTCGTTGTTGAGGTACTCAATCAGATGCAGGTTGTATTCCTGTAGCAGCGCATACACCTGCGCCATCTGCTCGGGGGCAATCTGGAAGCTTTGTGCCACCTGCGGGCGTTGCTCCTCGTTGTCCAGCATAATCCAGGCAGCGTCGGCATCCACGGTCTGCACGGCCGAGTCGAGCAGCATGCGGTGGATTTCGTCTTCGCTCTGGCCTTTCTGAATCAGCTGCGTGAGGCGCTGCAGACTCAGGATTTCCTCGCGCTTCTGCTCGAATACGCCCGCCGTGGGCAGGTTGAACAGCGTCACCAGCAACCCCATCAGGGCATAGAAGGTGGAGAAGAATACGGTGAGCAGCAGGAAGGCGTGCTGTGGGGCCGGGGCCACCAGCTTGGGGTCCTGGGCAATGCGCAGAAAGTACGACACAAACACGGCCATCGAGAGCAGCATGGCTACCTGCAGCAGCACGGCTTCCCATTTCTGGCGGCGGTTGAGGTAGGCCACCCACTGCTGGTTGCCGCTCAGGTACACGCCAAACGCGCCCAGAGTCCCGATAACAATGTAGTCAATCGGGTGTGGTGGCACCCAGTCGAAGAGCCGGAACAGCAGGGTAGCGCCCAGCAGTATTTCAAACCACACCCACTCGCGCTGAATGCGGGTGCTGGACCGAAACAGCACCAGGCTGCGCCAGGAGTAATTGGTTTTGGCCAGAAAGAACACGAACAACCCCAGGTTGATGGTGTAGATCAGGGCGAACAGCGTGCGGTCGTTGGTGGGAAGCTGGTACTGGATGACGCGCTCCAGCAGGTGCAGCCCCACGCACAAAGTAGCCAGCAGGCCCGGGCCCAGCACCAGCCGCCGCAGCAGGCCCACGAAGTCGTTGCCACGCAGGGGTTCGGGTAGCTCGCGCTGGTGCATGAACATGCCCGCCGCAAAGGCGGCCTGCGTTACCAGCGTCACCCATTCCGGCCACGGCCCACCCAGCCAGCTGGCGGCCTGGCCCTGCGTGTTGCTGAGGGTGCTGAGCAGCAACAGCACCCAACTGAAAATGGTCAGCGGGTACAGGGTGGATTGCAAGCGGTGGCGAAAGGGCATAGAGGCGGAATAGTGTCCCCCGTAATCCGCGGAATCAGTAAGACGCGGGGGCAAAACGGACCGCTAAGATAAGACGGCTTTTCTAGGTGGGAAATAGCAGCTTCAATAAGCAGAAAGGCCAGGAGGCCGGTCGGAGCGCTACGGTTGAGCTTGCCTCCGGCCCGGCTTCCTGGCCTTTTCCTCGGGTGAGAATCGCGCCCGGCCCTATTTGCTGCTGTAGTTGGGCGCTTCCTGTGTGATCTGCACATCGTGCGGGTGCGACTCGCGCAGGCCGGCTCCGGTGATGCGCACGAAGCGGGCCGTCTGCAGGGCCTCCACGGTAGCGGCGCCACAGTAGCCCATGCCGGCACGCAGGCCGCCCGCCAGCTGAAATAGCACTTCCGCCGCCAGGCCCTTGTAGGGCACGCGGCCCACAATACCTTCGGGCACCAGCTTCTTCACATCGTCTTCGGCATCCTGGAAGTAGCGGTCCTTGGAACCGTCTTCCATGGCTTCCACCGAGCCCATGCCGCGGTAGCTCTTGAACTTGCGGCCTTCAAATAAGGTCACTTCGCCTGGCGCTTCCTCGGTGCCGGCCAGCAGCGAGCCTACCATGATGGTGGAGGCACCGGCGGCCAGCGCCTTCACAATGTCGCCGGAGAACTTGATGCCGCCGTCGGCAATCAGCGGGACGCCGGTGCCTTCGAGGCCACGGGCTGCCTCCAGCACCGCCGACAGCTGTGGCACGCCAATACCGGCAATAATGCGGGTGGTGCAGATCGAGCCGGGGCCCACGCCCACCTTCACGGCGTCGGCGCCGGCATCAGCCAGGGCGCGGGCGCCTTCGGCGGTGGCCACGTTGCCGGCTATTACTTCCAGGTTGGGATACTGCTGCTTGAGGTTGCGCACGGCGTCGAGCACGCCTTTGCTGTGGCCGTGGGCGGTGTCTACGCTCACCACGTCCACGCCGGCCTCCACGAGGGCAGCCACGCGGTCCAGCAGGTCGGGTGTCACGCCCACGGCGGCCCCCACGCGCAGGCGGCCCAGTTCATCTTTGCAGGCGTTGGGCGTGCGGCGGCGCTTGCGGATATCCTTATAAGTGATGAGGCCCACTAGGCGGCCTTCGGGGTCCACTACCGGCAGCTTCTCCACTTTGGAGTCCTGCAGAATGTCCTCGGCGTCGGCCAGCTCGGTGCCGGCTTTGGCCGTCACGAGGGGCGCGGCCGTCATTACGGCCGTTACGGGGCGGCTCATATCCTTCTCGAAGCGCAGGTCGCGGTTGGTGAGGATGCCTTTTAGGCGGTTTTGCGCGTCCACAATCGGAATACCGCCGATGTTGTTGGTGCGCATCAGCTTCTTGGCGTCGGCGAGGGTGGCGGTTTCCTCCAGCGTAAACGGATCGAGGATCATGCCGCTCTCGGAGCGTTTCACGCGGCGCACCAGCTCGGCCTGCGCCCGGATGCTCATGTTCTTGTGGATGATGCCGATGCCGCCTTCCTGGGCCATGGCAATGGCCATTTCGGCTTCGGTCACGGTGTCCATGGCCGCCGAAACGAAGGGCAGTTTGAGCCGGATGTTGCGGGTGAGCTGGGCGCTCGGGTCGGCGTCGCGGGGCAGTACTTCCGAATAATCGGGAAGTAGCAGGACGTCGTCGTAGGTCAGCGCCTCGAAGGCAATTTTGGCAGCGTAGTCGGCCATGGCAACAAGAAGGTTAGGTGGTGCTTGTTGCCGGACAAAGCTACGGCGGAAAGTTGGGTTCTGTATTATGCAATGATTGTATTTGTGATCAGGCCGCAAAAGATCGACGCCGCCTATGGCACCCGCCCACAAGGCCCGCCCATGAAAAGCCGCGCCGCCGCTGTCGGTTCTGCCGGGCCAGGCTACCATCATTGAAAACCTGCGCTGCCATTCGGGAGTTATACCTCCCAAGCCGCCCGCACAAGGGCTGGCACGTTCATCATCCCTTTCGAAAAAAAATCCATGTCAACCACCAAAAACTGGTTTATTACCGGCGTCAGCACCGGATTTGGCGCCTCGCTGGCCGAGCTGCTGCTGGCTAAAGGCGACAAAGTAGCGGCCACTTTCCGCAAGCAGGAACAAGCCGACGCCTTCACGAAGAAAGCCGGCGAAAATGGCCACGGCTTCGTGGTGGAAGTAACCGACGAAGCCCAGGTGAAGCAGGGCGTGCAGGACGCCATTGCGCGCTTCGGCCACCTCGATGTCATTGTGAATAATGCCGGCTACGGCTCGCTGGGCAGCATCGAGGAGATTGACGCCGCCGAAGTACACCGTCAGTTCGACGTAAACGTATTCGGCCCGCTGCACGTGCTGCGGGCCGTGCTGCCCCACCTGCGCGAGCGGAAAAGCGGCCACGTGCTCAACATCACCAGCATCGGCGGCCTGAAAACCTTTCCCGGCGTGGGCGTCTACAACGCCAGCAAGTTTGCGTTGGAGGCCATCGGCGAAAGCCTGGCCCAGCAGGTGAAGCCGCTTGGCATCAAGGTCACCAACATCGAGCCCAGCGGCTTCCGCACGGAGTGGGCGGGCAGCTCGGCCACCTTCGCCGACACCCAGATTGAGGACTACCGTGCCACCGTGGGCGAAAACCTGAAAGGCATCCAGAGCTACAGCGGCCGCCAGCCCGGCGACCCCGACCGCGCCGCCCAGATCATGTACGACCTCGTGCGCCAGGAAAACCCACCGCTGCACCTGCCCCTCGGTAAGGCGGCCGTGAAAGGCGCACGCGAGAAGTTCACGGCCCTGATTGAAGAGCTGGCTGCCGTAGCCGAAACCGGCGACTCGGCCGACTTCCCGGCCGGCGAGTAAGGCATCTGACAGAAAACGCCTGTCATCCTGAGCTTGCGAAGGATCTTATTGCAGTTGAACGGGTCGTTATGGCGGCCGTCGTTTGGTTGGCATAAGCTCCTTAGCAAGCTCAGGATGACAGGCGTCTTTCGTTAGGAGCCCGGCCTGCCGTGCTTATCTTGCCCGGGCCTGCCATCTTCCGCCTCAATCCCTGCCGCCGTGCCCCACACCTCCAACGATGTCGAAGTAACTTCCTGGGCTGATTTGCAGCAGGCGCTGTTTCAGGAAACCTGGGACGGCCGCATCGGGCGGTTCCGCTCGCCGTTTGTGTACCGCGGGCTGCGCACCCAAAGCTGGCCCCTGACCACCAGCCTGCAGCGCCTCGGCGGCGAGTACCAGTTGCTGGAAAACCATCTGCTGCGCAACTTCCGCAAATACGCCCGCGACTCGGCGCTGCCCGGTGCTTCGGTGTGGAACTGGCTGGCGCTGGCCCAGCACCACGGCCTGCCCACGCGCCTGCTCGACTGGACCTACTCGCCCTACGTGGCTCTGCACTTCGCCACCGACGACCTGGAGGCCTACGACCAGCCGGGGGTAATCTGGGCCATCAACTACGTGAAAACGGCCGAGTTTCTGCCACCCAGCCTGCGCGAAGCTCTGCGCAATGAAGGCTCCAACGTGTTTACGCCCGAGCTGCTGGAGCCGCTCTGCACCAACCTGCGCGAGCTGGAGCTACTGCAGCGGGAGCCGTTTCTGCTGTTTCTGGAGCCGCCTTCGCTGGATGCGCGCATCGTGCACCAGTACGCGCTGTTTTCGCTAATCAATACGGCGCAGGACACGCTGCACGGCTGGCTGGAGCAGCATCCGGAGCTGTATTTTCGCATCATCATTCCGGCCCAGCTGAAATGGGAAATCCGCGACAAGCTCGACCAGGCCGGCATTACGGAGCGGGTGCTGTTTCCGGGCCTCGGGGGCCTGAGCCGCTGGCTGCACCGCCACTACACGCCCACGCCCGGCCAAACCGCCCAGGACCTGCTCGACGACCAGATACCTGGGTGAGAACCTGGGCGGCGTTGCGCGCTGAAACGTGGCTGGCCTTAGCCTTACAGCGCTGAGGCCAGCGCCAGGCCGCGCCGTAAGTCGGGCTGGAAGCTGAGGGCCAGCTGCAACGTATGGTTGTAGCGCAGCGCATAGCCGGCCGCCGGCTGCACCATCTGATGCTGGTAGCCAGCCTCCACTGCCACGGCTTTCGTGAGCTGATAGCCCAGCGCCAGATACGCTCGGTTCTGCTCGAAGAAATTGCGGCCGGCACTGGCCCCGAAGCCCAGAAAAAGCTCGTCGGCTCCCGCCAGATAGGGCGTGCCCGGCTCCAGCTTGCCCTTGTTGCCGAGGGGCACAAGCAGCCGCAGCTGGTAGCGCATGCGGTTCAGGTAGGTGGCCTGCGCGTCGCCGGGGCGGCGCACCCAGCGCTGCTCCAGGCGGTAGCGGTGTTGGGTGTGCACCCGGCCGGAGTCTTCGCGCAGCAGCACCTGCTGGTAGAGGCGGTGCTCGGGCAGCGGGCTGGCTGAGGCGTAGTCGTTGTAGAAGTAGGACGAGGCACGGGCGTAGCCGGCCGTGAGCTGCAAAGCCGGCGCTACGTGGTAGTTGACGCCGATGCGGGCCAGCTGCTGCGGCTGGTAAGCGTCTTTGGCGCGGCGCAGCTGCCCGTCAAGATGCAGGCCCCAGCGCTGGCTGAGGCGGGCGTCGCTGAGAAACGTGAGCCACGTGTTGGCGCCGGCAGGGGCGGCAATGGGGGATGAAACGGGGCGCTGGGCGTAGCCGGCCGTACCTGCTGCCAGGGTCAGGGCCAGCACCGCCAGCATCTGCTTCCAGGACAGGACAGGTAGAAGTGAGGTCATAAACCCATATTACCGAATTATTACGCTTGTTACGCCAATGTTACCAACTATATTTTTGCAACTGCAAGTATCTGTCTGAAAGATGAATGGCTTATCGACTACTGATTCGCCTCAAACCGCTTTTTGGTGAGTTTGGTCGGGACGTGCTCCATGGGTTTGTCGGGCCAGGGATGCTTGGGGTAGCGGCCCTTCAGGTCTTTGCGCACCTCGAAATAGCCCTTCTCCCAGAAGCTGCGCAGGTCGCGGGTGACCTGGGCGGGGCGGCCGCCGGGCGAGAGCAGGTGCAGCAGCAGCGGCACCCGGCCCCCGGCCACGGTGGGCGTTTCGATGAGGCCAAACAGCTCCTGCAGCTTCACGGCCAGCACTGGCGTGGTGGGGTCGGCGTAGTCGAGGGCGACGTGCGAACCGCTGGGTACTTCCAGGTGGGCAGGGGCGAGGCGGTCCAGCTCCTGACGCTGGGCCCAGCCGCCGGGCAGGCGCTGCAGCAGCAGTTCCGGCCAGTCGAGGCGGCTTACGTCGTTCAGGCTTTTCAGACCCGTTATGTGCGGGGCCAGCCACTCTTCCAGTTCCGCCGTCAATACTTCGTCCGACACCGCAGGCCAGTTTTCGGGGAAGTGGTGGTGCAGAAACTCCAGCCGCTGCCGCAGCGCCGTGGCGGCCTCGCTCCACGGCAGGCGCGCTACGCCGGCTGTGCGCAGGGCCTCCAGCAGGGCGGCGGCCACCAAGGCCACATCGGGTTGGGGGAGGGCGGCATCAGAGAGCAGCAGCGCGCCCAGGCGGCGCTGGCGGCGGGCCTGCACGCGGCCGGTGGCGGCATCCCAGCGCACTTCGTCAGCTTGTTCAATCTGCTCCGCAAACAGCTCTTCCAGCTCTTGGCGGCTCACGGGCGCGGCCAGGGCGGCGCGCAGTTGGTGCGGTGGCCCATCGAGGTAGGCCACGGCCAGAAACTGGTCGTCGCGGCCGAAATGCTCGGCGGGCAGGGTCACGCGCTGGCCAGTGGCGAGGCGCACCCGGTCCGGCGTTTCGCGCTGGGCCAGGCGGTCGGGGTAGGCCAGGGCCGTGAGCAGGCCGGCCGCGTCGGCATCGGCAGCAGTGGCCACGTCGCGGATACCGGCACGCTGGCGCAGGTTGCGGGCCGCATCCCGGACGCGGTGCAGGGTGTTGTGCTGCACCAGCAGGCCCGGCAGCGGCGCCCGGCCGCTGGCAATGGCCTCAAACCGCAGCCGCAAATCAGGCGGGGTAGGGTGGGCGTCGGCCGCCCGCAGCACGTCACGCTCCGACAGCAGCGCCGCCAGCGCAGCGGCGGCGGGGCCGTGGCCCAGCTCGTGCCCGCGCACCACCAAATGGCCCAGCCGCGGCGCCAGTCCCAGCCGCGCCAGCGCCCGGCCGTGCGGGGTGGGTTTCAGTGGTGGGTTGGTGGATGGTGGATTGGTGGGTTGGGCTGATGATATGGATAGGGGTAATTCGGTGGCATTCCCGCTTACTCCATTTCCATTCGCCCCATCATTAACAACGGCTCCCAGGCGGCGGAGCAGGTCGTGGGCGAGGGCCAGGGCGGGAGCTGGGGGCGCGTCGAGCCAGCGCAGGCTTTGCGGGGCGGCGCCCCAGAGGGCCATCTCCAGGGCCAGGCCGCTGAGGTCGGCGGTGAGGATTTCAGGGGGCAGGTAGGCCGGCAGGGCGTCGTGCTCGGCGGTGGTCCAGAGGCGGTAGCAGGTGCCGGGCCCGAGGCGGCCGGCGCGGCCCCGGCGCTGGTCGGCGGCGGCCTGGCTCACGGGCACGGTTTCGAGGGTGCTGAAGCCGGTGCGGGCCTGGAAGCGCGGCACCCGGGCAAACCCGCCGTCGACCACCACCGTCACGCCCTCAATGGTAAGGCTGGTTTCCGAAATAGCCGTGCTGAGCACGATTTTGCGCTGCCCGGCCGGCACCGGGCGCAGGGCGGCGTCCTGCTCGGAGAGGGGCAGCTCGCCGTGCAGCAGGTGCAGCTGCACGGCCTCGGGCAGGGCGGGCTGCAGCTTGTCGGCCACGCGGCGCAGGTCGGCGAGGCCGGGTAGAAACACCAGTATGTCGCCGGTAGGGTGCTGGCGCAGGGCTTCGCGCACGGCCGTGGGCACCAGCGTGGCCAGCCGCTCGGCGGGGCGGCTGCCGCCAGCCGACGCTTGGCGCGGGCTTAGGTATTGCGTCTCGACGGGAAACAGAAAACCCGCGCTGCTCACCACCGGGGCATGCAGCCAGGCGCCCATTCGCTCGGCTTCCAGCGTGGCGCTCATCACCAGAATGCGCAGCTCGGGCCGCAACACGGCCTGGGCATCAAGGGCCAGCGCCAAACCCAGATCAGCTCGCAGGCTACGCTCGTGAAACTCGTCGAAGATGACAGCCGCCACGCCTTCCAGGGCCGGGTCGTCCTGAATGAGGCGCGTCAGGATGCCTTCAGTGATAACCTCGATGCGGGTGCGGCTGGACACCTTGCTTTCCAGCCGCACGCGGTAGCCCACGGTTTCGCCCACGGGCTCGTGCAGCAGTTTGGCCAAGCGGGTGGCGGCGGCGCGTGCGGCCAGCTGCCGCGGCTCCAGCATCAGAATCTTGCCTCCGTCACGCCAGGCGGCCTCCAGCAGTGCCAGCGGCACCACGGTGGTTTTGCCGGCGCCGGGTGGAGCCTGCAGCACCACCCGCTCGTGCTGGCTGAGCGCTGCAAGCAGGTCGGGCAGGGCTTGGACTATCGGGAGGTCTGGGTATTGCATGATGTTCTGATGGGTTTAGCCCGCAGAGGACGCGGAAGAAAGCGCAGAGGGCGCAGAGGAAGGTGCAGAACGCTCTGCGCCTTCCTCTGCGCCCTCTGCGGGAACCGACGCAAGGGTTAGTACACCGCCACCGACGGGTCCACGCGCGTGCTCCAGGCGTGGATGCCACCGCGCAGGTTCAGCAGGTTGGTTAGCTCGTGGCGGTGCTGCAGGTAGGCCAGGGCCTGCATGGAGCGCACGCCGTGGTGGCAGATGAGCACCACGGGCCGGGTGTCGTCGATTTCGTCGGCGCGGCGGGCCAGCTCGCCCAGCGGAATCAGCACGCTGCCTTCGATGCGGCAGTAGGCGTATTCCTCGGGCTGCCGCACATCCACGAGCTGCAGGTTTTCGCCGTTGGCGAGGCGGGAGTGCAGGTCTTCGGGCGTGAGTTCGGGCAGCATGGCAGCAGAGCAGGTGAGGGGAAAGCGCAAAATTAGTCGGTGGCTGGTTAGCTTTGGCCCCGGCCTTTGCGGGCTGCCCGCCCGAGCCCCTCCCTTCTCACCTGTTACCTGTCACCTTTGACGCAGACGTTGTACGAGTTCTGGACCGCCGCCGCCGGCCCTGGCCCTTTGGAGTGGATTGCGGTGCTCACCGGCTTTGCCTGCGTGTGGCTGGCCGCTCGCGAGTCGTTGTGGAATTTTCCGGTGGCTCTGGTCAGCTGCGCGCTCTACATCGTGGTGTACTACCGCGCCGGCCTCTACTCCGACTCGCTGCTGCAGATCATGTTCATTGCGCTGAGCCTCTACGGCTGGTACGAGTGGCTGTACGGCGGCCGCAGCAAAACCGAGCTGCCGGTGTCGCGCACGCGGCGCTGGGAGTGGCTGGCTACGCTGGCGTTTGTGGGCGTGTTCACGGCCGGCTTCGGCTACTACCTCAGCACCCGCACCGATGCCGCCCTGCCGCACTGGGACAGTTTCACGACGGCCGGCAGCTTGGCGGCGCAGTTTCTGCTGATGCGCAAGCGCCTGGAAAACTGGTGGCTCTGGATTGTGGTCGACCTTATTTACGTGCCCATTCTGTGGTACAAGCAGCTCTACCCCACCAGTGTGCTGTACGCGCTGTACCTGGGGCTGGCCGTGTACGGCTACTGGGAATGGCGGAAGTCGATGAACAAAGAGCAGGTAGCCCTGCGCAATCCGGCCTGAGCGCATGAGCCGTAATTCGCTCTGCTGACGCTATTGTTTGCGCTGCCCTTCCCTGCTTATTCATCGTTACACACTGCTTCCTACCCATGCTGCGCGTAGCCCTCACCGGCCCCGAATCGACGGGCAAAACCACCCTGAGCCGCCAGCTGGCCGCCCACTACCAGACCAGTTGGGCCCCCGAGTATGCCCGGGCATATCTGGAAAAGCGCGGGGCAAACTACCACTACACGCTCGCCGATCTGGAGGATATTGCCCACGGCCAGCTGCGGGCCGAGGCGGAAGCAGAAATCCAAGCCATTCAGCAGGACCGGCCGCTGTTCTTTTGCGACACCGACCTGCTGGTGATAAAAATCTGGTCGGAACACGCATTTGGCCATTGCCCCGAGTGGATTCTGGAGCAGATTGAGGAGCAGCAGTACCATCTGGTGTTGCTGCTTGGCGTGGATTTGCCCTGGGCGCCGGACCCGCTGCGGGAGCATCCGCACCTGCGGCAGCAATTCTACCGCCTCTACCACCACACGCTGCAGGAGCAGCTTTCCCATTTCGCTGAAATCAGCGGCCCGCCATCCCAGCGCTTCGAGCAGGCCTGCTTTCACGTGGATGAGTTGCTGCTGGGCTAGCACAGTAGCGCGAACTTTGCAGTTCGCGTCCCCGCGCCGTCACAACCAGCTGAACGGCGCCGAAACGCGAACTACAAAGTTCGCGCTACAGTATACGCCGTATCACCATTCCACCGCACCGGCTTTGGGCTGATGCGTAGTATGCTTCCTATGACTTATACCCTCGAAAACGAGCTGTGCCGCGTGCAGGTGCAGGCCCACGGCGCCGAGCTGAGCAGCTTCGTGCGCAAAGACCTCGACAACCTGGAATACATCTGGGAGGCCGATCCGGCCGTGTGGGGCCGCCATGCGCCGGTGCTGTTCCCGCTGGTCGGCCGCCTGTCCCAGGACACCTACCAGCACCAGGGCCAGGCCTATCAGCTGCCCCAGCACGGTTTCGCCCGCGACCAGGAGTTCCGGCTGGTGCGCCAGACTGCGGCCGAGCTGGTGCTGGAACTGCGCGCGAATGAGGCCACCCGCGCCGTATTTCCGTTCGGGTTCAGTTTGCAGATTTCGTATCGTCTGGCTGGCTCGCAGCTCACCATCGGCTGGGATGTGCGCAACGTGGGTGCCGCCGAACTGCTGTTCAGCATTGGGGCGCACCCGGCTTTCCGGTGCCCGCTGCTGCCCGGCGAGACGTTCGAGGACTACGAGTTCGTGTTCGACCACCCGGTCAGCTTCGAGCGGTACCTGTTGGACGGTGGCCTGCTCACCGGCCAGACCGAGCCCGTAGTGGAGCAGCAAACCACCCTGCCGCTCAGCTACGAGCTGTTTGCGCAGGATGCGCTGGTGCTGAAACACTTCGACTTCACGCATATCACGCTGCGCAGCCGCCAGTCAGGCCGCGCGGTGCGGGTGCGCTTCGATGGGTTTCCCTACCTCGGCCTCTGGACCAAAGGCCCCGGCGCGCCCTTCGTGTGCATCGAGCCCTGGCATGGCATTGCCAGCAGCGTGGGCACCCCGGGCGAATTGGCCGATAAGGAAGGCATCCTGGCGCTGGAGCCCGGCCAGCAGTTCAGCACGTCCTACAGCATCACGGTGGAGTAAGGATGGCCGCCGAACCCACCATCTGGGCCATTGCGCCCAGCCACACCTACTTGCTGCGCCACGAAGTGCTCTGGCCCGATAAGCCGCTGGACTACGTGAAGCTGGACGAGGACACCGCCGGCTACCACTACGGCGCCTTCTTCGACGACCAGCTGGTAGGAGTTGTTTCGCTGTTCGTGGACGGCGACGAGGCGCGGTTCCGCAAGTTTGCCATGCTGCCGGCCTACCAGCGCCAAGGCATCGGCAGCGCCTTACTGCACTACGTAGTAGCCGAAGCCCGCCGCCTGGGCGCCCGCCGCCTCTGGTGCGACGCCCGCCAGGATAGCGCCGCCTTCTACACCCGCTTCTACCTGCAGCCCGAAGGCACAGTGTTCTACAAAGGCGACATGCCCTACGTGCGAATGGGCATGGAACTGTAGGTGGTAAGTCTAAAAAACAGCAAGGCCGTCGTGCTGAGCTTGTTGAAGCATCAATACCTCTGGCTAAATTCTTTGATTAGCACTGCGGTAGAGCTGCTTCTGCAAGCTTAGCAGGACGGCCTTGTTTTGATGCAATGATCAACCCGTCCGCCTCACACCATCAGCGGTTCGGTGGGGCGCACGGGCGTTTGGGGGCGGCGGTTGTAGTCGGGCTCCCAGTCGTTGATGGGGCGCGTGATGCCGGGGGGCAGGTCCAGGTCGGGCAGGCCGTCGTCGAGCGGCTCGCCGCCCTCGTCGTCGTTGTCGGGGTGGGGCGGACTGGGGAAGCGCCGCCGTGGAATCACGACGAAATAGATGGCTAGGGCCAGAAACAGCAGCAGGTAGACAAGGGGAGTCATGGCTGGGAGAGCTGAAAAACGAACGGGCGGACTCGCTGGGTACCGCCTACTAAGTAACGGGGCGCGCGGGGCGGTTGTTTTAGAAAATGCGGGGATTTTGGCGGGCAATGGTCTTTCTAAGTTAACTGATAATCAATCAAAAGGAAAGCCCCCGCTACGTAGCGCAACCGCTGCAAGCGCCGCCTGCCGCCGCCAGCTGACCTGGCCGAAACGCCGAAACCCCACCGGCGCTGGTGTGAAAACCGAATGCCCGCTTACCTTTGCGCCATAGTTTAGGGGTGCCCCGTACCGGGAGTGGTGCGAGGCTGAGATCATACCCATTGAACCTGTCCGGGTAATGCCGGCGAAGGGAACAAACGATCCGCGAGCGACAAGCCGAAGGCACCGACCCCTGGTGTCCGGTCCGTTCCACTTTTTTCATTTTTCACTGTTGAAAAATTTTCTAACCACCGGCGTAGCGCTTTTGGCGCTGTCCGGTCCGGCATGGGCGCAAGGCCCCGTGTCCGGCACGCTTACCGATGCCCAGACGGGCACGCCGCTGCCCGGCGCCACCATCCTGATTGACGGCGCGGCCAGCGCCGCTACCGATGCGGCGGGCATCTTCACCATCCCGGCCGTGGCGGCCGGCGCGCACGAGCTGCGCATCACGTTTGTGGGCTACGAGCCGCTGGTGCGCCAGTTACAGGGCCAAGCGGCCGCCCAGCGCCTGGCGGCCACGTTGCAGCCCGGCGGCATCCTTACCGGCGAGGCCCTCGTGACGGCCAGCCGCGCCAACGAGCGCACGGCCACGGCCTACACCAACCTCAGCAAGGAAGACCTGGCCAAGCGCAATTTCGGCCAGGATCTGCCCTACCTGCTCGACCAGACGCCTTCCGTAGTGGTGACCTCCGACGCCGGCGCGGGCGTGGGCTACACCGACATCCGCATCCGGGGCACGAGCACAACCGGCATCAACATGACCATCAACGGGGTGCCGCTGAATGATGCCGAGTCGCGCGGTGCGTTTCTGGTGAACCTGCCGGACCTGGCCTCGTCGGTGAGCAGCCTACAGGTGCAGCGCGGCGTGGGCACCAGCCAAAACGGCGGCGCGGCCTTCGGGGCCAGCGTGAATATCAGCACCCTCGACAACCGCCGCGAGGCCTACGGCGAAACCCAGAACAGCGTCGGCTCCTTTGGCACGGTGAAAAACACGGTGCAGTTTGGCACCGGGCTGGTGAGCGGTCATTTCACCCTGGACGGCCGGTTGTCGCGCATCAAGTCCGACGGCTATATGAACCGGGCGTCGTCGGATCTGAAGTCGTATTACTTCGCGGCCGGCTACCAGCAGGCCAATACGCTGGTTAAGTTTATCACCTTCTCGGGCCGCGAGAAAACCTACCAGGCCTGGAATGGCGTGCCCGAGCCTGCCATCACCGGCGACCAAACGCTGCTGCAGAACTACATCGACAACGGCGAGCTGAGCGAGGCCGATGCCGAGCGGGTGCGCCGCGAAGGCCGCCGCTACAGCTACTACACCTACGACAACCAGACCGACAACTACCAGCAGAACCACTACCAGCTGCACCTCTCGCAGGGCCTGGGCCAGGACTGGAACCTGGGCGGGGCCCTGCACCTGACGCGCGGCCTCGGCTACTACGAAAGCTACCGGGATAGCCGCGAATTCGTGGATTACGGCCTGCAGGACGTCATTATCGGGGGCGACACGCTCACCCGCACTAACCTGGTGGACCGCAAGTGGCTGGACAACTACTTTTACGGCGGCACTTTTGCCCTCAACTACCAGCCCAAGGCCAACGACCGGCTGCAGGCCACGCTGGGCGGCGCCTGGAACCGCTACGACGGCGACCATTACGGCGAAGTCATCTGGGCCCAGTATGCCTCCAACAGCACCCTCGGCCAGCGCTACTACTTCAACAACGCCGTCAAGACCGACTACAACGGCTACGCCCGCGTTACGTGGCAGGCGCTGTCGCGGCTGGGCGTCTATGCCGATTTGCAGCTGCGCCGTATCCGCTACACGATTGACGGCGTGGAAGACGACCAGAACGACGTGCGCACCCGCGCCAGCTACACGTTCTTCAACCCCAAGGCCGGCGCCACCTTCACGCTGGCCGAGGGCCGGCAGCTCTACGCCAGCATTGGCGTGGGCCGGCGCGAGCCGGTACGCGCCGACTTCACCGACCGGCTTGCCAACGACCCCACCCCCCAGGCCGAGCGTCTGGTGGATGTGGAAGGCGGCTACCGCCTCAGTTTGCCCGAGGCCAGCGTGCTGGGCACCCGGGCCGTGGCGCGGCTGGAAGCCAACTTCTTCTACATGAACTACCGCAACCAGCTGGTGTCCATCGGGCAGCTGAACGACGTGGGCACGCCGCTGCGTACCAACGTGGCCCGCAGCTACCGCCGCGGCGCCGAGCTGACCGGCTTCCTGTCGGCCAACGACAAAATCAGCCTCAGCAGTACGCTCACGCTCAGCCAGAACCGCATTCTGGGCTTCCGCGACGTGACCTTCGACAAGGACTTCAACCCCGTGCTGGGGGAAGCCCGCACCAGCACCATTTCCTACTCGCCCGGCGCGGTGTCGGCGCACACGCTGGAGGGGCAGCCGCTGAACGGGCTGCGCCTGGCGCTGCTCTACAAAACCGTGAGCCGCCAGTACCTCGACAATTCCGAAAACCTCAACCGCAGCATCAAGCCCTACCAGGTGCTCGATTTCCGGGTGCGCTACGCCATCCGGCCGCAGTTTGTGAAGGAGATTGAGCTGGGCCTGCTGGTCAGCAACGTGCTCAACCGCGAGTACGTGGCCAACGGCTACACCTACAGCTACCCCGGCGCCAGCGGCGGCCTCGACACCTTCAACTGGTACTACCCGCAGGCCACGCGCAACTTCCTCGTATCGGTGGGCGTGAAGCTGTAGGGTGTTATCGGGTAATTGCCTGTCATCCTGAGCAGAGCGAAGGACCTTGCCACGCCAGAACATGTTGCAGTGGCATCGGTTGTTCAACCACCATCAGGTCCTTCGCTTCGCTCAGGATGACAGACGGTTTTCGTCGGCCAACCTAGCAGATTCTGTATCTTTGAATCTGATTCCCACCCAATCCTTTACTCATGTCTTCGCAAGCTGACGTTCTCTCGCCCCAGGCCAAAGCGGCCAAAGCGCACGGCTCTACCAACGCCGCCGGCTTCACCGATTATTTCGACCTCGACGGCCTGCTGACCGAGGAGCACAAGCTCATCCGCCAAAGCATCCGCGACTTCGTCAAGAAGGAAATCAGCCCCAACATTGAAAAGTGGGCGCAGGACGCGCACTTCCCCTCGGAAATCGTGCGCAAGTTCGGCGACGTGGGCGCGTTCGGGCCCACCATCCCCACCGAGTACGGCGGCGGCGGCCTCGACTACATCAGCTACGGCCTGATCATGCAGGAAATTGAGCGCGGCGACTCCGGCATGCGCTCCACGGCCTCGGTGCAGGGCTCCCTGGTGATGTTCCCGATTTACGCCTACGGCTCGGAAGAGCAGCGCCGCAAGTTCCTGCCCAAGCTGGCCTCCGGCGAGTGGCTGGGCTGCTTCGGCCTCACGGAACCCGACCACGGCTCCAACCCCGGCGGCATGACCACCAACATCAAGGGCATGGGCGACTATTACCTGCTGAATGGGGCCAAGCTCTGGATCAGCAACTCGCCCCAGAGCCAAGTGGCGGTGGTATGGGCCAAGGACGAAACCGGCCGCATCCGGGGCGTGATTGTGGAGAAGGGCATGGAAGGCTTCACGGCCCCCGAAATCCACAACAAATGGAGCCTGCGCGCCAGCATCACCGGCGAGCTGGTGTTCGACAACGTGAAGATTCCGAAAGAGAACATCCTGCCCAACGTCAGCGGCCTCCGCGGCCCGCTCTCCTGCCTCGACTCGGCCCGCTTCGGCATTGCCTGGGGTGCCATTGGTGCCGCCATCGACTGCTACGAGTCGGCGCTGAAGTATTCGCTGGAGCGTGAGCAGTTCGGCAAGCCAATTGGCGGCTTCCAGCTGCAGCAGAAGAAGCTGGCCGAAATGCTCACCGAAATCACCAAGGCCCAGCTGCTGGTGTGGCGCCTCGGGGTGCTCAAAAACGAAGGCAAGGCCACCTCGGCCCAGATTTCGATGGCCAAGCGCAACTCGGTGGAAATTGCCCTGCACATTGCCCGCGAAGCCCGCCAGATTCACGGCGGCATGGGCATCACCGGCGAGTACTCCATCATGCGCCACATGATGAACCTGGAATCCGTCGTGACCTACGAAGGCACCCACGACATCCACCTGCTCATCACCGGCGCCGACATTACGGGCATTCAGGCGTTCAAGTAAGCGTCTGCCCGCGTATCTTCAAACGGCCGTCCTGGAAGCAGGGCGGCCGTTTTTTATTTATTATCTACTCGACTATGCAAGCTGATACCCGTCGTTTCTTTGGTGCCGCCCTGTTGCTGGGGGCCGTGTTCTGCGCGGTGTATCTGCGGGTGGCGTATCCGCCGCCGCCGGAGCTAGAGCCGGAGCGGCGGTGGGGGGCGCCGCGCCTGCTGGTGTCCGACAGAGTGCTGTATGGGTTTGTGCGGGAGCTGCTGGCGCAGGCTGACTCTACTCCACCAAGTCCATATGTGAAGAAAAAGGCTGATTATTGGGTTAGTAGAGTACTATTTGAGCACGCATTGCTACCCATTAGCTATGCTCATGTAGATGCTGCTGATATCCGCTATCCATATGGTCAGGAATCGGCCTGGATGATGCGGCAGTTACACGCTGAACGAATACTATCGGCTGCAGACACTGTCTTTATGCAGCGGCAAATCCATTATTCTACTGGCTTCCAACTGGAACCTCGTTTTCTGCCCAGCTGTAGGATTATCCCAGTAGACACTCTCACGCGTTTGGCAAGGCAGCACGCTATTCCTGAAGCTGGTGCAGGCACTGCTCTGGCCTACCTGAAAAATAAGTATCAGACAGATTTTATTTCCAGTTTAAGTGCTCCTCTGTTTTCTCTGGATGGTCGTTATGCATTGACAACCATTACGCTATCCATTGGGATATTTTGTGGAGTTGGGAATACAACGGCGTTGGTAATGGAGAAGAAGAATGGCCGTTGGGGTATACTCAGAGCAGTCAGCCGCTAGAAAGTATGGGCCTCGATATCGTTGAACTCGTCGTTGCTTTTGAGGAGCATTTTCAACTGGCCATCCCGAACCAAGTGGCGGAAACAATCGGCACCGTGAAACAGGCGGCGGCGGCCATCGCCTACCTGAAAGGCCTGCCCGCCGACCCGGCGCGCACAACGGTGTACTACCAGTTACTCACGCGCCTGCTGGCGTGCCTGCACCCGCGCTACCCGGCCACCACCGAAACCACGCCGCTCACGCAGCTGGAGCTGCTGGGCGCCAACAAAGCGCGAGCCCAGGCCCTGGCCACCTGCCTGCAGCTACACATGCCTGATTTGCCCCAAGCCAGCTGGCAGCCCCGTCTGCCGGGCTGGTGGGAGCGCCTGTTCGGAACTATGGCAGCGGCACCCACGCCGCCGCCACTTTCGCCCAACTGGGCCCAAAGCACCGTCGCCGACCTCACGGAGTGGCTGCTTTCTCAGAACTACCAACTGCTGCTGCCACAGCCCGCTACGCTCTATGAGGTCGGGCCGTCGTCGGCCTCACCAGTGACCGATGTGGCGTGCCGGTGCCCGAAATCCGGCTAACCGACAGCTTCACTAGCGACCTGGGTATGGATTAGAAATACCGGCTTACAGGTGCCAGCTGAACTCCCGGTAGACAGACGCAACCCGGAATCCAGCTGGATACTGCCCAGGCCTACCGTTTCTCCAGCAGAAACGTAAGCGTGGCGAACTTATCCGGGCCTAGCAGCGGATACTGGATGTCGGGCACCACGGCTTCGGTGGTTTGCATCTGCACTACTGTCCAGCCTTGCTGGCGCAGCTCATTGAGCTTCAGCATGAGCTGGGCATGATAATCGTACGACCCTTTGGCTTTCTTAAGCAGCGGGTATTGCTGCTGCTCACCGGTGGGGGAGATGGAAACTAACGCGGGCCGGCCCCCGGTGTGCAGCGTCAGCAGCATGTAGCCCGCCTCAGTAGTTGGTTTGGGATGGAAGGCCAGGCTGCTGACGATGGCCAGCACCGCGAATAGATAAAGGATAGATTTTTTCATGCTATCCGTCGTTCAAAAACCTTACCGTAGTTCGTCGAAAGCGTACTGCCCGGTGCTCCAGAACTCGTCCAGGGCCATCAGGCGGGGCTTGAAGAACGAAATCAGGGCGGGCCAGTCGTCGCGGCTGAACAGGTTTACGGGCGTGAGTTCCGTGAAAACGCGGCTGATGGGCTGGCCGTTGGCGTCGGTGGTGTCGGCTTCCCAGCGCCAGGGCTCGCCCACGGCCTCCTGCAGCATGGCCTTCAGCTCGCGCAGCTGCTCAAAGAATAGCTCCCGCACCCCGGCGTCCGGGTGCGTCAGCTCGATGGCTATGGTGGCGTGGCGGGCGTCGGCGTGCAGGCGGAAGTGCACGTTCTTGAGGCCGGTTTTGTAGTTGATCCAGTTGGTGGGCACGCCCTCGGCGGAAGGCACGGGGGTCATATATTGGCCGAAAGTGGTCCAGAAAGCCTGGCGGAGCTGTGTTACTTCAGTTTTGCTATACATGGGCCACAAAAATAACGCTTCTGATAGGGGAATGAAGCCCGGGCCGCGCCGGCGGGTGGCGGCCAGCCAGGCAGGGCGTTGGCGTCGGCACCTCGCGCGCCGGGTAGGATTATACGCGCAAGACAGGTGGCCAGGCAACAATCGGGCACGCGCCGCGCGGTGGCGGCAAGCCCGGTGAGCAGTGCCCGAATTGTCGGGCTGACGGTGTAAAACTATTTTGCTGTGTATTTTACTGCCTCATTACGGCTCTCCTCTATGCCCAAAACCTCCGATTCCCTGATTCTGCTTGAATGCCTGGTGGCCGGCACCACCCACCGCCCCGGCCTGCGCGAGTTCGAGCCCCAGCTGAAAGCCGGACAGCGCCTGGCCCTGCAGCGCGAAGCCGACAGCGCCTATGACGACTGGGCCGTGAAAGTGCTGACCGAAGGCGCCGAGCCGTTCTGGCTGGGCTACCTGCCCGAAGGCCACAACGAAACCGTCGCCCGCATGCTCGACGCCGGCTTCCCGCTGACCGGCCGCCTCACCCACAAAGCCTGGGAAGACGAGTGGCTGCACCTGGAAATCGAAGTGCTGATGCCGAGGTAGATGGTTGTTAGGGCTTAGGGATTAGGGCCTGGGGATTAGTGCTTAGGTATTGCGCCTCTACAGCACACAAGCTGATTCCTGTGTCTAACGGCCTAATATCCTAATCCCTAATCCCCAGGCCCTAATCCCTAAGCCCTAAAGAGAATCAGCCAGGGCCAGCACCTGCTCGCGGGCTTTGTGCAGCGCCGGCTCCTGCGGAAACGTATGCTGCACCCAGCGTGTGAAGCCGCTGACCATCTCGCCCACGGCCTGCCGGCCGCTGGGCTCGTTGGTGGCCAGCGCCGAGGCCGCGACTTCGTCGGGTGCCACGGTCGGGAATACACTGCCCAGGCCCACTTTTTCCAGCACCTCGCTCACGAACACCATGCCGCACACCTGCATGGCCTGGTAGAGCTGCACCAGCTCCGGCATGCTCAGCGCCAATTCTTCGCCAGGCTCCAGAGTGCTCAGGCGCGCTATCATCGGCTCCAGCGCGGCCGGGCGCAGGTCCTCCAGGTCGGCTACGGCGGTCAGAAACGCATGCTCGCCGGCTTCGGGCAGGGAGTGCACTAGCAGCAGGGCCAGCCGCATCATCTGCAGCTGCGGCTCCGAGAAGCGCACCGTGGCCGCCAGCGGCGCCGGGGCCGGGTGGGCGGCCAAGTACTGCGCAAACGCTTCCTCCACGCTCAGCCGGTGCAGCCCCAGCGAAGGCGTGGCCGGCAGGTGTTCTTCCAGCAGCGCCAGAAAAGCACCACTCAGCTCCAGACAATAGGTTTTCAACGCCTGCACCTGCTCGGGTTCAATGGCCATCTGGCGCTGCACGTACTGCAGCACGGGCGTGGCCAAGCTGGTATCGAGGGTGAGGCGGCCCAGCAGTATTAGGTCGTAGAGGGCGCGGGGATGCTGCTCCAGCGCCTGCAGCAGTTGCTCGTGGCTGGCAATGGTGTTCAGCTCGGCTACACGTAGCGTATTGAGACCGGTGAGGGCCGTGAGCTGCAGCAGCGGCGCATCCTGCGGGCGGCTCAGCAGCTCAGCGCAGGCCATGCCGTGCAGCGACAGGCAGTGCGCCAGCTGGTCGTAGAAGTCGGCGGGAATGGCGTGCAGCCAGTCGTGGGAGGCGGAAGGCGTGGGCATAGAACAACGTGCGGAAGGGCGCAAAGGTAGGCAGCAAGCCGCGCAGATACCGGGCTTACTGCCTCGCCCACCCGCTATGCGTGCTGCTTTGCTAGTGAGGTTAGTAAATAATAGCGCCGGACTATTTTTTTGCTAAAAAGGGCACAATCTGCCGGGTGCAGGTGTTACCTTGCTGCTATCAACCTTTACCCTCCGCACTATGCGCGAACCATTTCTAACCGGCGGCGACGACCACATGGACGCCACCGAAAAAGACATTGACAAGGCGCTCCGGCCGCTTTCCTTCGACGATTTTGCGGGCCAGGATAAGGTGGTCGAGAACCTGAAGGTGTTTGTGGCCGCTGCCCGCCGCCGCGGCGACGCCCTCGACCACGTGCTGCTGCACGGCCCTCCCGGCCTCGGCAAAACCACCCTTTCGCACATCATCGCCAACGAGCTGCAGTCGGGCATCAAAATGACCAGCGGCCCGGTGCTTGACAAGCCCTCCGACCTGGCCGGCCTGCTCACCAACCTGGAGCCGCACGACGTGCTGTTCATCGACGAAATCCACCGCCTCAACCCCGTAGTGGAAGAGTACCTGTACTCGGCTATGGAGGACTACCGCATCGACATCATGCTCGATTCGGGCCCGAATGCGCGGTCGGTGCAGATTTCGCTGTCGCCGTTTACGCTGATCGGGGCTACCACCCGCTCGGGCATGCTCACCTCGCCGCTGCGGGCCCGCTTCGGCATCAGCTCCCGCCTCGAATACTACGATTCCAAGCTGCTAACCAGCATTGTGCAGCGCTCGGCCGAAATCCTGGGCACCCCGATTTACGAGGACGCCGCCTACGAAATTGCGCGCCGCTCGCGTGGCACGCCGCGTATCGCCAACAACCTGCTGCGCCGCACCCGCGACTTCGCCCAGGTGAAAGGCGACGGCAGCATCACGATGGACATTGCCCAGTTTGCCCTCAACGCCCTCGACGTGGACGCCCGCGGCCTCGACGACATGGACAAGCGCATCCTGACCACCATCATCGACAAGTTCAAAGGCGGGCCGGTGGGCATCAGCACCATTGCCACGGCTTGCGGCGAGGAAGGCGAAACCATCGAGGAAGTGTACGAGCCGTTCCTGATTCAGGAAGGCTACATCAAGCGCACCAGCCGCGGCCGCGAGGCTACGGAAGCTGCCTACCTGCACCTGGGCCGCGCCATGCCGCAGCACCTGCGCGGCAACTCCGGCACCACCGGCGAGCTGTTCTCGTAGCCGAAAAACCTCCCGTCATCCTGAGCGAAGCGAAGGATCTTCTCACGCTGGAATGAGCCATTTGTTGGTCATCCAGACGTGAGAAGATCCTTCGCTCTGCTCAGGATGACGTATTTTTGTGGCCTACTTACCCAACTCCCGTGCTGCCTACCGCCCACTATACTGCTTTTATCAAGCGCCGCGCGGCGGAGCTGGGCTTTATGTACTGCGGGATTTCCGAGGCCGGGTTTCTGGAGGAGGAGGCGCCGCGCCTCGAAGACTGGCTGAACAAGAACATGCACGGCCAGATGGCCTACATGGCCAACCACTTCGACAAGCGCCTCGACCCGCGTCTGCTCGTGGATGGCGCTAAATCGGTGATTTCGCTGCTGCTCAACTACTACCCGCCCGAGGAAACCCAGCAGCCCGACGACACGCTCAAAATCAGCAAATACGCCTATGGCCGCGACTACCACTTCGTCATCAAAGACAAGCTGAAGACGCTGCTGGCCGATATGCAGGAGGAAATCGGCGAAATCGGGGGACGCTGCTTTGTTGATTCGGCGCCGGTGATGGACAAGGCGTGGGCCAAAAAGAGCGGTCTGGGCTGGGTGGGCAAAAACGCCAATCTGATCCGGCCCGGCACCGGCAGCTTCTTCTTCATTGCCGAGCTGATCGTGGACGTGCCCCTAGACTACGACGGCCCCATCAAGGACTATTGCGGCAACTGCACCAAGTGCGTGGATGCCTGCCCCACCCAGGCCATTACGGAGCCCTACGTCGTGGACGGCAGCAAGTGCATCAGCTACTTCACCATCGAGCTGAAAGACCAGATTCCGCGCGAGGTGGATGGCAAATTCGGCAACTGGGTGTTCGGCTGCGACATCTGCCAGGATGTATGCCCCTGGAACCGGTTCAGCAAGCCCCACCAGGAGCCGCAGTTCAATCCCCACCCCGGCCTGAAGGACCTCACCCGCGGCGACTGGCAGGAAATCACGCACGAGCTGTTTTCGGAGCTGTTCCGGCAGTCAGCGGTGAAGCGCACCGGCTACGCAGGCCTGAAGCGCAACATCCGCTTCGTAACCGGCGACGAGTGAACCGTCTGAACGGCAAACTGCCCCGGCTGCCAGCGTAATGCTGGGGGCCGGGGCAGTTTGCGTACCAGGGAAGCTGGCGTACTAGGCAGGAAGTGCCTGCGTGAAAACACGGTTGAGAATGCGGCGGTAGAGCTTGGAAAACTGCTCGTAGCACCAGGCTTTGAGCTGAAGCAGTTCGTCGGGGAGCATGGTGCGCAGGGCTTTGCGCAGCTCTTTTTCGAAGAGAATCTTATCGAAGCTAACTTTTAGCAGGATGGTTTTAGCGTACTCGAGCATTGGGGTAAAGCTTGATTTCGGGTGGGGTGGGTGATAAACAGGACGGCTGCGGGTTGACTATACGAAGCCAGGAAAAATAGGTCGGCTTCGTGCCGGGGATGCCATGATATTCTATTGAAAATTACAAAATAAAAACGATTAGGTTCAAACATGATTATGGGCAAAAGTGCTTTTGCGCATCGTGAAAGCAGAATATATAAAAAAAAGAACGACGTAGGTCGTTCCTTTTTAGGGTCGGCAGGCACCTTACGAAGCAGGTGCTGCTAGTAGGTAAACAGCCCCAGAATAGTGCCAGCCTGGGCCGTGTTGAGGGGCTCATCAAACGCCTCGGGCACACCCTGCGTGAGGATGTTGGTGCCGGGGAAGCCGATGGGTAGCAGCCGGAACGGCACCGGCCGGTAGCTGGGCACCGATTGCTCCAGCGCATTCTCGCCGCTGTACACGATATCCGTTTTGCCGGCTACCGTAATAGACGCGTCGGTAGGGCTGGGCCAGGGCTTGACCACGGCGCCGCGCTTCTGCCGGATGATGCGGATGCGGGCCGCGTGGCGGGCTTCGGTGGAGTGTATCTGCAGGGCGGTCTGCAGAATAAAGTCGTTGCTGATCAGGGATTCTACCTGGCCTTTGTAGGCCCGCACACCGGTGTCTTCGAGGAGCTGCGCGAGCCGCAGAAAATCGTCGAAGTTGCTGAACACCGACGCGAAAAAGGCCGGCTGCGTGCTGTTGCGGCTACCCGTGAAATCGTAGTTGGGCCGGGCCGGCACCGGGCCGCCTGAGTTGATGATGGCGTCGGTGAGCAGCGTGATGTGCTGCTGCTGCTGTCGCTGCATCGTCACGATGGACGTGCGGATGGTGGCATCGGCGGGGAAGAAACCGGCCGGGGCAGCCAGGGCCTGCGTGTAGAAGGCTTCCTGCAGGCGCTCCAGCTGCAGCGCTAAGCCCAGCGAGTCGAGGATGGTGGTGGTGCCGGCCTGCGCCGGTAGGGCCGCCAAACCCAGCGGCAGGGCTGCCGCCAGGGTTTTGGCGCTGAAACGGCCCAGGCTCTCCAGGGCGGCGCGGCGCGGGGCCGACTGCTCCAGCTGGGTGGTATCGGTGGTGGCCAGTTCGGCCAGAAGCTTCAGAAGATACATAGCAAGCGGCGCCTTAGGTGGTCGGCAGGTTTGCCGTGGAAATAGCTATTGGAACGAACGGCTGGATCAGGGCAACTACTTGGGCCGGAGTTTTGGCGTCGTCGAGGCCGGTGGTGCCTACGTTGTCGGCGAAGGAGCCGGGCTGCAGCACTTCCCGGGCCAGCGCTGCGTGCCGGGCTTCCACCGATACAATCTTGCCCAGCGCGTTCAGATGGTCGGCTGAGGTGAGGTATTTGGCAGCGCCGTTGTAGGCGGCCACCCCAATTTCCTCCAGCTGCCGCGCCGCCGTCCAGACGCCGGTGCGGGTGGTAAGCGTGAACGTGGAAAAGTCGAAAACCAGCGGTGTGGCCAGCGTATTGTCGTAGGCCGAGGTGCCCAGGGCGTACTTCAGGTACTCCCGATGGATCAGCTCATGGTCGCGCATGTCGGTGAGGTAGGCCAGCTCGCCCGGCAGCAGGTCGGCGGGGGGCGTGGTTACTACCTTGTCGTAGAAGGCGGCCTCAATCTGCTCGAGCAGATAGGCGTAGTTGAGCACCGTAATGTTAGGGTCGGAGGTGGCGGTGGCCACGAAATTGCCCAGCGACAGGGTAGGCGTGCCGGGCACTGGCGGCTCGGGGTCGTCTTTGCCGCAGCCAGCCAGAACAAGCGCCGAAACTGCCGCACCGGCCCCGGCTACGCGAAAGAAGGAGCGGCGGGCAAGCATCCGCGCCGGAGAAGAAGGAGTGTGCATAAGGAAAGGTTGGGCGGTACCAGAGCAGAAAACAGCCCGGTTCCAACTCAACAAAGATAGCCTGTTAAGATGGGATGCTCTAGCATCAAGATACTCGGCTGGCAAACAGAGTTGCATAGCCCCACAAACAAAACAAGGATGGCCGGTAAGGCCATCCTTGTTTTAGGAATCAAAACGATGCAGCTACTAGAAAATGGTGCTGCCCGTGATGGTGAACGTGCGGGCGATGGTCGAAACCGTCGGAACGTCCAGCGGCTCGTCGAACGCCTCGGAGAAGGCTGCGGCTGGGAAGCTCAACGAAGCCAGCGCCGTCTGCAGGTTTACGCCAGCAGCAGCACCGGTAGCGCCTTGCGTTACGTTGTCTTCAGCCGGGAACGTAATGCCAGCCGGCGTGTAGGCCGGGGCCGAACCAGCGGCGTAGATTGGGGCCGTCTGGGCCGGCGAAGCGCCGCCGCCATCCTGGCCGGAAATCCAGCTCTTAGGCGAAGCGCCGGTGCCGGCACCAGCCGTAGCCGAAGCGTTGTCGTTCATCGGGCCACCGCGGCGCATGGTGCGCAGACGGGAAGCGTGACGGGCTTCAACGGAGTGAATGTTGAGGGCTGCCGTCAGCACGTCTTTGTTGGAGGCCAAATAAGGAGCACCGCCTTTGTAGGCACGTACGCCGGTGTCTTCCAAGGACTGGGCTACTGCCAGGAACAGCGCGGCGTTGCTGAACAGGCCAGCAAACGGACCCGCGTTGGTGCCTTTACCACCCGTGAAGTCGAACTGCGAAACAGCTGGAGCAGCAATGGCATCAGCGCCAAGTGCCGTACGCAGGAAGTTTACGTGGTTGTTTTCATCGGTACGAATCTTGAGCAGCGACGACAGGTTGGTAGCGCTAAACTGAGCCCGCAGAGCGGTCTGGGCAGCGGTAGTCGTGTTGTTGCCGATGGTGCCGTCGCCCGACAGGCCGATGTTGTAGAAGTAGGCTTCCAGATATTCCAGCTTCAGAGCGAAGTTGAGAACATCGTTAACACCGGGCGCGCTGGTCGTCTGGCCGTACGCTTTGTTGAAGATGGCACCCATTGCCAGTGGCAAGGCGGCAGCCGTCATCTTTTTGCCGAAGCCGGTCATGTGCTTGAACACTTGGCGGCGCGAATCGAAACGTTCGAAGACCTCTGGGTCTGTTTTTTCGATTTCGGAAAGGATATGGAAGAAATTCATAACTGAAGGCGAATTTTAGGTGGAAGTAAGGAAGGCGACCGGACTACACGAGGCCGGTAACGTTGAGTTTAGACCCATCCTTCAGGAAAGTGTTGGCGACAGCCGCTACCTCAGACGGCGTCTTGGAAATCTCCAGGCCGTTGGTGCCGACATTCACAACGTCGGCGTCGAGGAACGAGCCTTCCGACAGCAAGTCGCGGATGATGGCGGCGTGACGGGCTTCCACCGATACAATTTTGCCGGCAGCTACCAGGTAGTTCAGGCCGGCGTTGTCGGTGCCCAGGAAACGGGCGGCGCCATTGTAGGCCGATACGCCCAGATCTTCGAATGCCTTAGCGGCGCCGAGTACGCTGGCGCGGGTGCCAAAGTTGATGGTCGAGAAGTCAGGCTCCAGCGGCTTGATGATGGCAGTGCCGGCATCACGCGTCAGGGCTGCCTTGAAGAATTCGCGGTGAATTACTTCATGGTAGTACAAGTCGTCCAGAATCTGCTTTTCGGCGCTGCCAGCTGCCAGGCCGGTATAGTAAGTGCCGGTGCGCACCTGGGTGTAGAAAGCGGCTTCCAGTTGCTCCAGTGCATAAGCATAGTTCAGTACGCCTACGCTGCCCGAGCCTACATTCACCATGCCGGGCATGTTGCTGCCATTGTCGTCATCGTCGTCGCAGCCCGAGAGCAGCAGAGCAGTAGCACCGGCGGTGGCGCCAGCATACATGAAGAACGAACGGCGCTTGATGGGAACGAGCAGCGGCTTGGTGAAATCAGCCTCGTCGCCACCTTTTTTGAGGTTGTTGGACATGGGGTAGAAAATTAGGTAAGGGGAAGGTTTCGGCAATACAATACCTGCCAGCCTACAAAGCCGCTTTTTAGAAAAGTGGAAATAAAGGAGGTTGGGTATTTGAAATGCACTTACGGCGGCTTCTCAAGTAGGGATTGTCGGAAGCCTAAATTTTGTACCTAATGGGTAGCCGTCGGTATACATAAAATACAGGAACAGCCCCGTAACTAACTGTGAAAGCCGCCAGAATCAGCCTCTTAGCACTGGATTGGCTTTTTGGCGTAATTTTGAAGCTGACGCTGACCATATGATTCGGTTTCTGGGCTGGATGCTCCTATTTCTGTGCAGTGCTGCCGGCCCGCGAGTCTGGGCCCAACAGCCTGTACGTCCGCTAGCTACTGCGCCCGCAGCTCGGGTAGAGCTGGAGCTGGGGCACTCGACTTTTCCGGTGACGGAATACTTCACCGTGAGCTTCCGGCTGAGCGGGGCCCCGCTGGAGCGGTACTCGGCCTTCCCCGACCTCGAAGGCTTTAAAAAAAGCGGGAAGTCCAGCACCACCACCACGCGCATTGTTGAGGGCCGCACCACCACCGAGCTGACCATCACGCAGCGCTACGCTGCCTACGCCGAGGGCGAATACACCATCAAGCCGTTTTCAATGACCGTGAACAGGCAGGTGGCGCGCTCAGCGGGGGCGAAGCTTACGGTGGCCCCGGCTCCGGCGGCCGCGGCCACGCCGCCGGCCGGTAGTGCCCCGCAGGGTATTGGTCTGATGGATCTGCTGTTTGGTAAGCCCAAGCCGCAGGAGTATGTCGAGCCCAAGGACAATGCCTTTCTGGCGCTGGTACCCGACAAAACCAGTGTGTACGTGGGCGAAGGCGTGCACATAGGACTGTATTTCTACCTCACGCCCTCCGACCAGGGCCTGCTGGATTTCTACAATTTCCCGGGGCAGCTACCGGGCATCCTGCGCCAGCTGCGCCAGCGCACGGCCTGGGAGGAGTCGTTCAACGAGCAGGAGATTGTGCCGGAGCCGGTGACGATGGGTGGCAAGCCATTTCTGCGCTACCGGCTCTACGAGGCCGAATATTACCCGCTCAACACCGAGCCACTGGTGTTTGAGGCCGTAGCGCTGCAGATGGTGAAGTACCGCCTGGCCAAAAAGCCCGCCGAGGGCCTCGACAACCGCATGGAAGGCTACAAGACCTACCGCACGGCCGCCCGCACCATTGCCGTGAAGCCCCTGCCGCCGCACCCGCTGCGCGACCAGGTGGCCGTGGGCAGCTACCAGCTGCGCGAGGCCATTGACCGCACGGCGTTCCGGACCGGGCAGGCCTTCACCTACACGTTCGGGGTGGAAGGCGAGGGCAACCTGGCAGCGCTGAACGCGCCGGTGCTGCAGCCGCGGCCGGGCCTGGAGGTGTACGGGCCCGACGTGCAGCAGGAACTGACCCGCCAGGCCGGCCGGGTAGGCGGGCGCAAGGTGTTCAAATACCGGCTGGTGGCGCGCCAGCCAGGCGTGCTGCCCCTGGATAGCCTGCTGCAGCTGGTGTATTTCGACCCTGAAACGGCCCGCTACGACACGCTGCACCCGGAGCTGCGCCCTGACGTGCGCGGCGTAGTGCGGACGGAGCTACCCTTCCGCGCCCGCACCGACGACCCGTACTACCAAGCGGTGCTCCTCGATGCCGGCAACCGCCTGCAGCCCCTGGATGCCTACCGCGACGTGCGCCGCTACGCCACTTACATTCTGGCCGGCTTGCTGGTGGTGGCCGGCTGGGGCTGGTGGCAGGCTAAAAGGTGATAGTTGATGAGGTGAAAACGGGGCGAGGCCGGGTGGCGTGCGTTGGCGTTGATTGCGGAATTATTGCTTGCCGTGCAGCTACTGCGGCCTGCGCAAGCTCCAAATGACGGTTACCTTTGTCACCTCATCACCAGTCACCCCATCACCCCAAAACATATGAATTCTTTCGGCTCACTGTTTCGCATTACCACGTTTGGAGAATCGCACGGGCCGGGCATTGGGGTGGTGATTGATGGCTGCCCGGCGGGGCTGGCGGTGGCGCCCGAAGACATTCAGGCGGCGCTGGACCGGCGCCGGCCCGGCCAGAGCGACCTGACCACGCCCCGCCAGGAAGCCGACCGGGTGGAAGTGCAGTCGGGTATTTTCCAGGGCCAGACCACGGGCACGCCCATCAGCCTCTACATCCGCAACCAAGACCAGGCCAGCCACGACTACTCCCACATCGAGCACGCCTACCGCCCTTCGCACGCCGACTACACCTACGACCAGAAGTACGGCCGGCGCGACTACCGGGGCGGCGGCCGCAGCTCGGCCCGCGAAACGGCCGCCCGCGTGGCCGCTGGGGCCGTGGCGCAGCAGTTTCTGAATCAACAGGGGATTCGGGTGCAGAGCTACGTGTCGCAGGTGGGGGCGGTGGCCGTGCCGGTGGGCTACGAGCAGCTGGACTTAAGCCTCATCGACTCCAACCCGGTGCGCTGCCCGCACCCCGAAACCGCCGAGCGCATGGCCGAGCTGATCCGCCAGACCCGCGACCGGCACGATACGGTAGGCGGCCTCGTGACGGGCGTGCTGACGGGCGTGCCCGCCGGCCTCGGCGAACCGGTGTTCGACAAGCTGCATTCCGAGCTGGGCCGGGCCATGCTGGGCATCAACGCCGTAAAAGGATTCGAGTACGGTTCCGGCTTTGCGGGCACGCTGCTGTTCGGCTCTGAGCACAATGACGCCTTCTACACCGATGACGCCGGCCAGGTGCGCACCCGTACCAACCACTCGGGCGGGATTCAGGGCGGCATTTCCAACGGGCAGGATATCTATTTCCGCGTTGCCTTCAAGCCCGTGGCCACCATTCTGCAGCCCCAGGCCACCATCAACGACCAGGGCGAGGCCATCAGCCTGGCCGGCAGGGGCCGCCACGACCCCTGCGTGCTGCCGCGCGCCGTGCCCATCGTGGATGCCATGTCCAGCCTCGTGCTGGCCGACATGCTGCTGCGCGCCCGCGCCAACCGGGTGTAGGCTGGAGGGAAGGCAAAGGGACGATATCAGCTGTGTCTACCAGCTGGAAAGCTCTTTCAGCTGTTGCAGCTCCTGTTTGGAAAGAGAGGCCAGCCCTTCACTGTGTACTTTTTCCAGCAGCTCATCCAAGGCTACTTGCTGCTGTTTGCGTCGGCCATGAAAACGGTCGTCAACTGTTTGCAGGCGGGTCGGGCGGGCCAGTAAGTTGCCTTGCAGATAGGCAGCGGGGCGGCAGATCAGCAGCACCAGAAACGCCAGGGCCGGAACGGCCAAGGCCAGAATCACCCAATAGTTGGTCAGCAGCGCCCCGGGCACCATGCCAATGGCCGCCAGCAGGCCGGTGAGCGCGCCAACAAGGTGCGCATCGTGGCCGATGTTGCTTGTGCGGGTCGTCACGCCGTAGGCCGCTATGAGCACGTAAAGCAACCCGTACAGCCAGCCCGGCAGGTACAGGCCCACCATGCCCACCTCAATCCCCGGAAACAAGGCAATACCGGCAAATATCAGCCCGCTCATCCCGCCGGATGCGCCTACGGCAGTGTACTGGGGCTCATGCCTGTGCAGCCACAAGGAAAACAGGTTGCCCCCCAACATGCTGAGCAAGTACAGCGCAAGAAAGCTGCGCATACCCAACACCTGCTCCAGAATTCCGCCAAAGCACCAGATCGTAAACAGATTCAGGATGAGATGAAGCCAGCTGGTGTGCAGGAATCCGCTTGTGAGCAGCCGGTAGTACTGCCGCTGGGAGCGAATAGCACCTACTTCAAAAGAGTATTGATGAAAATAGCGGGTGTCCTTCAGTCCCTGATACGATACTATGGCTGTAACCAATGCTATAATGAGGCCTATTACACCTAAATCACTCATAAAGGGATATGTGAAAATATGTTGGAAAGCTGCCAGAACGGGCGGCATAATGCCAGCCGGCTAGATGGAATCATCTATAATTCAGGCAGGCAAGTTAACAACCCATGCCTTGAATTAAAACCTGCTTTTTCACCAGCATATCGGAGGGCATCAACCCTTGCTATAGTGCCGTCCGGCGCTACGGCGTGGGCCCGGCACTAGCTCTTTGCTCCGTTTTCAACGTATTAGCCAGGCGCGTTTGCCTTGCTCTTTCCACTCATTGCCTATGGCTGTTCCTCAACTTGTGCGTCCGCTGGTGCGGCCTTTTACAGAGTTTTTTCGGCGCGAAGCGGCCGGCGGCATCATGCTGATGGCCAGCGCCGCGCTGGCGTTGCTGCTGGCCAATACCAGCTGGGGGCCGGCCGCCTACTTTCCGCAGATCTGGGAAAAGCACCTGAACCTCTCGCTCAACGGCGTGGTGCTCGATATGAGCCTTGTGCACTGGATCAACGACGGGCTGATGAGCGTGTTTTTCCTGATTGTGGGGCTGGAAATCAAACGGGAGGTGATGGAAGGCGAGCTGTCGGAGTGGCGGCACGCGGCCCTGCCGATTGCGGGCGCGCTGGGCGGGATGCTGCTGCCGGCATTGCTTTATTTTCTGGTGAACCGCGGCCTGCCCACCCAAAACGGCTGGGGCATTCCCATGGCCACCGACATTGCCTTTGCGCTGGCGGTGCTGCAGCTGCTGGGGCCGCGCGTGCCGCTGGGTCTCAAGGTGTTCCTCACGGCCCTGGCCATCGTCGATGATTTGGGCGCGGTGCTGGTTATTGCCGGCTTCTACACCACCAACCTCGACCTGACCTACCTGCTGCTGGCGCTGGGCACGTGGGCGCTGCTGCTGAACCTGAATTTCCTGGGCGCGCGCAGCCTGGCTATTTACCTGCCGCTGGGCGTGCTGCTCTGGTTTTTTATGCACCAGTCGGGCATTCATGCCACGCTGGCGGGCGTGCTGCTGGCGCTGGCCATCCCGGCGCGCATCGGGCGGGCCCGCCCCGAGATTCTGCTGATGCTCAACGACCGGCTGGGCATGCTGCAGCACGAGGTGCACGGGGCCGAAGCCAATCCGCGCATCATCAGCGAGGAGCTGGAGTACCTGTCCGACGCCATCAGCTCGCCGGCCCAGAAGCTGGAGCAGCGCCTGCACTCGGTGGTGGCGTTTGGTATCATTCCGCTGTTTGCCTTCGCCAATACCAGCCTCGTCATTGATGCCGGTGTGTTTGGGCAGCTGTTTTCGCCGCTGGGGCTGGGTATTCTGCTGGGGTTGGTGGTGGGCAAGCCGCTGGGCATCGGGGCGCTGTCGTGGCTGAGCGTGCGGCTGGGCTGGGCCTCGCTGCCGGCCGGCGTCACGTGGCGGCATTTGTGGGGCGCCGGCGTGCTGGGCGGCATCGGCTTCACCATGTCGCTGTTTATTACGCTGCTGGCGCTGGGCGAGCATTCCGAGGGTGAGCCGGTGGCCAAGGTGGCCATTCTGAGCGCCTCCTTTATATCGGGCACCGTGGGCTTCCTGCTGCTGCGCAGCGCGCCCGCCCTGCCCGAAGCAGCCTGACGGCGCCCGATTGCCTCGATCCTCCATTTCCTGGCTACCTTTGCAACTATTGCCGCCCCGTGCGGTTTTACGTGTCAGGCCGAACGAATACGGCCGACTTTCTCCCGCTTGTCTCCAAGTCTTTCAAACATGGCTGAACAACTCACTGCCCCCGCCGGCCCGGTTTCTATCTACGCCGAAGCCTCGCCCAACCCCGAATCCATGAAGTTTGTGCTCAATGCCCAGCTGCTAGCTGATGGCGTAAGCGTGGACTATCCCAACCTCGAAGCCGCGGCCAACTCGCCTCTGGCTCAGGAGCTTTTCAACTTCGATTATGTGGGCCGCGTGTTCATCGCCCAGAACTTCGTCACCGTCACCAAAACCACCGACCACCAGTGGGCCCAGCTCATTCCCGAGTTGCGCACCTTCCTGAAGTCGTACGTGGAAGCCAGCGGCCCGATCTTCACCGTCGACCCCGCCGCCGAGCAGAAAGCCGCCCAGCAGGCTGCCGCCAGCGGCTCAGCCGATTCGTCGGAAGCCGACCAGCAGACCAGCCAGAAAATCATCGACCTGCTCGATAACTACGTGCGCCCCGCCGTGGAGCAGGATGGTGGCAACATCACCTTCAAAAGCTACCACGAAGGCATTGTGACCGTGAACCTACAGGGTTCGTGCTCGGGCTGCCCTTCGGCCACCGTCACGCTGAAATCGGGCATCGAAAACCTGCTCAAGCGCATGGTACCCGAAGTGAAAGAGGTAGTAGCCGAAGGCATCATCGCCCAGCACTAAGCGCCGGACTATCTCAACATCAAAAGCCTCGAACCAGCTGGTTCGGGGCTTTTTTGTGTATCAGCAGGAAGTGTGGCGAAATGAACTGCCGCAATGAAGGCTCCAACGCGCCAACAAAAAACGCCCGACCATTTGGCCGGGCGTTTTCAGTAAAGCAGTCAACCAAGCAGATAAGCTCAGCGCAACCGATGATTTATACCTGCGCCGTCGAGAGTTTCGGGGCGTCGGTGCCGTCGTTGATGTGCGTCGACATGTCGGTGCCCCGCTCGCGGGCCTCTTTGCGGCCGTAGGTGTCGAGGATGATCGGCGTGGCGATGAACAGCGACGAGTACGTGCCGAAGATCATGCCCACGAGCATGGCAAACGAGAACGAGCGCAGCGTTTCACCCCCGAACACGTAAAGCACGGCCACCACCAGGAACACCGTGGTGAACGTAATCATGGTGCGCGAGAACGTGGAGTTCAGGGCCGGATTGGCTACCTGCGCAAACGTCAGCTTCGGGTTTTCGCGCAGATACTCGCGGATCCGGTCGTAGATAACTACGGTATCGTTCATCGAGAAACCAATTACGGTAAGCACGGCAGCCACGAAAATCTGGTCCATTTCGTAGTTCAGGCCGAACAGACGGGCAATCGGGTAGCAGGCAATTACCAGCAGCGCATCGTGGAAGAGCGCAATTACAGCGGCCATCGAATACTGCCACTTCTCGAAGCGGAACAGCACGTAGATGAAGATGCCGAGCAGCGTCAGGCCCAGGCTCAGCACCGAAGTGCGCTTGATGTCGTCGGCGATGGTAGCGCCTACTTTCGACGTGGACTTGATAACCGGGGCATCGGCGGCGAAGTCCTTGGTGAGCTCCGAAACCATGGCCGACTCCACTTTTTTGTCGGCAACCACCGATTCGTCATCGGCCAGGTAGCCGGTGGTGATGCGCAGACGGTTCGGGGCGCCGAAGGTTTTCACCTCCGTACCAGCACCCTGGAAAGCCCGCTCCACCAGGGCGTCGTGCACCTTGGAAGCGTCCATGTCCTTATTGAAGTCAACCACGTAAGCGCGGCCGCCGCGGAAGTCAACGCCCAGGTTCGGGCCGCCCTGAATGGCCATCAGCACGAAGCCGGCCACGATAACGATGGTCGAGAAGGCGTAGGCAATCTTGCGCTTGCCCACGATGTCGAAGTTGACATCCTTGAACAGCTTGCGCGACAGGAAGGTCGAGAACGTCATGCTGCTCTTCTCCTTGCCCTTCACCAGCCACTCGATGATGAGACGCGAGATGAATACGGCCGACAGGAACGAGGTGAAAATACCGATGAGTAGCGTTACGGCGAAGTTCTGCACCGGACCCGTACCGAAGATGAACAGGATCAGGGCGATGATGAGCGTGGTAACGTTGGAGTCAAAAATAGCCGAGAAAGCGCGCGAGTAGCCTTTGTTGATGGCGTCGTGCAGGCCCAGGCCGTGGTCCAGTTCTTCCCGGATCCGTTCGAAGATCAGTACGTTGGCATCCACCGACGAGGCAAATACCAGGATCAGACCGGCAATGCCGGGCAGCGTGAGGGCGAAGGAAAACTGGGCCAGTACGCCCAGAATCAGGAAGCCGTTGAACAGCAGGGCGGCATCAGCCACCATACCGGCGCGGCCATAGTACAGAGCCATGAAGGCCATGATGATGATCAGACCGGCCAGCGACGAGTACAGGCCCTGGTTGATGGCCTCCTGGCCCAGCGACGGACCAACTACGGCTTCTTCCACGATGCGCGTCGGGGCGGGCAGCTTACCGGCTTTCAGTACGTTGGAAAGGTCCTGGGCTTCCTCGATGGAGAAGTTGCCCGAAATGCTGGTGTTGCCACCGGCAATTTCCGATTGCACCACCGGGTCAGAGTACACGTAGTCGTCGAGCACGATACCTACCTGGCGGCCGATGTTGGCGCCGGTCAGTTTCTGCCATTTCTTGGCGCCCGAGGGGTTCATGGCCATGCTCACTTCGGGGCGGCCACCCTGGTCGTAGTCCTGGCGGGCATCAGCCACCACCTCACCACCCAGCGGAGCCTCGGTGCCGGGCTGCTTGCGGATGGCGTTCAGCTTCAGGTATTCCTGGCCATTGATGGCGTCTGGCTTTACGCTCCACAGGAACGTCAGGTTGGGGGGCAGAATAGCGCGGGCTTCGTCGGAACGCAGGATGGTGTTCATGCGGGCCGTGTCCTGCACGTTTACGCCCAGCTGGCCGGGAACCGGCATCGTGAACAGGCGGGCCAGTACCGAGCCCTGCTGGGCAGCGGCGGCGGTGTCAGTCTTAGCAGTCGGAGCGGCGTTTTTCTTGGCCAGCTGGCTGGCCAGCGAGGTAGAGTCACCAGCGGCTACGGCAGCGGTATCAGTGGCGGCGGCCAACGTGGCCGGCTTGGCAGTGGTAGCGGCTTTCTCTTTGGCAATCAGGGCCTGGTCGAGCTGCTGCAGGTAAGGGCCGAACTCATCCTGACGCCATACTTCCCAGAACTCCAGCTTGGCCTGGCCTTGCAGCAGCTTGCGCACGCGGTCCGGGTTGTCTACGCCGGGCAGCTCCACCTGAATGCGGCCCGTGCCTTTCACGCGCTGAATGCTGGGCTGGCTGGTGCCGAATTTGTCGATGCGGGTCCGCAGGATGTTGAACGAGCGGTCGATGGCTTCTTCCACTTCCTTGTTGATGGCGCCGATAACCTTCTCGTTGGTCGAGTTGATGTCGATGCCGCGGCTCTTGTTGGTGGTGTTGGCGAAGATGCGGGCCAGGTTCTGGCCGGGCGCGGCCGTTTGGTAGGCCTGGGCGAAGAGCGTAGTGAAAGGCGTCGAAGGATTGGCCTTCTGGGCTTCCTGCGCCTGCGTCATGGCCTGGTTGAACTTCGGGTCCTTGGAGTTGCCGCTCATGGCGCGCACAATCTCCACCGGCGATACTTCCAGTGTCACGTGCATGCCGCCTTTCAGGTCAAGGCCGAGGCCCAGCTCCGACGAGCGCACGTCGCGGTAGGTGTAGTCTACGCCGAGCAGGCTGGTCACGGGCGCGCGCCACACCGAGTCGAGGTAGCGCTGGCGCAGCTTCTGGTTTACCTGGCCGCCTTTGGTGGCATACACCACGGCGTCGTTCTGCACCCGCCGCGAAATAAACGTGAAGGTCAGAAAGTAGATACACAGCGCCGACACAATGATGGTCAGCGCAATGATGAGTCCTTTATTACGCATGTTTGATTAATTGATGTGCTAATTCGGGATGTGCTGATGTGCCCGGAGTGTGCTGTCGATACAGGTTGCCGTTGTGCCTGGCTACTGCCAAAAAGCACGTTGCTTACGTCTGGCGCTATATTTTGCCCGCATCAGCTCCGGACAAATCAGCGCACCAGCACCGCAACCTGTCAGCAGCTCCTCTAAGGAGCCTGCGGCGAAAGGGCCGCCACCAAGAGGCGCGTGCGGAACACGGCCGCCGGCCGGATGCCCGCCAAAGGGCGCGGCACGGCCAAGGCCCGGCGCATGGCCGGCAGCCAGCTCTGCGGAGCGGGCCAGGGCAGCCACGCGGCCAGCTCGGGCGCCGTGTGCAGCACCAAAGGGCCGGTGGCTTCCAAAGTCACTTTCTGCTTCACCACCGACACGCGCAGCGGCTGCCCGATGCGCGTGGTTTTGCCGGCCGGCACCCGGAAGGTGGCCACGGCCTGGTGGTTCAACGACAGCACAAACAGCACGGTGGCTGTGAGCAGCGCGAAACGCACGCGGGGCAAAAAGTGGGAGAAAAAGGGCAGCATGAAAAACCTAAGAGCTACAAATATAGCCAAACCGGCCGGGCGAGGCAACGGCCGCCGGGTATTCGGGCCGGTTGCCGGGGCCAGAAGCCAAAAAGAGAGCCCTGCCGGCCGGCGGGGCTCTCTTTTACTTAGGGTTGTCCCGGCCAGCGGAAGCTAGGCAAAGTCCTTCAACAATGGTCCCCGGATTCCTGTCTTTCGCCGGAGTAATGGTTAGGCTACTTTGCTTTTCAGGAACGACACCAGCACGTCCAGGCCCCGGTCGAAGTGCCGGTTGTTGGGGATGACGATGTCGGCATCCTGCTTGAAAGGCTTGATGTATTTCTCGTAAGTAGGCGCTACGTGGTTGGTGTAGCGGTAGAGCACGTCCTCCAGGTCGTAGCCGCGCTCGTCCCGGTCGCGCACGATGCGGCGCTGCAGCTTCACATGCTCGCGGGCATCGATGTAAACTTTCAAATCCAGCAGCTTGGCCACTTCCTCGAAGTAAAACACGAAGATGCCTTCCACTACCACGATAGGGGCAGGCCGGAACACCAGCTCCTGCGGCACCACACCCGGGTTATTGAACGTGTACTCCGGCCGGCGCACTTCCAGGCCCTGGCTGATGCGCAGCACATCGGCCGCGTAGGCCGCCGAGTCGATGCTGGAGGGCAGGTCGAAGTTGGTGACACCCTGCGCATCCACCGACTGGTTTTCGCGCGGGTGGTAGTAGTTGTCCTGCGAAATCAGGCAAATTTCTTCTTCGGGAAACGAAGCCAGCAGCCGGCGCAGGAAGGTGGTCTTGCCGGAGGCACTGCCGCCCGTGATACCGACGATGAAAGGATGTTGCATGGTGTGGGGAAACGGCCCGTACAGGTAGGGCCAACCTTGCAAAGGTAAGAAGTTAGGGGCTTAGGATGATAAGGTGATGAAGTAAATGGTGAGGAGAGGGCCGGTAATCCGGGTTTCACCGTTCATCCCATCACTTCATTCCCTCATTACTCCATAACGCCCAAAAATGCCACCAGGCCGGCCACGGCCCGGGCCCGGTGGCTGATCTGGTTTTTCTCGGTGGTGGTCATTTCGGCAAACGTGCGGCCGTCGCCTTCGCCGGGCTGAAATACCGGGTCGTAGCCGAAGCCGCCGGCACCGCTGAGCTCCTCGGTGATGTGGCCGCCCACGGCGCCCTCAAACTCGTGCACCACGCCGCCGGGCAGCACCAGTGCCACCACCGTGCGGAACTGCGCCGAGCGGTCGGCGTGGCCGCGCAACTCCGTGAGCAGCTTCTGCACGTTGTCGGTGGCCAGGCGCTGGGGGCCGGCATAGCGCGCCGAGTACACGCCGGGCGCGCCGCCCAGCGCCGCTACCTCCAGGCCCGTATCGTCGGCGAAGCAGGCCACGCCGTAGTGTTCCCACACGTATTCGGCTTTCTGGCGGGCGTTGCCGGCCAGGGTATCCTGCGTTTCGGGCAGCTCCTCGTGGCAGCCGATGTCGGCGAGGCTCAGCAGCTCCGTACCGGCCGGCAGTAGCGGCCGGATTTCGTCGAGCTTATGAGCGTTATTGGAAGCAAAGCAAAGGCGCATCTTAAGTTTGGTGATGAAGTGAACAAACAGCACAGAAGAACGTCATTCCGAGCGTGGGCGGAGCCGGAGCCGAGGAATCTCGCTAGTGTGGTAAAGTAATGGCACCACAACATCAGCACGCGAGATTCCTCGGCTCCGGCTCCGCCTACGCTCGGAATGACGTTCTTTTACGTCCACTCTCTAGCGAAACATCGACTTGATGCTGCCCCAGGAGCGCTGCACGGCGCTGGGCGTCTGGCCGAGGGTGCTTGTGTAGTGCTGGTCGCCGGTGGCAGTGCGTACGGTCAGGCGGTAGATGAACGGCCCGCCCTGCGTGCCGCGGTACACGTCGGTATCGAGGTATTGGTAGCGGCCCTGGCCGGTGGGGGCGAGGGTGGTGAGGCGGTTGAAGCCAGGGTCGGAGTTGGTTTTGCGGTAGAGGTCGTAACCCTGCACGCCGCTTTCACTGGCCGTTTCCCAGGTCACGCGCACATTGTCGTTTTCGAAAGCGGCCTGAAAAAGCGTAATGGTGGCTCCCAGGGCCAGGGTAGTGCACAGGAGCAAAAGCAGCACCAGCGGCCGCGTAGCTTTGTGAGGGAGCATGAGGGAGAGAGTATAGGTAGGCTGAATAGGCAATAGTAGTGGCAACGCTTCAAAAATAAACAAAATCCGGTAGCTCAGGCCGTCTGAAACCGGTTTTAGAGAAAAGAGCCGTAGAAGCTTTTGAAAGTTGCGCGTAACGTGTACTTTTGCAGTCCCTTCCGCAAAATCGGCAGGCAACCAGGCACAAACGGTATTCCGACATGAAAAAAGACATCCACCCCGAGTACCGCGAAGTGGTATTCCAGGACAGCTCCAGCGGTTTCAAATTCGTTACCCGCTCGACGATGAACTCCAACGAGACCATCACGATGGAAGACGGTAAGACGTATCCCGTCGTGAAAGTGGAAGTTAGCTCGGAGTCGCATCCCTTCTACACCGGCAAAAACGTTCTGCTCGACACGGCTGGCCGCGTAGAGAAGTTCATGACCCGCTACAAGAAGAAGTAGTTTTCTGAGTGCCTGGTGCTTAGTGCCTGGTGCTTCGTACAACTGATATTCTAAAAACTCCTGCCGGCTCGCCTGGCAGGAGTTTTTGCTTTTCTGCCCACCTTTGCAGCCCATTGCCTGATTTCTTCTGGAAGCCTGCTCACCACTCTGCTAAGCACCAGGCACGAAGCACTAAGCACCAATTCCATGCACGTTCTGCTCTTCGACGACCCGGCCATCCGGCCCCACCTGCTGCCCTTCACGTTCACGCGCCCGGTGGCGGCCCTGCGCTGCGGCATCCTGACGCTGGCTGAGAAGTGGCAGCACCGGCTGGGCGGGCAGCCCGTCGGCTACCTCACCGCGCCGTACCTGCAGGCCAAGTATCCGGCCGGCGCCACGTCGGGCCCGGCGCTGGTCATCAACGGCGCCGTCTGCCCCGACGACGTGCTGGTGAAGCAGGTGCAGGCTCTGGCTGCCGGCGAGGCGCTGTTCTGCGATGAAACACTGGTGGCGGCCCATCTCACCGATGCCACGCAGGTGGCCGAGCTGATTCAGGAAGGCTTCCTTAAAACCCGCGACGTAGCCGAGCCCATTACCATCATCCGGGAAGTGTGGCACCTGTTTCTGCGCAACGGCGCCGAAATCCGCCGCGACTTCGACCTGCTGACCAAGGGCCGCGAGTCGGCGCCGGTGGGCGACGCGCATACCATTGTGTACGCGCCGGAAAACATCTTCATTGAGCCCGGCGTGAAGATTCGCGCCGCCATTCTCAACGCCGAAAACGGCCCGATTTACCTCGGCAAAAATTCGCAGGTGCACGAAGGAGCCATCATCAGCGGGCCGCTGGCGCTCTGCGAGGGCAGCCACATCAACGCCGGCGCCAAAATGCGCGGCGACAACACCGTGGGCCCGTTCAGCAAGGTGGGCGGCGAAGTCGGCAACAGCATCCTGCTCGGCTACAGCAACAAAGGCCACGATGGCTACCTCGGCAACTCGGTGATAGGCGAGTGGTGCAACCTGGGCGCCGACACCAACACCAGCAACCTCAAAAACAACTACGCCCCCGTCAAGATCTGGAGCCACTCGGCGGGCCGCTTCGTGAACACCGGCCAGACCTTCTGCGGCCTGATGATGGGCGACCACAGCAAGTGCGGCATCAACACCATGTTCAACACCGGCACGGTGGTGGGCGTAGGTGCCAACATCTTCGGGGCCGGCTTCCCGCGCACGTTCATCCCGAGCTTTAGCTGGGGCGGCGCCGCCGGCTTCGAAACCTTCCGGCTGCCCAAAGTGGCTGAGGTTGCGGAGCGCGTAATGGCCCGCCGCAACCTGCCCTACAACCAGATAGAGCAGGATATCATGCGCCACGTGTATGAGCAGACTGCGAAAGACCGGGTGTGGGAGAAAGCTGCGAATAATGAGCAATCAGCAACGAGCAAGGACCAATAGTCGGCAAGCCAACAAGCTGCTTACAGTCCATTGCCAATTGCTCACTAATACAACATGCGTTTCTCCGATATTCCCGGCCAGCAACAGGTAAAGCAGCTGCTTGTGCAAAGCGTGCAGCGCAACCACGTGGCACACGCCCAGCTGTTTCGCGGGGCTGAGGGCTCGGCGGCGCTGCCGTTGGCGCTGGCTTTCGCGGCTTTTCTGAACTGCGAGAGCCGCACACCCGACGCCGATGATTCCTGCGGCCGCTGCCCGAGCTGCCAGAAAATCGACAAGCTCATCCATCCCGACCTGAACTTCATCGTGCCCGTCACGACCACCAAGGCCGTGGCCAAGGATGCCACCAGCAGCAAGTTCATGGCCGACTGGCGCACCTTCGTGCTCGACAGCCCCTACCAGGGCCTCAACGACTGGATGCAGCACATCGGGGCCGAGAACAAGCAGGGCAGCATTTCCAAGGAAGAAAGCCTGCAGTTGCTGCGGCTGGTGAGCCTCAAGGCCTTTGAGGCGCAGTACAAGCTGGTGGTTATCTGGCAGCCCGAGCTAATGCACCCGGCCGCCGCCAACGCTGTGCTCAAGCTGCTGGAAGAGCCACCCGCCGCCACGGTGTTTCTGCTGGTGAGCCACGCGCCCGAGCAGCTGCTGCCCACCATCATCAGCCGGGTGCAGCCCGTGGTGGTGCGCCCACTCTCCGAGCAGGACCTAACCAACTGGCTGCGCGACGAGCATCAGGTGCCCGAAGTGAAGGCCCGGCAGCTGGCCCAACTCGCGGAGGGCAACCCCGGCGCCGCCCTGGCCGCCCACCACGCCGCCGCCACCGACCACGACTACTTTGCCCTGTTCGCGGGCTGGATGCGCACTTGCTTCAGCAACAAGGTGAGCGAGATGCTGGAAAAGAGCGACGAGTTTCAGAAACTGGGCCGCGAAAACCAGAAGGAGTTTCTGCAGTACGCCCTCACGCTGCTGCGCAAGGTGCTGCTCTTCGGTCTCGATCCGCAGCTAGTGCCGCACTTGTCCACACAGGAGCAGCCGTTTGTGCAGGGCTTCAGCCGCTTCGTCACGCCTCAAAACGCCGACCCCATCACCCGCGAGCTGAACGACGCGCACTACCACATTGAGCGCAACGCCAACCCGCGAATGGTGTTCGTGGATGTCTCGCTGCGGATGGCGGCACTGCTGAAAATGGCCGTCTAGAGAGAATAAAGGCGGAAAATACAGTTTGCTAAATAGGTATAGCTGGCGCTAAAACTGCTATAGCCGGCCGCCAAAACCAGCCGCACCGTACCTTTGCCAGAACTGCTGAGGGCCGGCGTCAGCGTCGGCGCAGAACCGGCCACAAAGCCGCTGCGCATCGCAAGCTTACACGTTTACTTTCTAATTCAGAATTCTTACTTGAAAAAGCCCATTCGCATCGGCACCCGGGGTAGCAAGCTGGCGCTGTGGCAGGCCCACCACGTAGCGGCTTGCCTGGAGCAGGCTGGCCTGGCTTCCGAAATTGTCATCATCACCACCAAAGGCGACGTAGTGCTGGACCGCTCCCTTGATAAAATCGGGGCCAAAGGCGTGTTCACCGAAGAGCTGGAAGTGGGTTTGCGCACCGGCCACATTGATATTGCCGTGCACAGCGCCAAAGACGTGCAAAGCAGCATCCCCGATGATCTGGAGCTGCTGGCGTTCATGGAGCGCGAGCAGGTGAACGACGTAGTGGTGAGCTTTCAGGCCGACCTGGATCTGCGCAAGCCGGGCCTCGTGCTGGGCACCAGCAGCACCCGCCGCAAGGCCATGCTGCGCCGGTTTCTGCCCAACGCCAGCACCGCCGAAGCCCGCGGCAACCTTCAGACCCGCCTGCGCAAGCTCGAGGAAGGCCAGTACGACGCGCTGGTGCTGGCCTACGCCGGCGTGCACCGCATGGAGTACGACCACCTGATCCGGCACGTGCTGCCCGAAACCCAGTTTGTGCCCGCCACCGGGCAGGGCAGCGTGGCCATTGAGTGCGCCCGCGCCTTGGAGCCGGCCCTCAAAACCGAGCTGCACCGCATCCTTGACCATCCGGCCACCCACGTGTGCCTGGCAGCGGAGCGAGCCTTTCTGCGCACCATGGAAGGCGGCTGCAGCATCCCCAGCTTCGCGTTGGCCACGCTCAGCCCCGATGGCGCAACGGTGCACCTGCACGGCGGCCTCATTAGCCTCGATGGGGCCAAGCTGCTGGAAGAAGCCCAGACTGCCGACGCCAGCCAGGCCGAAGCGCTGGGAATCCGCATTGCCGAGAGTGTACTGGCGCGTGGCGGCCAGCAGATTCTCGACGAAATTCGCCGGGAAAGAGACGCTTAAGCGTCGCTTCTGCGGTTTTATGCCCAACAAAAAGCCTCGCTTCTGCACGGAAGCGAGGCTTTTTGTTGGGCAGTTTGAAGGTGGATCAGACGTCCTGGCGGCGGCCCCGGCCAAACAGCGCGTACAGAATCAGCGCGAAAACGGCGCCGCTGGTATCGGCCAGCATGTCTTTCTGGGCATCCCAGATGTCGCCCTGGCTGCCCAGGAAGGCGGCCCCGGCGTCGCCGCCGGCTACTTCGGCATACACCCATTCAATCAGCTCGTAGGCCATGGCCACCGTGCCGATGACGCACAACGGAAACAGGTAGCTGATGACGCGGCTGCGGATGGTGCCGTAGCGGTCCGTCAGCTCGATGATGGCGTAGGCGTAGAAGCCCACCGAAAAGTGCGCCACCCGGTCGTACATATTGCGCTTGAAGCCAAACAGGTTGTTGAACCAGTCGAACGGCACTTTCTCGAAGGTATAATGGCCGCCAATGGTGTGCATGAACAGCAATACGCTCATCAGGGCATAGGCTAGGTTGGAGAAGCGTGTGCCGCGCACGTACAGCACCGTCAGGGCCAGCACAATCAGGAAAATCGGCACGTTTTCGGCCCACCAGGTGCCGCGCTCAGCCGGGTTGATGCCCAGCGCCACAAACTCAATCAGGTACACGGCCAGCAGCAGCTTCGGAAACCAGTGGGGCGGCGGCGGGGCGAGGCTGGGGGCAGTAGTGGTAGGGGTAAAGGCAGTGGTCATAAGGGAAAAGTGAGGGGGAAACTGGCGCATCATACGCCAATAAAGACGTTAGGTCGGATATCGGCAGAAAAATATATTCAACAGTTTCGCTGCGTGTTCGGTATCGCCGAGCCGGGACGCTCTGCCGCAAACCGCTTACTTTCGCCCTTTAAATTCTGTAGTCTTCCCGTTATGCGTTTCGTTTCCCGTTTTTCTGCTTTGCTTGGAGTATTCCTTCTAGTGCTAGCTCCGGCCCTGTATGCGGCCAAATTCCCTAAGAGCAGCAAGAAAGATCAGCTCGTGACCATCAGCACCTCGCTCGGCGACATCAAGCTCGTGCTGTTCGATGCCACTCCCAAGCATAAAGCCAACTTCCTGAAGCTGGCCGAAAGCGGCTTCTACAACGGCACCACCTTCCACCGCATCATCTCCGACTTCATGGTGCAGGGCGGCGACCCCGGCAGCAAAGACGCGGACCCCGGCAACGACGGCCAGGGCCAGCCCAGCGAGGCCACCATTCCGGCCGAAATCCGGCCCGAATTCACCCACAAATTCGGCGCACTGGCCGCTGCCCGCCAGGCCGACTTCGTGAACCCCGAGCGGGCCAGCAGTGCCTCGCAGTTTTATCTGGTGCAGAATCACCGCGGCACACCCCACCTCAACGGCCAGTACACCGTCTACGGCCAGGTCGTAAGCGGCCTCGACGTCATCGACAAGATTGCCGCCCAGCCCAAAGACGGCCGCGACCGGCCCACTACTGACATTAAAATGACGATGAAGGTGGAGAAGCTGAAGAAAAAGAAAATTACGGAGCTCTACGGCTACACTTACTAACATCCGGTACCGCCTTCCGTGTCACCTGCTACTGCCAGTGCTATGCGTATTCTCGTTACGGGTTCCAACGGTTTGCTGGGGCAAAAGCTGGTGGCGCTGTTGAGTGCCCAACCTGGTCTGACACTCATTGCTACCTCGCGCGGCCCCAACAAGCTGGCCGGTCTGTACCCGCAGGTGCGCTTCGTGCCGCTGGACGTGACCGATGCCGCGCAGGTGGCGGCCGTGCTGGCGCAGGAGCAGCCCACGCACCTCATCCACACGGCCGCCATGACCAACGTGGACGAGTGCGAGCTGAACCAGCAGGCCTGCTGGCAGCAAAACGTAACTGCCGTCGAGTACTTAGTGGCCGCCTGCGAGGCGCACCAGATTCACCTCGTCCACCTCAGCACCGACTTCATTTTCAGTGGCGAAGGCGGACCGCTGGCCGAGGACGCGGTGCCGGCGCCGGTCAATTTCTACGGCGCCAGCAAGGTAGCCGCCGAGCGGGTGGTGCAGGCCTGCCGCACGCCGTGGGCCATTGTGCGCACGGTGCTCGTGTACGGCGTGGCGCACGACTATGGCCGCACCAATATCGTGCTTTGGGTGCGCGACTCGCTACGAGCGAAAAAGCCCATTAAGGTGGTAAATGACCAGTTCCGGACGCCTACTCTGGCCGAAGACTTGGCCCAGGGCTGCTGGCTGGCGGCCCAGCACCACGCTACCGGCATCTACCACATCAGCAGCGACGAGATGCTGACGCCCTACCAGATGGCGCTTCGGGTAGCCGACTATTTCCAGCTGGATGCCTCCTTGATTGAGCGAGTGGACGCCAGCACGTTTTCACAGACGGCCGAGCGGCCTCTGCGCACGGGCTTCATCATAGATAAGGCGCGCCGTGCGCTAGGCTATCAGCCCCACACTTTTGAGCAAGGCATTGCAGAAGTGGCCCGCCAAGCCGAGGCCAGCTGAAACGGCAGCAGCTATAAAAAGTAAGTGAAGGCGGCGTTACTGGGCGGCGTAAAACGCAAAAACCCCGCGGGCAGAACCGGCGGGGTTTTTACACACCTATTGCAACATTGTTCACGGGATGGAATGCTTTAGAAGCACCGCCAGCCTGAATAATAATATAATGCTATTCGATTGGTTACTAGCTATCGAATTGAGGCAATACCGTTCCTACCAGCAGCCCGCCTATCAGCACCGCAGTGCCCGACCGGATGGCCTGCTCTCCTCTGACATAAGACACCATTTCTCCGTCAATCGTCTGGAAGCCGGTGAACGGGGCTGCTGCGCGCTGGCAGGTAGCCATTTCCAGAAGCAAGTAGCGCAATGCGTGTCCTTGCCGGCGTTTGAGAAGAAGTGAGGCCATGGATAGCCAGTAGAGAAGCGCCAGTAGAAATGCTGAGAGAACTTTCTAGAACCCTTAGCACATTACAAAACTACAGGCAAGGCCATTCGCTGTAAAGGACAGTTTCGGCATATTTGTGACTATGGATTTTCGCCGCGCAATTATCCTTTTTGCCTCCTGTATCAGCAGTAAAATTTATATTATAAAATATCTATATTTTTTATAATCAAAAGATTGCAATTGCAAAGACAGCTGAGTTACTAATGACAGCTGATGATAAATTTATCCAAAGAAGGCTGATTTGTGACATGAGGAAGGGCCAGAGCGCCTTTAATTGCGCTCTGCCTTAGGGGCCGGAAGCAGCTGGCGCAGAGCCAGGGCAGTGAACAATAAGGCTACTGCCGGGAATACTATCAGCCACCAGCTGGAAGCAGCTAAGCGGCTGGCTGCCAGTAGACGGCCCCAGCTTGGCAGTTCAGGGGGCAGGCCCACTCCGAGGAAGGATAAGGTAGTTTCCAGGCCTATAAGCACGGCCAGGTTCATGGGCAGAGAAACCCGCAGCACCCGCCAGCTATTGGGGAGCACATGGTGCAGCAGTATGCTGTAAGTGGGCAGCCCCAGTGCCCGGGCCGCCTCCAGATAAGGCAACTGCTGGATTCTTCGGGTTTCGGCGCGCATCAGCCGGGCCGGCACCGGCCACAAAACCAGGGTAAGCAGGGCCGTAAGTGTAAGCGTACTTGGCTCTGTGGCTGCGGCCACCACCAACACTACTACCAGGCGCGGTAATGCTGCCAGCGCCACAATAGCGGCCGAAACCCATGTATCTATGGGCAATGCAACAGGCTGCTGCAGCCACTTTTTACGAAATAAGAGCCTGTTGGCCAATATGCTGGCTGACAGCAGCAGCACGGGCCACCATGCAGCCAGCGAGCTGGTTGCTGGTGCTCCGGCCACGACAAACAGTAGCGCAGCAACCCCACCGGCCAGCAAAGTGGCAAGTGGTAGGCGCAGGCCGGTATTGCCCCAGAATCCGGCTGCGCCTCCCAAAGCCATGCCCAGGGCGGTGGCAAGCAGCGTGGCCGGCACACTTACCAGCAGTACCGTGCGGGCCCCGTAGATCAGGCTGCCCAGCACATCGTGCCCCTGGGGGTCGGTGCCTAACGGATGCCCGGCAGTCAGGGGCGGAGCATTGGTATGCAGCAGGTCCGGAAATGCGGGGAGCGGCAACAGGTCGGCGAGTAGGGCGGCCGCAACAAGCAGCAGCAGCCAACTCCAGCCCAGGCGCTGGCTCCACCGGGAAAGTTGGTGGGGGCGTCTCATGTGGCCGCAGTGCCAAGGCGTGGGTCGAGCAGGTACTGCAGGCCGTCGGCGAGCCACAGCGAGAGCTGGCGCAGCAGCGTGAGCAGCAGCACACCTGCCAGCAGCACCGGATAGTCGCGGGCAGTGGCGGCTTCGGCCAGCAGCCTGCCCACTCCCGGCAGGGCGAAAATCAGTTCTACCACCACGGAGCCAGCCAGCAGGTTGGGCAGCAGATCAGTGATGAGCACGAGGCTGGGTAGGGCGGCGTTGCGCAGGGTGTGGTGCCAGAGCACCTGCCGCTCCGATAGGCCTTTGGCGCGTGCAGCCAGCGCATACTGCTGCTGAGTTTCATGGCGTAGCGTCGCCGCCAGCTGCACGGCCGGCTCGGCAATGCCCGTGAGCACTAGGCTAGCCACAGGCAAAGCCAGATAGCTCAGATAAGTCAAAGAACTGCCTGACTCAGTGTCTTCAGCCAAGCCATAGGCCGGAAAAAGCGCGAGAAAATCAGGGTTGGCCAGCAGCAGCAGCAGCAGCAAAGCCACCACAAACAACGGCAGGGTATCCAGCGCAAATAGCACCGCCACCAGCGGCCCCGGCCGCCGGGCCTGCACCACTCCCAGCGCCCCGCCCAGCCCCACAAGCAGCAGCATGGCCAGCAGCGCGAGCGGCATTGTATGGCACAGTGCCTGCACTAAAAGAGGCAGTACCGGTTCCTGGGTTTGGTAAGAAGTGCCTAAGTCGCCCTGGCTAAGCTCCGTTAGCCATTGATGATATTGGTTGTGGCACCCTTCCCATTGCCAGCGCATAGCCAGCGCCTGCGTGGGCTGATTGGTCTGCGGCGGGCGGCGGGAGATATAAAACAGCGGCTTGTCGAGGCCCAGGCGGCGGCGGGCCTGCTGCTGTGCGGCCTGCATCTGCCGGGCGCTGGGGGCGGCACCGGTAGCAATGCCCCCAAAGCGCGCCAGCAGTTCCTGTTCCTCGGGCAGCGTGCGGGTCAGCAGAAACAGAACCGAGAGAATGCTCCACGTCATGAATAGCTGCTTCCCCAGCCGAACACCCAAGCGGCGCACCATACGCTAACGGGCCGAAGAAGTGGCCAGCTTCAGATGCAGGGCATCATAGCCAGGCCGTACGCTGGTGGCCCGCACCGGTTGCAACCGGCGGGAAGCAACCAGCCGGTTGCGCGAAAAATACAAGACAGTGATGGGCGCCTCCTGCTGCAGCAGCCGCTGAAAACGGCGTACCAGCTGGTTGCGCTCAGCCGGTTGGCTGGCGGCAGATATAGCCTCAATCAGCTGGTCGGATTCAGGTGAGCTGAACCGGGTGAAATTGAATAACCCAATGCCCTGCGAATGCAGAATAGGCATGAAGTTGTACCCGAAAGGGGTGCCCGATATCGTTCGGATAAACATATCAACGCTGCCGGCAGTAAGCTGCTGCTGTAGCAGGCTGGCTTCTGTAGGCCGCAGCCGCACGGCAATGCCCAGCTTGGTAGCAGCCTCCAGGAACTGCAGCGCCGCCGTTTCATGGTCGGTGGCCTGGCTCCGGTAGCTGAGGCTCAGTGCCAGCGGACCCGTTTGGCCCTTCCACCACGTTCCATCGGCCTTTCTGCGCCAGCCCGCCTGCTGCAACAGATTGACTGCCTGCTCCGGTGAGAATCGGTCGACCGTCAGGCTGTCGTTGAACGCATGCCTGTCGCGTGGCGAAATTATGCTCGGGCTACGGTAAGCTAGCCCGGGTTGGGTAGCCTGAATCAGACGCGGGACATCAAACAGTAGCGTCAGAGCGCGGCGCGTACGGGCATCGGCCAGAAATGCACGCTCAGTATTAAAGCCCACCATCGTCGACTCGTAGGTGTCGGCCGTGGCAAAGGAAAAGTGGCTGCTGTCAGCGGAAGTCTTCAGTTGCGTGAAGATGCGGACCGAAGGCATGGAGTACAGGTCCAGGTTTCCCCGCCGCAGGGCCAGGGTAGCCGTGGCATCATCCGGAATGATGCGGTATTCGAGCTTAGCAGCCTGCGCCTGCAGCCAATATGCTGGCTGGGCCAGCCGGTCGGCCCACCAGCGGGCCTTGCGTTGCAGGCGCAAATATTGGTTGGGCTGCCAGGCGGCCACCTTGTAGGGGCCACAGCCCGGCAGGCGTTCCGGGTGCTGGCCCACGTGGGCTTGCCGATAACGGGCGGCAAAAGCCCGGATAGTCGGATATTGGCGGGTGGCGGCAGCCGTATCCGTTCGTAATAGCGGGAGCGGCACAGCCCGTAATTGCCCGGTCGGGTCCAGCGAGTATTCCGGCAGAATAGCGAAGTCGCCGGAGGCCAGCACCATATCCAGCGAAGAACTGGCCCGCACCAACGTAAAGCGCCTTGGGTCCGATGCGTCCAGTTCCACATCCAGGATATCACCGTACTGCGTACGGGAGAATTCGGTGGGGAGCCCGGGGCAGTTCAGCAGACGCAGCGTAAAGGCCACGTCGCGCGCCAGTACCGGCGTGCCATTGTCCCAGGTTGCCTGTGGCCGAAGACGGTACTGCAGCAGTGTAAGCGGGCCGCGTTGCCGGATGCGGGGCAGCGAATCAGCCAGCCAAGGTATTACCTGCTGCTGGTCGGGTTCGCCCATCAGCAAGCTGCAGTGTAGCAGGTTGATAACCTCCGTGGCCTGGGGCGTAGCACTCACCAGCGGGTCGAGCGAGCCAGGGTCGTTAGACCAGCGGATTCGGACAGCCGCCGAGGGTTTGGCCGACGGGTTGCAGGCAACCAATACGCAACAGCCTGTAAGTAGGAGCAATACCCCGGAAAGTAGCGACTTCATGTGCACGCAGCAGGCATATTTTCCTGCCAAGCAAGGTAGCCAAGAAATTCGAGGCTGCGTGCTGGAGTGCCCTTACAGGCCTTGGCGTGGCTTAGCGGCCCGTCCAGCCGCCAGTGCCGTGGTCAGCGTCGATACCCGTCCAGCCGCCAGTGCCGTGGTCAGCGTCGATACCCGTCCAGCCGCCAGTGCCGTGGTCAGCGTCGATACCCGTCCAGCCGCCGGTGCCGTGGTCAGCGTTGTTTGCCGTGACAACCGACGAGTTAGCGGGATAGACACCGGCGGAGAAATCAGAAGTGAAGCTCGAAAACTGGAGCAGGGCGAGGGCGATTAATTCTAACATGGCGCTTGGTTTTTGTGTGGTTCAAGTGATTGACTGACACAAAGGTGGGCGCTTAAACAAGCCACGTAAAGGACACTATTGGTGTAAAAGTGATTGGTATAATTGTAATAATAAATATTTATTATTATATAAAAATTGTAACTGGAAGGCCACTACATTGCTATCAGGAAGTATGCCTTCGTAGGATGTTGTACCCGGATACTGCCAAAGTGTGACATTATACGATTGAAAAAAACATATTTTACCACTACAAATGTCCAACAAGGCAGTGGTGTTAGTAAAGGAAAAACCGCGTTGTTTTGTGACAGCAATTTTAGAAGCTGCCTAATTTCAAAAACATCAATAAAAGCCTATTGAGGCTGATTTAGCAATGGATGAACTGATAAATCTGGCCCGTATTGTGACAGATAGAAAGCTGAAAGTGCTTCCATTGCTTGACTTTACGACCCGTCATTCGTCCAATAAAGAGATGCAACTGGTACAGCAGCTGGTCGACGGAGTGCCAAAGTCGCAGCAGCAGATCGTTAAAAACTTATACGGCAAAACAGATCAGACCCGGTATGCGGCATTCCGCAAGCTCAAGTCGAGGGTTCAGCAGAAACTGCTGAACCATTTGTACTTTCTGGATGAAACCGACCCGCGCCATCTGGTATCGAAGCGTTATGAATATCAGGTGCTTAACCTGTACATGCAGGTTAGTATACTGTATTCTGAAGGCGAACTGAAAGCGGCAGAATCGCTGAGCAGAAAGGGCCAGCGGCTGTCCCAGTCCCACGAAATGACGCAGTATGTGGTGCTGTTCGGGCAGTTGTTGCGGGGCATATATGCCGATATCCGCATGCCGGTCCGCTACCAAGCCAACAAGTTATTGCTGGAGAAAAGTAAAAAGGTTCTGGCAATAGAAGAGGAAGCCACGCAATTGTACTGGGACGTGAAAGGTAAAATAGCCTATAACGTGCGTACCCGGCGCTCAATCCTCGATAAAATGGATAACGCGGTGCAAAAACTGGCAGACTTGCACCGGGCTGCCGGTACGTTCATCACGTTCCACTACCACTATCGGGTGCAGTTGATTCAGCAGGAGCTGCTAGGTAACTATCAGGAGATAATCCGCATTACTGGGGTAACGGCCCGGCTGCTGGAACAGGGGAAAATTAACAATAAGCGCTTTGATAAGCGTTACAACGCTTACATGATTGTGTACGCGCACTTTCGGAGCCGCAATGTGGCAGCGGGCCTGCGCTTGGCGGAAGCCTACGCCAAGGAGTTCCACCAATCCTCGGTCAACTGGCTGTATTATCTGGAAATCTACCTGCTGCTGGCTATTCATGCCGAGCAGTATGGGCAGGCCATAGAGCTGCTGGCTACGGCCCGTAAGAATGTGCATTTCGACAAGCAGCAGGCCGTGGCCCAGCAGCGCTGGGACTTATACATGGCCTATCTGCAGTTTGTGCGGCCGGAAATGTCGCCGATACGGATGCGCAACTTCACCACCTTCGTGCAAACGGTGCCCGACCATAGCCGCGACAAGCAGGGCTACAACGTGGCGGTGCTCATCCTGCAGTTTCTGCATTTCCTGCGTCAGCGCGACATCGAGAACATTCTGACCCGCCTGGAAAGCCTGCGCAAGTATCAGCAGCGGCATCTGCGCGAAACCGGCAACGTGCGCAGCCAGTTGTTTTTCCGGCTACTGGCAATTGCCGTCAAGGAAGAGTTCAACCCGGTGACCAGCCGCAAAAAGGGCGAGCCAGTGCTGAAAAAGCTACAGGCCTCGCCACCACCCGGCGAGGCCTTTGCTGAAATCGAAATCGTGCCTTACGAGGATCTCTGGCAAATCACGCTGGGGATTTTGCAGGCCACAGCGCTGTACAATGCCGAGCAGGACAGGACGCTGGCCTAGCCTAAAGCGCGCGGTTTACTTGGGCGAGGCTGCCGTGGGCTTCAGGGATGAAACGGAATGCGGAGAGGTGGGCGCGGTGCCGGCCGCTACCAAGGCTTCGTAGCGCTCAAACTGTGAGGTCGTCAGCAGGCCTTTCAGCTTATCGGTGTATTCCTGCTCCACTACCCGCAGCTTGTTCTGTCGCATGGCCGGATCGTCGCTGTACATGGTGGTAATCTGGCTTTCCTGCACCAGCCGCTCGTAGGTCAGGTGGCGGACACGCACGGAGCGGGCGTCGTCGAGGGCAATGCGGTTGGCCAGCAGACGGGTGTTTTCCATGGCTTCTGCCCGCAGCCGGTCGGGGGCTTGCTGAGCCTGAGCGGAAAACGACGCAGCACCGAGGCTGCCAGCTACTAGAATGGCAAAGAGGCGTTTCATAGTGAGGGCGTAAGGGCAAACAGCCGGTGTGAGCTGTTTGGGTACGCAAATAAAGCAATTGTTTATTAGATAAGTGCAGTATAAAAAGTATATTATTGAAATATATTGCTATTCAATAGCAGCGGTGCTGGCCTGCGCACAACAGGTGTATTGCGGAGATGATGGTTAAATTGCTTTTTATGAGCGGGTTATGGCTCAATTAGGATGCTCACCAGCCGGGTAACACAGTGGCTGTCGGGGCAGGTGTCGGGACCATTGCCGCGCAGGGCCATGCGCACTACGTACCTGCCGGGCCGGCGGAAGACGTGCTCTACGCGGCGGCCATTTTCCACGGACCCATCCCGGAAATCCCATAGTATCACCACATTTTCGCATAGCGGTAGCTGCGAGTCGAGGGCATCAAATGCTATTCGCTGGCCAACGCGGGCGTTTGCCGGGGAGGCCCGGAAATTGAGGACTATTTCTTGGGTGAAGTCAACCGGGATGAGCTTTTCGGCGGCCCGCACCTCGCCGGTTTTCTCGTCCACTACGTCCAGTTGCACGGTGTAGCGGCGGCGCTCGGTGTAGCAATGGGCTACGGTGGCACCGGTCAGGGTGGTGCCGTCGCCCATCAGCCAGCGGTAGCTAAGAGGCCCTGCGGCCGAGTCGACGGAAGTGCGGGCGTCCAGCTCCACGCACATCTCCACAAGGCGCGCCGGCGGGCATTGCGCGCTAGTGGTGTCGCCGGCTGTTTGGGCACGGGCAGCCCGGGGCAGGGCCGCCAGCAGGGCGGTCAGCAGAAGCAGGGCAAAGAAACGGCAGGTGTGCACGGCTGGCTAAACCAAGTACGTTGAACAGAGGCGGCGCTAGAACTTATTGAGCCGCTGAAATACGTCGCGCGTGTAGGTCTGGCCGATGGGAATGTGCTTGCCATCAATGAGGATGGAATTGTCCTCGATGGCCTGGACGCGTTTCAGGTTGACGATAAACGAGCGGTGCACCCGCACGAAAAGGCCGGTCGGAAACTTCTCTTCCACCGCTTTCATGGTGCTGTACACGATGAGCTTGCTCTGGCCCGTCACCACGTGCACGTAGTCGCCGAGGGCCTCCACGTAGCGCACTTCGTCGAATATGACCTTCACCAGCTTGGTATCTACCTTCATGAAGGTAAAATCGGCGGTTTCGGTGGCCGTGGCGGGCTCGGGGTCGGTGCGGGCAGAGGACAGTTCCAGCGCGCGCTGCGCGGCTTTCAGGAACCGGGCATAGCTGATGGGCTTTACCAGATAGTCGACCACATCGTGCTCGAAGGCCTCGACGGCGTATTGCTGGCTGCTGGTGATGAGGACCACCATAGGCGGGTTCTGCAGCGTGCGGAGCAGGTCGATGCCCGACATCAGGGGCATCTCCACGTCCAGGAACAGCAGGTCGACGGCTTGGGTGCGCAGGACTTCAGCCGCCTGTACGGCACTGGTGCAGGAGCCGGCCGAGGTCAGAAAGTCGGTGCTGGCAATGCAGTTTTCAACAATCTGAATGGAAAGCGGGTCATCGTCGATAACCAGGCAGCGGAGCGGGGAGGGGTGCGGCATATACTCAAAGGTAAACTATCCCCTGAAAAAACCACACCGCAGCCACCAAGCCTTAACTGACCATGATACGGGTCTGAATAAGCGGATACAGGTCGGCCAACTGCAGATCCAGGTGCCCCAGGCCGGTGGCCAGCTGGTCGGGGGAGGCGTGCTGCCGGGCCTGCTGCTCGAGCTGCTCGAGCGTGGCGTGGAGCGCTGGCACCCCAAAGTACGCTACCTGGCCTTTCAACTTGTGCGCAGTGCGGGCCAAGGCCTCGTGGTCGGTAGCGGCGAAGGCGGCGGCCAACTCCTGCTGCAGCAGGGGCGCCTGGGTTAGAAACGTCCGGATGATCTGGCCGATAAAGGCTTCGTTGCCGCCCGCCAGCTCTTCCAGCAAAGTCCAGTCGAGGGCGGCAGCCGGAGTAGCAGGCGCCACTTCTGCCGGTGCGGCTGCCGGTGTGGCGGCCTCGGTGGTAGGGCGGCGGGTATGCTGGGCGAGCCGGGCGAAAAGTACGGCCGGGTCGAAGGGCTTGGCCAGCGTGTCGTTCATGCCGGCTTCCAGGGCCAGGGCGCGGTCTTCGGGCAGGGCCGACGCCGTAAGGCCGATAATCGGGAACTGGCCGGCATCAGGAAAGAGCATGCGCAGCTGTCGGGAGGCTTCGTAGCCGTCCATTTCCGGCATCTGCACGTCCATCAGCACGGCATCGAAAGCCTGAGTGGCGGCAGCTTCCACGGCCAGGCGGCCGTTGGCAGCTATGGTTACCTGCACGTTCCAGGCTTCGAGGGTTTTGCGGGCTACCAGCTGGTTGAGCTCGTTGTCTTCGGCCACCAGCACGTGCAGCGCCGGCTCGAAGCGGCCGACGGCCAGGCTGGCTTCGGCGGGCACGGTAGCCGGGTCGGCGGCTTCGTAGGCGATACTGAAGTGAAAGGTGGAGCCAGCGCCGTCCTGGCTTTCCACGCCCAGTTGGCCGCCGTGCAGCTCCACCAAGTTGCGGGCGATGCTCAGCCCCAGCCCGGTGCCACCAAACTGGCGGGTGGTGCTGGTGTTAGCCTGCGAGAAGTCCTCGAAAATGGCTTCCAGCTTATCAGCCGGAATGCCGATGCCGGTGTCCTGCACCGCGAAATGCACCGCGGGCCGGGCCGTACCGGTGGCTTCTTCGGGCACCGATACGCGCAGCGTGACGCCGCCGCGGGTGGTGAACTTGATGGCGTTGCCGACCAAATTGACCAGCACCTGATTGAGGCGCACCGGGTCGCCAAAGACGGCAGCGGGCACGCCGGGCCCGATTTCCAGCCGGAAGTAGAGCTGCTTGCTTTCGGTGGCGAAGCGGAACATGCTGGCCACGCGCCGCAGCAGCTCCGGCAGCCGGAACGCGGTGTGCTCCAGCGTCATCTTGCCGGCCTCAATCTTGGAGCTGTCGAGGATGTCGTTGATGATGACCAGCAGGTTCTGCGATGACGATTGCACGGCCTCCAGGTACTCACTCTGCTCGCCGGTGAGGGGCGTCTGGCGCAGCAGGTGCGAGAGGCCGATAACGGCGTTCATCGGCGTGCGAATCTCGTGGCTCATGTTGGCCAGAAACTGGGCCTTGGCCTTGCGCGAGGCCTCGGCCACGTCGCGGGCCACGGTCAGTTCAACGTTCATCTCCTCGATGTGGGCATTCTGGTGGCGCAGTTCCTGGGTTCGCTCGCGCACGGTGGTTTCCAGCTGTAGCTTCTGCTGCCGCAGCACCGCCTCGCGCCCCCGCACAAACGCCCAGATGCCGGCCCCAGCCGCCAGCACGCTCAGGACCGCAAACCACCACGTGCGCCAGAATGGCGTGGCGATGCTGAAGGCCACAGTGGCCGGCCGGCTCCACGCGCCCTGCTCGCCGCGCCGGGCCCGCACCTCGAATTGGTAGGCGCCAGCATCCAGTTGGGCAAACTGCGCTTCGGTGGCCGTGGAAGGCTTGCTCCAGACCATATCGTAGTCGCGCAGGCGATACTGGTACTGCAGGCTGGCCGGGCCGGCCAGCAGGCTCACGGCCCGAAACGCAAACCCCAACCGGTGCCGGGTAGCGGACAGCTGCCTCAGCTGCTGCGGAGCCTGGGCGGCGCCATCCACTTCGCTGCTCAGGATGGCCGGGGCCGGAACCGCCAGGCTGGGCAGTAGCTCGGGGTAGTTGGTGCGCACGCACAGCAGGCCCGTACGGGTCTGAATCCAGGCGCAGTAGTCGTTCCAAGCGACGGCCGCTGCGGGCAGCAGTTCCCGCACCAGCGGGTTGTCGGGCAGGGCAACCGGCCGGAACCGCTGCCGCGTACTGTCCAGGAAGCTGAGGCCGTTGCGGTGTACGGCGAGCACCTGCTCCTTCCGAAAATCGTGGTGGTAGGCGGCGTGGTAGTTGGTGCCCCAACGTACGGGAAGCAGGGCATAATTATAAGGGGAAAGCAGGCCCTCGGCCGGGCCATACGGGCGAAGCTGGCCTTTTTCGTAACAGAGCACGCCGCTGCCTTCGGTGCCAATCCAGACCCGGCCGGCATCATCGGTGAGCAAGGCCGACACGTCGATAGCACCGGTCCGGAACCGGAAGTAGTGGAACCGGCCCCGCTGCCAGAACGCCAGCCCCGTATCGTGGGTGCCCAGCCAGACCCGGCCCGCCGAGTCGGCGGCAAGGGCATAAATGGTATTGTGCAGCAGGCCATTGGCGGTGGTGAAGTGCTCGGCGGCCTGCGTGGTGTCGGCGGGCAGACGGTACACGCCATCCAGGGCGGTGCCCACCCACAAGTCGCCGCCGGGGTGCTGGGTCAGGGCCGTAACGGCCAAGGTTGGGGGCAGCCGTCGTACGCGCCGCATCGGCTGCTCGCCCGAAGGAATAGGCTTCTGCCACAGCCCGTGGCCCTGCGTGCCTGCCCATAGCGTCTCCGGCGCCGGCTTGGGGTACCGGCCATCGAACATTGGGTTGGTGCGCTCCGAAGGCGTGCGCAGCACCACGCTGGGCGCGTAGGGCAGTAGCCAAAGTGGGTAGGCAATCAGTGGCGACGGCCGGCTGGCAGTGGGGTTGAGCGTGAAGTATTGGCCACCGGCAGAAATGCCCTCTGCGTGGCCGCCCTCATGCAGCGCCAGTGGAGTAGCCGGGGATGCCGGGTTCGGATAAAAGCTGATGTGGCGGTCGGCCCAGCGCCACAGCCCCTGGCCGGCCGTGCCAATCCAGAGGGTTTGTTCCCGATCGGTGAGCTGGCACTGGGGCACGGTGCCGGCGGGCAGCACCTGCTGCATGTCTGGTAGGCGGCTGGCGGGATATGGCGGCAGATCGAACGGGTCGCGGGCCGTGTCGGGGGGCGCGATGCCGGGGGTGGTGCGCAACGCCCTAGGCCGCGCCGCGCCGGCCGCTACTGCCTGAAAGCGCTGCCCATTCCAGCGGGAAGTGCCGCCTTGGTAGTGCGCTGCCCACAGCTGGCCGGTGCGGGGCTGCACGTAGAGCCCCGTCACAAAATCCTCAGCCAGCCCGTCTTTGGTGGTGTACGTCACGAACTCCGTACCGTCGTAGCGCACGAGACCCTCGGCGGTGCCAATCCAGAGGTAGCCCTGCCGGTCTTGCGCGAGGGCGTAGATGAATGGCTGCGGCAACCCCTCGGCCGGCCCAAACTGCTTCAGAAACTGCTGCCCCTGCACCGACTGCGCCTGGCTGCGCGGCGCGGCCAGCAGCATGAGCACCAACACCAGCCCCAGACGAAACAGTAAAAGAAATGGGCGCAACACAGGCAGCTGGCAGAGAAGAAAACAATCGAAACGGAAGCGGTTGGCAAGGTAGTGGCTTGCCGGCAGTCAGCCGCGTGCTCCCGGGGAACCGGGTAGTTTTCTCGTTGAATGTGAGGCCACACTGGTTGGCCGAGGTAAGTATCCGACAAAGACAGCCCCCGCCAACCAGGGGAACCGGCGGACGGGGGCAGTGCAAAATCGGCCGGAAACGCTACTTGCCGGTCACCTTGAACTCGGTGCGGCGGTTTTGCTGGCGGCCGGCCTTGGTTGTGTTCGGCGCCACGGGCTGGGTGTCGCCGTAGCCGGCGAAGGTGAGGCGGTCCTTGGCCACGCCCTTGGTCACGAGGTAGTCTACCACGGTTTTGGCGCGGCGCTGGCTCAGGTCTTTGTTGTAGGCGGCATTGCCCACGTTGTCGGTGTGGCCCGAGATTTCCAGGCGCAGGGCGGGCGTTTCGGTGAGCAGCTTCTGCAGGCGCTCCAGCTCGCCGGTGCTTTCCTTGCGCAGCGTGGCCTTGTCGAAGTCGAAGAAGATGTTGTTGAGCACCACTTTCACGCCCACGTCCAGCTTCTTGAGCTGAATGTCCTTCACGACCTCCGAATAGGCCGTGCCGGCCGGCAGATCGAAGTTTTCGGAGTGGAACAGGTAGCCGTCCTGCCGCACCACAATGCCGTAGTTCACGCCCGAGGGCAAACTCACCAGGTAGCGGCCCGACTGCGCATTGGCCTTGAACGAGGCAATGTTTTCGTTACGCGAGTTGTCAATTACATCAATGGTGGCCTCCAGGGGCTGCTTGCTGGCGGCATCCGTGATAGTGCCTTTCAGGATGGTCACCTGGGCGGTGGCCACGGGCACGGCCGGGGCCAGCTGGGTTTCCTTTACGGGCTGCACGCGGGAGGCTAGCAGCTGGTCTTCCTGGCTGAGCGCCGGCGCCTTTTCGGCCCCCAGAAATGTAATCTGGTAGATGTCCTTGGAGCCCAGGCCGTCGTCGCGGAACGACGAATAATAGCCGTGCCGGCCCGAGGCCGAAATCACGAAGAATACGTCATCATCAGGCGTATTGATGGGCCAGCCCAGGTTTTCGGGGGCGCCCCACTTACCGTTTTCGTACGTGGAGCGGAAGATGTCGTAGCCGCCCATCGAGTTGTGGCCCTCGCTGGAGAAGTACATGGTTTTGCCATCGGGGTGCAGAAACACGCCTTCCTCGCCGTAGGGTGTATTGATGGCGGGGCCGAGGTTCACAGCCGGACCGCGGCCTTCCATTTCCACTTTGTAGATGTCGCGCGAACCCAGCCCGCCGGGCTTGTCGCTCACAAACAACAGGCTGCGTCCATCCGGCGTGTAGGCCGCCGACGACTCGTGCGCCTTGCTGTTGATACGGGTGCCCAGCTGCTTGGGCTTGCTCCACTCGGCGCCGCGCAGGTTGCTTTCGTGCAGGTCGCCGCCATTGTCTTCCATGTACACCAGCAGGCGCTGGGCGTCGGGCGCGAGGCCCACGGTGGCGTCGTGGCCGGCGGTATTCACGGTTTCGCCGAGGCTGCGGGCCGGGCCCCAGGCGTCGCCGCTACGGACACTCTGGTACACGTCCTCGAAGAAGCCGCCCGATTCGGGGTCTTTCTCGCCGCCGGTAGAGCCCTGGCGGCGCGAGGTGAACAGCATCACCGACTCATCGGCCGAAATAACGGGGCCGTAGTCGGGGTAGGGAGAGTTTACGCCCGGTCCGGCGTTGTCTACGAACACCCGGATGGGCTTGGCTTCCAGCAGGCGGCCGTTTTCACACTCTTTGATTTTCTTCTGGATGTCCTGCGTGAAGCCGGCCGTGTTTTTGGTGCCGGTGGCGGGCGTGGCCTGCTTGTATTCGGCAATGGCCGCCGCCCACTTGCCGTTCAGGTGCAGCCCGCGCCCCAGCAGGTAGTGGATGCGCGGATCGACGCCGGCGTTGAGCTGGTAGGCCTTCTGCAAATACGCCAGCGCCCGCGGCTTAAACCCCGAATGCAGGTAACAATCCCCGATCTTGAGGTTCAGCTCAGCGTTTTCGGCGTTGAGCTTCTGGGCTTCCAGGTAGTGCGGCAGGGCCTGCTCGTAGCGGGGCGGGTCGTTGAGGTACCACTCGTCGCCGAGCTTGATTTCCTTGAGTGCCGCCCGCAGCCCATCCTTGTCGTTGCCGAACCGGTCTTTGCTGAACTCCACGCTTTGGGCCTGCGCGGCCGAGGAAAGCAGGAGCAGGGCGAGTAGGTATTTATACATGAGGATATGAAGCTATTGGGAGGGCGTCATGCTTCGGCAAGCTCAGCATGACGTTCTTTTATCGTCTGAAAGCACGCACCTACTCGCCGCAGCCGGAGTTAGCGGCATAGTTGGTGCCGATTTCCAGGCCCAGCTCGGCGGCTTTGCGCCAGTCCTGGCAGGCGCCGTCGGCGTTGCGCAGCATCTCGCGGGCGTGGCCGCGGTTGAGGTAGGCTTCGGCGTACTGCGGGTTGAGGGCAATGGCTTTGCCGGCGTCGGCTTCGGCCTTTTTGTAGTCTTCCAGCTTGAGGAAAGCGGCGGCGCGGTTGTTCCAGGCAAAGGCGTAGGCCCCGTCCAGCTCAATGGCGCGCCCGAAATCCTCGGCGGCGCCTTTGTAGTCGGCGGCCTCGTAGCGGGCGGCGCCGCGGTTGGTATAGGCCACGGGGTTGTCCTGCTTTTTCTGCAGATACTGCGTGTAGTCCTGCAGAGCCCCTTTCAGGTCGCCGGCGCGGCGCTTGGTGCCGGCGCGGTTCAGCAGGGCCGGCAGCAACTCGGGCTGCAGCGTGAGGGCGCGGGTGTAGTCCTGGATGGCGGCCGGATACTCCTGCAGCTGGCGCTCGGCGCTGGCCCGGTCGTGCCAGGCGTAAGCGTAAGTGGGGTCGGCCTTGGTGGCCTGCTCGAAATCGGCCTTGGCCGCTTTGTACTCCCCTTTCTCGAAGCGCAGGGCGCCGCGGTAGTACCAAGCCGGGGCGTAGGCCGGGTTGGTTTCTACGGCTTTGGAATAGTCCTGCTCGGCCTCGGCGGGCTGTTTCAGTGCTTCCCGGGCTTGGCCGCGCCCAAAATACGCGGTGCCGCTGGCCGGGTCCAGCTTGATGGCGGCATCATAATCCTGCACGGCCGGCTGGTACTCCTGTAGCTCGTAGCGGACGGCGGCGCGATTGTAATAGGCTTTGGCAAAGTCGGGCTTGGCCGCCAGCGCCCGGTCGAAATCCTGCAGGGCCGCGCGGTAGCTTTTCTGGTTAAACTTGGCCACGCCGCTGTTGTACAGCCGTTCGGCCTGTTGGGCGGGCGGCAAGGTGGTGGCGCGCACGGTATCTACCTGGGCGGTGGCCGCCAGGGGCAGCAGGCTGCCGACCGCCAGCAACAGTATCAGTTTTAACATAGCATCCGGCCGTTTAGCATTGGCCGGATAAATGTAATTTTAATTGCGCAAACCACGTAAATAGCCAGCTGATTTTGTTTGCCGGTAGAACTATGGCAAGAACGAGTAGTAGCCCCTTGCTTGCGGCTAGGCTGGGAGCTGCGTACGCACCAGCTGCTGCCATTCCGTCCGGCTGTTGCCCGTGAACACCGGCCGCCCGGCTTGCTGGTACCAGTAAGCCGCATTGCCAGCGTCACCTTCCTGGCGGTGCAGCAGCGCGTGCAGCCAGTCGAAGAGCGGGTCGCCTTCGTGCTGCTGGGCAATATCGTGGGCGAGGCTCCATTCGTCGCGGCCGGCATACCAGAGGGCGCGCAGCAGCGGCGAAATACCTGCCGGAGCTTGAGGTTGGGTGAGAGAAGCGGAAAAGGCAGCGTAGGTCATGGTAGGGAACAGAAAAGGCGGAGGTGAGTAAAGTGCGTAACTGGGCGCTCAGTAAACTTCTCAGAGTGCATTTTGGTTGAATACGCCAGCTGCCGGATGGCCGCCGTTTATTGCGTAATTTTGCGGCAGCGGTGGCCGTCAGCCACCTGTCATTTTTCCCTCAACGCCTAGCTTTTACCTATGGCTACGTACCCCGAATACATGGTTGCCCCCATCCGCCAGGACCTCACCGAGGCCGGCTTCGAGCAACTGATGACCCCCGAAGAAGTGGACGCCGTCCTCAACGAGCAGAGCGGCACCGTGCTGGTAGCCGTTAACTCGGTATGTGGCTGTGCCGCTTCCAAAGCCCGCCCGGCCCTGAAAATGGCCGTGTCCAGCTCCGATAAGAAGCCCGCCAAGCTCGTGACGGTATTTGCCGGCATGGAAACCGACGCTGTAGCCAAGGTGCGCGAGCATCTGCTGCCGTATCCGCCCAGCAGCCCTAGCATTGCCCTCTTCAAAGACGGTGAGCTGGTGCATATGATTGAGCGCTACCACATCGAAGGCAACGACCTTATGCGCATCGTCAACAACCTGCAGGGCGCTTTCGAGGAGCACTGCTAATCACGGATTTTTTCGGATTAGGCGGATTGGTCGGATTTTGTAGATTATTACCTGTGCAGATTTCGAGTTAATCCAAACAAAAAAGGCTTGCCAAGTGGCAAGCCTTTTTTGTTTGTAGGTCCATTGGTGGAAGCAGACCAGCGTCATCCACAAAATCCGACCAATCCGTCTAATCCGAAAAAATCCGTGATCCTAGTTGGCCACTTCGCTCAGAAACTTAATGCGCATCAAACGCAGATCCTCTTCAGTGTATTCATCGGAGCCGAGCTCTTTCAGGGCCACAGCAATGTTGTCGGTGCTGGCCGACATGAAGTAGTCGTAGATTTCCTCCTGGCGCTCGTAATCCAACACGCCGTCGATGTAGTAGTCAAGGTTGAGCTTGGTGCCGGAGTAGCAGATGTGCTCGATTTCCTCCATCAACTCACGCATGTCAATGCCCTTCGAGGAAGCAATTTCTTCCAGGTCCATCTTCTTATCGATCTGCTGAATGATGTAAATCTTGATTTTCGACTTGTTGACGGCCGACTTTACCACCACGTCGGTGGCGGTTTCGATGTCGTTGTCGTCGACGTACTTTTTGATCAGGGCCAGAAACGGCGTGCCAAACTTGGTGGCCTTGCCCTGCCCGACGCCGCCCACGTGGGCGAGGTCGTCCATCTTTAGCGGGAAGGTGGTGGCCATTTCCTTTAGGCTCGGATCCTGGAAGAGCACGTACGGCGGCAGGTTTTTCTCCTTGGCCATCTTCTTGCGCAGGTCCTTGAGCATCTGGAACAGCGCTTCGTCGTGGCCGGCGGCCTGCTGCACGCCTTCCTGCTCCAGCTCCTCCTTCACCTCCTCGTCGTAGTCGTGGTCTTTGGTGAGCTTAATCGAATGGGGATTGTCGATGAATTCCATACCCTTGTCGGTGATTTTTACAACGCCAAAGCTTTCAATATCCTTCTCCAATAAACCGAAAATCAGGCACTGCCGCAACAACGAGTGCCAGAACTGCGCGTCGTGGTGCTTGCCCTGCCCGTAGATCGGCAGGCCATTATGGCCGTAGCTCTCCACGTGCGCATTGTTCATGCCCATCAGCACGGTCCCGATGTGGTCGAGGCCAAACCGCTGCTCAGTCTGGACCACGGCCTTCAGCGCCATAGCCACCTCATCCTTCGCCTCAAACCGCTCCTTGGGGTGCTTGCAGTTGTCGCAGAAGCCGCAGTCGGTGGGGTAGGTTTCGCCGAAGTAGTGCAGCAGCTGCTTGCGCCGGCACACGGCCGAATCGGCGTAGTTGGCCATTTCCTGGAGCAGCAGCTTGCTGTTGTCGCGCTCCGTCACGGGCTTGTCCTTGTTGAACTTCTCCAGCTTCACGATGTCGTCGTAGCTGTAGAACATTAGGCAGTCGCCGTCCAGGCCGTCGCGGCCGCCGCGGCCGGTTTCTTGGTAGTAGCCCTCAATGCTTTTGGGCGTGTCGTAGTGAATCACGAAGCGCACATCGGGCTTGTCGATGCCCATGCCGAAGGCAATGGTCGCCACGATGACGTCGGCGTCCTCGTTCAGAAAAGCGTCCTGGTTGGCCATGCGCACGTGTGGGTCGAGGCCGGCGTGGTAGGGCAGGGCCCGCACGTCGTTGACCTTCAGCAGCTCGGCAATTTCTTCCACCTTTTTGCGGCTCAGGCAATAGATAATGCCGCCCAGGCCTTTGCGCTGCTTCACGTACTGAATCAGCTGCTTCTTGGTGTTGTGTTTGGGCCGCACCTCATAGTAGAGGTTGGTGCGGTTGAAGCTGGTCTTGAACACCGAGGCGTCGTCCATCTGCAGGTTTTTCTGGATATCCAGCTGCACTTTGGGCGTGGCCGTGGCCGTGAGGGCAATGATGGGCACCTGCCCGATGTTGTCGATAATGCCGCGGATGCGGCGGTACTCCGGCCGGAAGTCGTGGCCCCACTCCGAAATGCAGTGGGCCTCATCGATGGCTACGAAGCTGATGGTAGCTTTCTGCAGAAACTCGATGGTTTCGTCTTTGGTGAGGCTTTCGGGCGCCACGTACAGCAGCTTCACTTCGCCGCTGATGACGTCGCGCTTCACCCGGTTCATCTCTGCTTTGGTGAGCGTGGAGTTCAGAAACTGGGCGTTCACGCCGAAAGCATTCAGCTGGTCGACCTGGTTTTTCATCAGGGCGATGAGCGGCGAAATAACGATGGCCGTACCCGGCAGCACCAGCGCGGGCAGCTGATAGCAAAGGCTTTTGCCGGCGCCGGTAGGCATAATCACAAACGTGTTGTGGCCTTCGATGACGTTCTGGATAATGGCCTCCTGCGTACCCCGGAACTGCCCGTACCCAAAAACTTCCTTTAATTTGCCCTTCAAATCAGGTGTTGAACTGACTGCGGTATTCACGGCTGGCATCGGCATCCTCACTTACTCGGTTGGGAAATTCAGACAGGACTTCGACGCGTAGCGCGGGTTGCCTATCTCAATCTAAGTATTTTTGAAGTATTCGGTAATGGGTAGCGGCTAAAAAGACAAAACCTTGTTCCGCTAGTAGCCCTCCACACGCAATACCTAATCAAATTTAGATTGAAAGCACAGAACGAGCTTCATTCCATCGCAAAAAATGTGCTTCTGCAGGAAGCAGAAGCCATCAGGGGCGTGGCAGACGCTATTGCGCTGACGCCAGATTTTGCACTATGCGTAGAGGCGATTTTGTCTTTGCGGGGACGGGTAGTGGTGACCGGCATTGGCAAAAGCGCCCACATTGCCGGCAAAATAGTGGCCACGCTGAACTCAACGGGCACTCCGGCGCTGTTTATGCACGCCGCCGATGCCATCCACGGCGACCTGGGCATGATTCAGGCTGAGGACTTCGTGGTAGCCATCAGCAAGAGCGGCGACACGCCCGAAATAAAAGTGCTGGTGCCCCTGCTTAAGCGCAAAGGCGTGCCGCTGGCAGCTCTCGTCAGCAACGCCGACTCCTACCTGGCCCAGCAGGCCAGCTACGTGCTGCACGCCCCCGTCACGCGCGAAGCGTGCCCGCACAACCTGGCCCCTACCACCAGCACCACGGCGGCCCTGGCCCTCGGCGACGCGCTGGCCGTGTGCCTGCTCGAAAGCCGCGACTTCACCCGTCAGGATTTCGCCCGCCTGCACCCTGGCGGCACGCTCGGCAAGCAGCTCTACCTGAAAGTAGGCGACCTGAGCCGCCAGAACCAGCAGCCCCAGGTGCAGGACGATGCGCCGCTGAAAGACATCATCCTGGAAATATCCGGCAAGCGCCTTGGGGCCACGGCTGTGCTAGACGCCGCCGGCCAGCTGCAGGGCATCATCACCGACGGCGACCTGCGCCGCATGCTCAGTACCTTCGCCGGCCGCCTGGAAGACGTGCGCGCCCGCGACATTCTCACGCCCCAGCCCATGAGCGTCGATGTTGACGATTTTGCGGTGGAGGCCTTGGCCCGCATGCAGCAGCGCAACATCACGCAGCTCATCGTTACGGAGCAGGGCCGCTTCAGCGGCTTCATCCATCTGCACGATCTGCTGCGCGAAGGGTTGGTGTAGGTGCATTTCAGGCAGGCATTTTTGGAAGCCCGCTACCTACCCCCCCCTTTTGTGCCAGTAAAAGCAGATATTGGCACGCTTCAATACCTGTTTCGTCCTCATTCTACACCGGCTCTGAAAACTATGACACCAAATACCTATCTCGTAGTGATGGCCGGCGGCATTGGTAGCCGCTTCTGGCCTTTTAGCCGTACGCACCTGCCCAAACAGTTCCACGACGTAATGGGAGTCGGGCGCTCCATGTTGCAGCTCACGGTGGAGCGCTTTCAGGGAATCTGCCCACCCGAAAACGTTTTTGTGGTTACAAACCGCGACTACATGGAACTAGTGCATCAGCACTTGCCCGCGCTGCCGGCTGATCAGATTCTGGGGGAGCCTATCGGCCGCAATACGGCTCCCTGCATTGCCTACGCCAGCTACCGCATCGCGCAACGTGACCCCAAAGCGGTAATCGTTGTGACGCCCGCCGACCATGCGGTATTGCGTGAGGTCGAGTTCCAGCGCATTATCAATCAGGCCGTTGAGGCCGCCCGGGAAAACGAAATCCTGATAACACTCGGCATCCAGCCCTCCCGGCCGGATACCGGTTATGGGTATATTCAGTATCTGGACGAGGAGGTAGCGGAAAAGCTTCCTAAAGGCCTGAAAAAGGTGAAAACCTTCACCGAGAAGCCCAATCTGGAGTTGGCCCAGATGTTCCTCAATAGCGGGGATTTTCTCTGGAATTCAGGCCTGTTCGTCTGGCGCGCCGATGCCATCATTCATGCCTTTCACCAGTATCTGGGAGACATTGCGGAAGTGTTCGACGAGGGCATTGCGCAACTGGGCACTCCGGCTGAAAGCGAGTTCATTGCCGCCGCCTACACCCGCTGCCGCAACATCAGTATCGACTACGGGGTGATGGAAAAGGCCGATAACGTGTATGTGCTTCCCGCCGACTTCGGCTGGAGCGACCTGGGCACCTGGGACTCGCTGCACCGCATGGGCCACCATGATGCCGACAATAACGTGGTGGACGGCGACGCCATTCTGTATGATACCCGCGAGTGCGTCATCAAAACTCCCGCTGAGCGTCTGGTGGTGGTGCAGGGGCTGGATGGCTATATCATTGCGGAATATGACAACGTGCTGCTAATCTGCAAGCGCACGGAAGAGCAGCGCGTAAAGGATTTTGTGGCGGACGTAAAAGCGAAAAAGGGCTTAGGCTACAATTAGCTTGCATCACGCCATAAAAAAGGCCGGCCCGTACTCCCAATCGGGGGTGCGGGCCGGCCTTTTTTGTGGCGTGATGCCTATGCTTTGCTGGCGGTAAGACGCTGGCGCAATACTTCAAACAGCATAATGCCGCTGGCGACCGACACGTTGAGCGAGCCAATCTGGCCGGTCATCGGGATGCGGAGGCGGTGGTCGGCGAGCTGCAGGTACTCGGGGCTGATGCCGTCTTCCTCGCTGCCCATAAGCACGGCCACGGGGCCGGTCATGTCGACGGTGGCGGCTTCCAGGCTGGCGTCGGACTTCTCGGTGCAGGCTACAATCTGCACGCCCGACTGGCGTAGGAAGTTCAGGCTGTCGCGCAGGTTGGCTTCGCGGCACACCGGAATCAGGTTCAGGGCCCCGGCAGAGGTTTTCACGGCGTCGCCGTTGATCTGGGCGGCGCCGCGGGCGGGCACCACAATGGCGTGCACGCCCATACACTCGGCGTTGCGGGCAATGGCGCCGAAGTTACGCACGTCGGTCACGCGGTCCAGAATCAGCAGGAAAGGTACTTTGCCTTCTTCATACAGGCCCGCCAGAATGCTGTCCAGCGGCATATAGTCGATGGGCGATACGAAGGCTACCGCGCCCTGGTGGTTTTTGCGGGTAAGGCCGTCGAGCTTTTCGGTGGGCACCATCGAAACAGGCGTGCCCCGCTCACGGGCCAGGTCGTTGATTTCCTGGGTGATGCTGTTCTTGGTGCCGCGAAGCAGGAAAATCTTTTCCAGCGTCCGGCCGGCGTGTAGCGCTTCCAGAATAGGGCGCAAACCGAACAGCATGTCGATGTTGTGGTCGGCAGCCGGGCGGTGCGAGTAGAACGGCTTGTCGCCGCCGCCGGATGGGCGGCCGGCGTTGCCACGGGGCCCGCCGTCAAAGCGCTGGCCGCCGCGGTTGTCCGGCCGGTTTTCGGAACGGTTGTCGTCGCGGCCTTCTGGGCGGGCTTCGGGGCGGCGGTAGCCACCGGGCGAGTCGTCGCCGAAGTCGCGGCGCGGGGTGCGCGGCACAGGGCGGTTTTCCGAGTCAAAAAATGTGCGGCGCGGTTTTAGCGGCCGGGGGCGGTCGTCGTTGCTTTTCTCCATTGCTCCACGGCGGCATACCAGAGACGTTCTTGCTCGGGGCGGCGCACCAGTTCATAGTGTTCGGGGGCAAAGGTACTCGGTTTGGGCCGGAACGTATAGGTGGCCGAGGAGCCATTGTCGGAACCGTGATAAACCCAGCGCTCTTCCTGCGCGGTGCGGTACACGGCATCGGGGGCGCCCAGCACCATGTAGAGCATGCCCCGGTCGGTCATCCAGCCGGCTTTATGCGCTGCAAACAACTCATTGGCCACGGCGGCCCGCCCGTAATACGTGCGAATGGCCTGCCGGGCCAGCGTCTGCTGGCCAGCCGCGGCCGCCAGCCAGAACTCGTCTACGGCCCGCTTGGGGTTGGGGGCGGCGTAGAGTTTCGCCCGTTCAGTAGATGTCGTCAAATAAATCAGGGGCTGAATAAGCGCATCGGCGGAAGTCAGGTTGGGATAGTCGCTGTCCGTGACGAGCAGGCCCAGCATGCTGGCTTCGCTGGGTAGCCGCAGCGTGTACAGGCCGGGTTCCGGCAAGGCCAGTGCCGCGCCGGCGCGGGCAAACAACGAATCCAGTACCGTTAGCCAGGGCGGGGCCGAGGACTGCCGGGCGGGGTCGGCGTGGGGGGGCAGGGCGGCCACGAACGGGCTGGCGTAGCGCCTTAGGCTCACGGGTTGGTCGGGGCCGTAGCGGTCCACGAAAAAGGGCTCACCGGCCCGCACCATGGCCCGTAGCAGTGGCTGGCCCAAGCTGTCGGTGAGCAGGAAGGGGCGTGCCAGCCGGGCCGGCGTGAACTGCAGCCAGGCCGCATCGCCGGAAGCGGCATCAGCGGCGGAGCCACTGGCTACGCTCAGTACCATGCCGGCCGGCAGCCGGGCCAGCGGCAAACAGAACTCGACGCGGGCGGCCTCCCCATCGGGGCGGATGCGGCGGGCCAAGTGGCGCACGGTATCCGCCCAGAGCGGGCGTTTGGCGTCATAGGAGGCCCAGGCCATCACGCGCAGCGGCTGACGCTGCCGGAGTACGCTGGCATCCGGGAACAGTAAATAAATGCGCAGGCTGTCGCCTTCCCGGCGCGAGTCGGCCAGCAACTGCCGGTTGGGGTGGTACTGCCCGGCAAAGTCGCGGCGCTGGGCCTGGGTGAGCTGGCTTAGCAGCAGGCAGCAGCTGAGCAGAAACAAACGGATAGAAAGGCGCACAGGCATAAGCTATGGAATAGGCACAAGATCGGACTTCAAGCTACAACCCGGGCAGCGAATGCCGTGCCGAAACAAAAAAACGCCGGTCCACAGGACCGGCGTTTCAGTGAATACAAGGGCTGCCGTGCCGCTACTGGCGCGGGTAGTATTGCTGCAGCAGCTCCAGCGCCTTGGCCGCCCGTGCCTGGTCGCCGACCTGCTCGGCGGCGCGGTACACGCTCTGCAGGCCTAGTAGATACGTCTGATTTTCGATGTCGAACAGGGCCGGATTATGCGTCTGGTAGTAGGCCAGGGCCACCTGGGCGCGGCTGGTCATCTTGTCCATGATGTCCTGGGCGCGGGCCTGCTCGCCCACGGTCACCAGCGCCGGCACAAACTGCGGCGAATAGTAGTCGTAGGGAATCGTGGCGTCGGGCATCACCTCGAAGGCTTTGTCGAGCACTTCCTTGGCTTTGGCCTTGTTGCCGTCGGCGAGGTAGGCATTGGCCAGGCGCGCGAACTTGTCGCGGTAGTTGGCTGGGAAGCGCAGGTGGTTTTCGTCGTAGAAAATGCCGGGCTTGTTGAGGTTGCGGAAGGCGAACTTCTTCATCATGTTCTCAAACATGAGGTCCTTCTGCACGTAGCCTTCGTCCTGGCTGCGGGGCTCGTAATTCGGGTCTTTCAGCGGCAGCACGCGGTAGGCCATGCCTTCGAGCTGGAAGTAGGGCTGCAGATTCATGAAATCGGAGCCGGCGACGGTGCTGGAGAAGTAGATGGGGCGCTTCCAGTTGTTGGTGGCCAGCATGTCCAGAATCACCAGGTTTTTCTTCTCGATGGCACCCTTGCCCATGTCCCACTCCATGCGGCTCACGAGCTGCTTGCGGCGGTCGGCCGGCACCAGGCCCAGCTTTTCCACCGCCGCCGTATCCACGTCGAGGTAGAATTTGCGGGTCGGGAACGACATCATGGACGGTGCACCTTCGCCGTAGGAAACCTTCAGCAAGTCACTGTTCTGCTTCACCAGATCCACGAACTGCTTGAGGTTCACTTCCTGCACGGCTGGGTTTTCGGCGTAGGGCAGGTAGTCGTTGGTGCCTTGCTTGTAGCGGTCGGCGGGCATGGAAATCGGCAGCGGCTGCGACTCGTAGGCGCGGCGGCGCATCTGCTCGATGTACCAGTCGGTGTTGAGGTAACTGAGCACGGCCACCCGTACGTCGGTGCGCACACCCTCCACTTCCTGGGCGTACCAGAGCGGGAAGGTGTCGTTGTCGCCGTTGGTGAATACAATGGCGTTCGGCTGCAACGAGTTGAGCAGGTTTTTGGCCGAGTCCACGGAGTTGTAGCGGTCCGAGCGGTCGTGGTCGTTCCAGCCCTGCGCCACCAGAATGGCCGGGGCCAGCAAGCCGATGGCGCTGGCGGCAATGGCGCGGGCGGTATCGGCCTGCAGCACTTTGCGCAGTAGCTCAGCAATGCCCAGCACGCTCAGGCCAATCCAGATGGCGAAGGCGTAGGTAGCGCCCGTGAAGGTGTAGTCCCGCTCGCGGGGCTCGATGGGCGGCTGGTTGAGGTACACCACAATGGCCAGGCCCGTAAACACGAACAGCAAGCCCACGATGAACGCGTTGCGCGAGTCGCGGCGCGCCTGGAAAAACAGGCCAATCAGGCCCAGAATCAGCGGAATGGCGAAGAAATTATTGCGGGCCGGGCTATCAGCCACGCGCTCCGGTAGGCCGGCTTTGCTGGCGTTCCAAGGCCACAGGCCGCCCGATTGCTGAATGTCGCTTTCGCGGCCCACGTAGTTCCACAGGAAGTAGCGCCAGAACTGGTGACCCATCTGGTAGCGGAACAGGAACGAGAGGTTCTGGCCCATGGTCGGCTTCACGCCTTCCCGCACATCCACCCATTTCTGGTAGTTGTAGAGGTGTTCAGGCTGCGGGCTGTAGATGCGCGGCAGCAGCATTTTGTCGGCATCATCATACACGATGTTCTGGCGCTTTTCCGCCACCACGTACTTGTCGCCTTCGCGCACGTAGCGCGGGGCGCCGTCCTCGTAGCGGATCGGGCGGGCATTGAACTGCGGGCCGTAGAGCAGCGGCCGGTCGCCGTACTGCTCGCGCTTGAGGTAGCTCACGAAGCTGAGCACTTCCTCGGGGTTGTTTTCGTTGATGGTAGGGTGGTAGCTGCTGCGGATCGGGATGATGAGGTAGCTGGTGTAGCCAATCAGGATGAACACCAGGCTCAGCATGGCCGTGTTGACGAGGCGGCTACGCTTGCTGAACGAGTAGCGGAAGCCAAACCACAGCAACCCGATGAACAGCACCAGAAAAATAACGATGCCTGAGTTGAAAGGCAGGCCTGCCGAATTCACGAAGAACACCTCGAAGCTGCCAGCCAGCGTGGGCAGACCCGGAATGATGCCGGCCAGAATCAGGCCCACAATCACGAGGCTCACGACCAGCGTAACCACGCCGCCTATGGTAGTAGGGTTGTCGGTGCGGCGGTAGTAGTAGATGAAAGCCAGTGCCGGCACGGCCAGCAGGTTCAGCAAGTGAACCCCGATGCTGAGGCCGATAACGTAGGCAATCAGAATCAGCCATTTGTCGGAATCGGCCTCGTGGGCGCGGTTTTCCCATTTCAGCATAATCCAGACCACCGCCGCCGTGCACAACGACGACATGGCGTACACCTCGCCTTCCACGGCATTAAACCAGAACGAGTCGGAGAAGGCAAAGCTCAGTGCACCTACCGCGCCGGCACCCAGAATCAGCAGCGTCTGGCCCGAAGTAGGCTCCGGCGTGCCAGGCACCGTGTGGCCTGCCACCGGACGGTGCAGCACCAGCTTCTTGGCCAGCATCGTGATGCTCCAAAACAGAAACAGCACCGTAAACGAGCTGCTCAGCGCCGACAGCGCATTCACCAGCACAGACACCTTCGTGACGTCGCCGAACGAAAACAGCGAGAAGATGCGGCCCAGCAGCAGGAACGTGGGCGCCCCGGGAGGGTGGGGCACCAGCAGCTTGTAGGAGCAGGCAATGAACTCGCCACAGTCCCAGAACGAGGCCGTGGGTTCGAGCGTGAGCAGATAGGTGAGGGTGGCAATGGCAAAAACCAGCCAGCCCACTACGTCATTCAGGCTTTTGTAGGAACGCATACGTCTTGGGGTAGGACGGGGCAAGCCCCGTCCGCCGGGCATGACCCGATGGGATTAAAGTGATGCAGAAAGTAGAGAATGCCAAAAGTAGAGAATTAATCCGGCCGCGCCGCACCCGCCCAAACGCCCGAAAGCGCGGCTGGCGTGCAAAGCGCACAAAAAAAAGCGGCCCGAACAGTGGGCCGCTTTCTTCGAAAAGAAACAAAAGGAATCAGGTTAGTTCTGCAGCACCAGCCGCTTGGTGGCCACCACTTTGTCGTGGAGCAGCAGGCTGTAGACGTACATGCCAGCGGGCAGATCGGACAGGTTCAGGGGCATGCCGTTGGTGGCCGCTTCGGGGCGCAGGGTAAACGTGCGCACTTCCCGCCCGATGATGTTGCTCAGGCGCAGCTTGTACTCGGCACCAGGTTTCTGGTTCACCGTCAGCATCACCATGCCCTTGCTGGGGTTGGGGTAGAGGCTGAGGCCAATGGCGGCTGCTTTCGAGTCGAGAGTAGCCAGCGGCGCATTACTCACCGTAATGCTGCCCACCATACCCTGCCAAGGCCCACCGGGTGTCGCCTGGAAGGCGTGCGGCTGGCAGTGGTAGGTGATGGTACCCAGCGCCGTGAACGGCCCGCGCGTGGCCGGAGCATTGGCCGATACATTGAAAGCAGCAAACGACACGCCGTCATCGGCCACCGAAGGATGGAAGCCCGATACCCACTCCCAGCGTACCTGGTCGCCGGGGCGGATGGTGACGTTCTGGGGCGAGAAGACGTTGGAGCCGTCGGCGCCGCCGACCTGCACCACCACCGTGGCCGCGTAGCCCGTGAGCGAGGCCAGCAGCAAGCCCACCATCCCAAAAAAACGCGTAGATATTTTCATGATTCGTGAAAGTCAGGGAACGGCACCCGAAAGCGGGCTATTCCAAATATAGGGTTTTTGCACTTAAAAGCGGCCGGGCTGCAGGAGGCCGGGGCCAGCGCTGCCGCCAGTAAATCAAGCACCATGCCTAATTGCCGGCCGCGCTCCAGAAGCACAGATGCCAATTGGAGGCAAACGGTTGCGTTGGGTTTAACGCCTGCCGAACTACTTGGGTAAATACGCGGATGGGCTGCCTGATGATCAATAAAATACGGGCATTTGCCGCTCCGCCGCCCTGGCCGGCTGAGCTGTCAGAGCAGATACCGGATTTCTTTCAGGTCGAAGTGCCGGAGCTGGTCCTGCACCTGCAGCGCTAGGCGGCCGGCATCGTCGACGCCCACAATCTCGCCAGTGATTTGCTGGCCGCCTACTTCAAAGGAATGCGGCTCCTGGTAGCGGTACAGCACGTGCAGGTAATCATAGCGGAGGGCGGCAATGCGGCCGGCGCGCAGCTGCAGGTAGCGCCGCTCCAGGCACTCCAGCAGCCGCGAGGCCAGCGGGGCCAGGGCATAGGCGCGCCCGGTCAGCAGCGCCAGCGACGTGGCCGTGGGCACCCCAAATTCCTGCTGGTTGACATTCAGCCCGATTCCTACCACACTATGCTGAATCATTGTGCCGTTGAGCGTGTTTTCAATCAGGATGCCGCCAAACTTCTGGTTGCCGTACAGCAGGTCGTTGGGCCATTTCACCCGCAACAAATTGCCAAACCCCAGTAGCGTGCATGCCCAGTCGTGCACGGCTAGGGCCACGGCCTGGCTGAGCAGGAATTGGTCCTGAGCGGCCAGAAAGGCAGGCCGCCACACTACCGAAAGCGTCAGGTTCTCGCCGGGCTTAGCCTCCCAGGTGTTGCCCCGCTGACCCTTTCCGGCAGTCTGTTTGTCGGTAATAACCACGCAGCCGTCGGTGGCGCGGTTTTCGCCAAGCAAATGCTGTGCTTCGCTGTTTGTGGAGGCACATTCGGGCAGCCAGTGCACCTGGCGGCCCGTGAAGAGAGTATGCGGGGAAAGAGGCTCCACTTGATTTTCGTACTTTGTGACGTTCAAACCTAACAATACCCCATGAAAAGTACCCTGGTTCGACAGGATTCGGACAAGTTGGCAGATGTAGTCGTGCGCGGCATGCAGGAGAAAAAGGCGCTTGACGTCGTTGTGCTCAATCTCAAAGAACTTAAAAACGCCGTAGCGGATTATTTTATCATCTGCTCGGCTTCCTCAGATACTCAAATCGAAGCCATTGCGCGCTCGGTGGAAGAAGAAGTGGAAAAACTCACTGGCCAGAATCCCTGGCAGACGGAAGGGCGCACCAACCGCGAGTGGGTGCTGCTCGACTACGTCGACGTGGTAGTGCACGTGTTCCTGCGCGACCGGCGCCAGTTCTACGCGCTGGAAGAGCTCTGGGGCGACGCCGAAATTCGGTACGTGGAGGAAGAAACGGTGCCGGCCCGGTAAGGTAAAAGCCGGCGGGCTGCGTCTGCTTCCGGGAACAAACGTTCGGGTGGGGTGTTCCGCCTTTGTTTTGTGCTTTAGCTAACCTTATTCATGTCTGATAACACGCCCAAAAAGAAAAAGCCCATGCTGCCCACGCCTGCTCCCAAACCCGGGATGCAGCTGTGGCTGCTGGCGGGGTTGGTGCTGTTTCTGTGCGCCTGGTTGTTTTTCAACCAAAGCGGCAGCACGGTAGAAATCAACCAGCAAAAATTCGAGCAGATGTACGCCGCCGGCGACGTGCGCGACGTGAAGCTGCTCACGGACCGCCGCATGGTGGAGGTGGCGCTGCGCAACGAAGCCATCAAGTCGGGCCGCTACAACCAGCTGCTCAGCCGCCGCGGCCCGCTCACCCTCGACACCAGCCCGCAGTTCGGGTTCCAGGTGGTCGACGGCAAAACCTTCAAGGAGGACTTCGAGAAGCTGCAGGCCAACGTGCCGCTGGAAAAGCGCATCGGCCTGAGCTTCGATACGCGCACCGGCTACGGCGACCTGATTACCACTTGGGGCTTCACCATTCTGCTGTTCGTGGGCTTCTGGTTCCTGATGCGCCGCATGAGCGGTGGGGCAGGGGCCGGCGGCCAGATCTTCAACATCGGCAAAAGCCGCGCTGCCCTCTTTGATGGCGGCGACAAGGTGAAAATCACGTTCAAGGACGTGGCCGGTCTGGAAGAAGCCAAAGAGGAAGTACAGGAGATTGTGGAGTTCCTCAAGAACCCCAGCAAGTTCACCGTCCTTGGTGGTAAGATTCCGAAAGGTGCCTTGCTGGTAGGTCCTCCCGGTACCGGCAAAACCCTGCTCGCCAAGGCCGTAGCCGGCGAAGCCGACGTGCCGTTCTTCTCACTGTCGGGATCCGACTTCGTGGAGATGTTCGTGGGCGTGGGCGCGGCCCGGGTTCGGGACCTGTTCAAGCAGGCCAAAGCCAAGGCGCCCTGCATCATCTTCATTGATGAGATTGACGCCATCGGCCGCAGCCGCAGCCGCGGCAACGTGCCCGGCGGCAACGACGAGCGCGAAAACACGCTCAACTCGCTGCTGGTGGAGATGGACGGCTTCGGTACCGACTCCGGGGTTATTATCCTGGCCGCTACCAACCGCCCTGATACGCTGGACTCGGCCCTGCTGCGTCCCGGTCGCTTCGACCGCCAGATCAGCATCGACAAGCCCGACATCAACGGTCGTACCGAGATTTTCCAAGTGCATTTGAAGCCGATTACGCTCGGCCCGGACGTGGAAGCCCGTAAGCTGGCGGCCATGACGCCCGGTTTCGCCGGTGCTGAAATTGCCAACGTCTGCAACGAAGCCGCCCTGATTGCCGCCCGCCGCGACAAGAAGATGGTAACCATGCAGGACTTCACCGATGCCGTGGACCGCGTAATCGGGGGCCTGGAGAAGAAAAACAAGATCATCAGCCCCGACGAGAAGCGCATTGTGGCTTACCACGAGGCCGGCCACGCCATTGCGGGCTGGTTCCTGGAGCACGCCGACCCGTTGGTAAAAGTGAGCATCGTGCCCCGAGGGGTGGCGGCGCTGGGCTACGCGCAGTATCTGCCGCGCGAGCAGTTCCTCTACAACACCGAGCAGCTCACTGACGAAATGTGCATGACCCTGGGTGGTCGGGCTGCCGAGGACATCGTGTTCGGTAAGATTTCGACCGGTGCTCTTTCCGACCTGGAGCGCATCACCAAGATGGCTTATTCCATCGTGACGATGTACGGCATGAACGCCAAGCTGGGCAACATTTCCTTCTACGACTCGAAAGGGCAGAATGAGTACGGTTTCTCGAAGCCCTACTCGGAAGCTACTTCGCAGATGATTGACGAGGAAGTGCGCACCATCATCGAAAACGCCTACATCCGGACCAAGGAGCTGCTCACCGAACGCCGGCACGAGCTGGAAGTGGTGGCCAAGGAGCTGCTGGAGAAGGAAGTGCTGTTGCAGGATGATCTGGAGCGCCTTGTGGGCAAACGCCCGCACGGTGTGCAAACCAACTACCAGGCCCACATGGCCGGCACCGACCGCTCGGAAACCCTGAGCGAGCGGAAGCAGGAGCACCCCGGCGTGCCCCTCAGCAACGACCTGCCCGACCTGAACCTGCCCGGCGTTGACGCCGACCGCCCCGGTTCCACTGGCGCCACCTCTGAGCCTAGCGGCTCGGCCGTAACGCCGATGTAAGGCGCCCTGCGCTAATCAAAACAAAGAAGCCAGCCCCAACGGGCTGGCTTCTTTGTTTTAGGTCGTGGCTGCACCGATGATGTTCGGCCATCGCCTGTGCTTTAGCAGAGCGGGGCATTAGCCGGTAGCGCAACTCTTTACTTCGGGTTTTGCCGCCAGGGCTAGGCCTGCTCAATTTCGCCGGAAGCCAACGATTCCCGTTCCGTTGTTGCCTCCAGCCTTATCCGACGAGGCACGGAGCAGATGCTTCGCGCTACTGGCAAACAGAAGGAGGCCAAGGAAGCCCAGACTGCCGCCGGAGTTACTGGCGGAACTTGCCTTTGCCTTCCTGCGACGCCTGCGGTTTAGCGTTGGCCTTAGGCTGACGCTCGAGACCCGCCGAATACTCTGTGCTCTGGCGCATGCCGGAGTTAGCTTTCAGGTTGCGGCGGGTCTTCAGGTACTCACGGGCTTCGGTATAGATGTCCGATTTGCGCTCGGCTTTTTCCATCACTACCTGATAGTAGCGGCGGGCAGCGGCCACGTTGTGCTCTTCATCGGCAATGCGTGCCAAGTTGTAGTTGGCGTGCACGTAGTAGCCGGGTCCCATCTGGTCGGTTACTTCCGAAAAAACGATGCAGCGCTGGAAATACTCCTTGGCCTTGGATTTGTTTTTGTACTTGGTAAAGTTCAGCCAGCCCAGGTAATAGGTGGCGTAGCGGCCGGCAAATCCCTCGTAGCCCGGCATGCCGCGGTTGAGCTTGTCCAGAATATCGAGGCTGACCTGCTCGCACTTGCGGAACTCGCCGTTGTTGAAGCTGAGCATGGCATAGCACCGCTCGAAGTAGCCGTTGTCGGGGTAAGCAGTGTTGAGCTGGCGCGCTACCTGCAGCGCTGCTGCTGGGTTGTTTTCTTTTTCGCTGCTTAAAATCTTGAGCAGAAAATACTTGGATTCCGGGCCGGTATAGAAGCCATTAGCCGCTACGTTGCGAATCTGCTGCAGCCCCAGCTGGCGGTTGCCTTTCGGAAACAGCAGCAGAATAGGCCGCAGCCACGGGTGCTCATCCGCAATCCAGGCGGCGTAGTAGTTGAACAAGCCCTGGCCCAGCAGAAACTCCGGGCTCAGGCCGTTGGCTTCCTTGCTGCGCTCCAGATAGTCGAGGGCGCGCTTGCTGCTGACGGTGGCTTTGCGCAGGTTGTGGCGCTCAGCGTTCAGGCGGGCATCGAAGCCGTAGGCGGCCGCCAGGAAAAAGCAGGCCTCGTAGTTTTTATTATCCAGCTCATATAGCCGCTCACCCTTGGTGATGGCCGTATCCATGTACGCGAAGAACAGCTTGTCGTGCAGCGGGTTGGTGGCGTTGCTGGGCATAATCTTCCACCACTGGCTCAGCCCCAGCAGGAAATAGGGCATGGGGTGCTGCGGGTAGCGGCGGCGCAGGGAGCGAAACTGCTTCTCGGCCTGGTCGTGCTTGGAGTTGTAGAGGTTCGTGACGGCACCATCCAGCTCGGTCTGAATGTCCTTGTCGAGCAGCAGCCAGCCTTTGGTATCAACAGCAGCCGGCGCCACGTCAATGTTTTCCAGCGAAATATTGCGCATGCCGTCTACCAGAGCGCTATCCGGCGTCTGGCCCGAGGCACGCAGCCCCAGTAGGATGAAAGCCATTAGCAGACCAACGCCCCGCCAAGAGCGAGCGAAGCCCGGTGTACTAGACAATACCTGTATAAAATAGTAATTTTTATCCATAGACCGAGATGGTGAAAGGCAAAATTAAGTCTATTTGGCTGGTTTTAGGTGTCCTAAGGGTTAAGAAATATAGGATATAATTCAGTGACAAGAAAATGGGACACTGCAGATAATAAGTACATTAAAGTGAAATGTCGCTGAAACCCTATCTGATACTATTCCAATACCTTGAAATTGTCGGTGAGTGCCGGATGAATTGATCTGAAGGCTGCCACGCGCTATTCGGCTGGTCCCAAAATGGTCCGCCAAATGAGTCCTCTTATTGGGCCATTTGGGCGAAAAATATTCACGAGGCCGCTGGTCCGGGCGGGCCTGTTATCTTTGGGCTATGCCCGAATCGTCCCGCGACATTGTTCTGCGCCGCATCCGTGAAGCGCTTCGGCAGCCCACGCCGCCCAAGCCCGCGCCCGACTTCACGGCCCCGCTGCACCCGGTGGCGGCCGACGACCTGGCCATTGCCTTTGCCGAGAGCTTCGTGCGCGTGGGCGGGCAGCTGTATTTCTGCGAGTCGGAAGAGCATTTCTACGACCAGCTTTTCGCCTACAAAAAGGAGAAAGAACTCGACAACCTCTACGTGTGGGAGCCGGAGCTGAAGAAGCTGCTGCACGCGGGCGGCCTCGTGTTCCGGCAGGACGAAACCGACTTCCTGGCTCACGCCGATGCGGGCCTGACCACCTGTGAGGCCCTGATTGCCCGCACGGGCAGCGTGCTGGTGAGTGCCGCCACCGGCAGCGGCCGCCGCCTCAGCATCTATCCCGATCAGCACCTAGTGTTTGCGCGCACCTCCCAGGTCGTGGCCGACATCGGCGACGCGCTGCAGCGCCTACAGGCCCACTACGGCCCCGACCATCTGCCGTCGATGATTTCGCTCACGACCGGCCCCAGCCGCACGGCTGATATTGAAAAGACCCTTGTGCTCGGTGCCCACGGCCCGCGCAGCCTCGCCCTGTTTTTGCTGGATGACGAACCCGACCCCGCCACCCCGCCTGCCTGATCTGCCGCTGCCGCCCGGCCGCCGCATCTATTTTGCTTCCGATTTCCATCTTGGTGCCCCCGATGCCGCCAGCTCGCTGGAGCGGGAGCGGCGAATTGTGCGCTGGCTGGATGAAGTGGCCAAAGACGCCGCTGCCATCTACCTGCTCGGCGACATCTTCGACTTCTGGTTTGAATACCGGCACGCCATTCCGCGGGGCTTTATCCGGCTGCAGGGCAAGCTGGCCGAGCTGACCGATGCCGGGCTGCCCATCATCTTCTTCACCGGCAACCACGATATGTGGATGTTCGACTACTTTACTAAGGAGTTGGGCATTCCGATTCTGCGGCATGCGGTGAGCCAGCAGATTGGTGGGCGCGAGTTCCACATCGGGCACGGCGACGGCCTGGGCCCCAAGGACTACACCTATAAGATGCTGAAGCGCGTGTTTGCTTCGCCGATGTCGCAGTGGCTGTTTGCGCGCCTGCACCCCAATCTGGGCATCGGTATTGCCAACCGCTGGAGTCGCCGCAGCCGCATTCAGAACGCCGCCGCCGATGCGCAGTATTTCGGCGAGGACGAGTGGCTGCTGGTGTATTGCCGGGAGCTGGAAAAGCGTTTCCACCACGACTATTACGTGTTCGGCCACCGCCACCTGCCGCTCGACGTACAGGTTGCACCCGGCAGCCGCTACCTCAACCTCGGCGAGTGGGTCAATTATTGCTCCTATGGCGTCTATGATGGTACGGACCTGGCATTGCAGCATTTCGAGAAGTAAGAAGCTAGAAGTGAGAAATGAGATGGGAGAAGTGAGAAGTGCAACGGCTAGGGCACAGCGTTGGCTTCGTATAGCCATTATCTTCTCAGTTCTTAGTTCTCAGTGCTCACTTCTAAGCCAAGCTCAGACCACGGCCCCCACGCCGGCCTCGGTGGTGCCGCCCGGCAAGCCGGCGCCAGCCGCTGCCGCCCCGGCCGCAACCCAGGCGCTTGCCGCCGGTACCGGCGCTTGGCAGCTGGTGCGCACCATTGCGCTGCCCCAGCCCGGCGTGGCGTCGCTGGACCGCCGCGGTAACCTATACGTGGCTGACTCGCGCGACAATATCCACCAGTACGGCCCCGACGGGCAGGCCCTGAACGTGTATTCGCCGCCCCAGCCTGGCCACGTGGCCCAGCTGGAAGCCTGGAATACCACCAAGATTCTGGTGTTCTACGACGACCGCCAACAGCTGCTGCTGCTGGATAGGTTCGCGGCGCCGCTGGGCGAATTCAACCTGCTGGACCTGCTCGACGGCACCGCCCGGGCCGCCACCCTGGCCCCCGACGACCGGCTCTGGCTGCTCAACGAGTCGGACCTGACGCTGCGGCAATTCGATGCCGCCACTCGGCGCTTCACCGTGTCCACGCCCCTCGACCTGCTGATTGGCCGCTCTCGGCCCGATTTCCGGTTTCTGCGCGAATACCAGAACAACCTCTACCTGGTAGACCGGGTGAATGGCATCTACGTGTTCGACAACCTGGGCAACTACCGTAAAAAGCTGCCTTTCCCGGGCCTCAGCACCGTGGGCTTCCGCGCCGATGAGCTGTATTTTCTGGCCGATGGCGCCGTGCAGCTGTTCCAGCTCTATACGCTGGCGCAGCGTACGGTGCCCCTGCCTGCCGGCGTGCCCGTGGCAGAAGTGCGCCAGGTGCTGCTGGGCGAGAACTATGCCTACCTGTTCACGCAGGCGGGCCTGCAGGTGTACAAGCTGTAGGGTAGGAGCGGCCGGAACCGTCTCGGCCGGCGAAGCCGAGCCATAACTCTAGCAGAGGTAGGCCGTTAGGAATAAAGTAGGGCCGCGCAGGCTGCGTGGCTCCTGTTTTTCTTCCTCCCATACTCCGCCGCTTATGAAAGCTCTCGTGTATCATGGAATGAAGGACGTCCGCGTAGACACCGTGGATGATCCGAAGATTGAAGACGCCCGCGACGCCATTATCCGGGTGACCAGCACGGCCATCTGCGGCTCCGACCTGCACATCTACAACGGGAGCATTCCGCAGCCTCGGCCCATGGTGCTGGGCCACGAGTTCATGGGCATCGTGGAGGAAGTTGGGAAGGGAGTCGGCGGCAAAATCAAGGTCGGCGACCGGGTGGTGGTGCCGTTTCCGATTGCCTGCGGCACCTGCTACTTCTGCAACCACGAGCTGCCCGGCCACTGCGAAAACTCCAACCCCGACCACTACGGCCCCGAAGGCGGCCTGCTGACCGAGAAAGGCGGCGCCCTGTTCGGCTACACCGACCTCTACGGCGGCTACAATGGCGGCCAGGCCGAGTACGTGCGCGTACCCTACGCCGACTACGGCCCCCGCGTCATCCCCGATTCGCTGACCGACGAGCAGGCCCTGTTCCTGACCGACATCTTCCCGACCGGCTACTCCGGCATCGACTGGGCCGACGTGAAGGGTGGCGAGTTTGTGGCCATTTTCGGGGCCGGGCCGGTGGGCATCATGGCCGCCAAGTCGGCGTGGCTGCGCGGGGCCGGCCGGGTCGTCATCGTCGATACCCAGCAGTACCGGCTGGATCTGGCGAAGAAATCGGCCCAGGCCGAAACCATTCTCTGGGACAACGCCAAAGACGTCATCGAGCAGATCCGGGCCATGAGCGAGGGCCGCGGCGCCGATGTGTGCGTGGAATGCGTGGGCTTCGAGCCCGACCGCGACCTGCTGGACCGCGCCAAGGCCGTGCTCAACCTGGAAAAAGGCTCGCCCAAAGTGCTGGAGGCCTGCATGAGCGCCGTGCGCCGGGGCGGCACCGTGACGGTGCTGGGCGTGTACGCCACGCCGTTCGACAATTTTCCCATTGGCCAGTTTTTCGACAAAGGCATCACCCTGCGCGGCGGTCAGGCGCCGGCCCAGAAGCACATCGACAAGCTGCTGCAGTATGTGATAGAGGGCAAAGTGGTGCTCGACGACATCATCTCGCACCGCCTGCCGCTGTCGGAGGCTGCCCACGGTTACGATATTTTCCGCAACAAAAAGGATAACTGCACCAAAGTGGTGCTCAAGCCCTAGACCTGGCCGCTTCTGCAAAAGAGCCTACCCGTTGGTAGGCTCTTTTTTTTGGGCTAACCGGCCGTTGAACCGACGGTTTCGGCGTGCTGTTACACCAGCCGGACTGGCAGATTTCTGCCTACATTTGGATAGAACGACGCTGGTTGTTCTTTACCGTCCTGTTTGCTCTGCCACAACCATTTCTCCGTTATGTCTGCTGCTCTTTTTCGCCGAATCAGGTTCCGTTTATTCATGGGAATACTGGCGGCCGGAGCAGGCCTGAGCACCGGGCAGGCCCAGCAGCAAAATCGGCCCGACGGCCGGCTGGCGCCCGGCCTCGCCGAAGCCCGCGCCCCGCGCCTGCTGCGCGTGAGCGTAACCGATGCTGCTGCGTTCCGGGAGTGGCTGGCGCGCACGTACCCGGCCGCCACCGTGCAGCCCGAGCCGCGCCAGCCCCGGCTGCTGCGCGTGCGCGGCGTGGCCGCCCCCGCGCTGGCCGCCTGCCCCTGGGTGAGCTTCGTGCAGGCCGCCGACCGGGAGGCCCGGCCCGAGCGGCTGGTCAACGGAACCGACTTCACGGCCAATAAGGTCACGGCCGTGCACGCCCGCTACCCCCAGCTTACCGGGCAGGGCCTCACGGTTTCGGTGAAGGAAGCCCCCCTCGACCTCAACGACCTCGACTTCCGGGGCCGCCTCGTAAACCCCGATCCGCAGGCCGCGCTGCTGAACTCGCACGCCACCACCATGGCCACCCTGATTGCGGGCGGCGGCAACTCCGGCCCCAACGGCAAAGGCGCCGCCTGGCAGGCCCGCATTGCCCAGTCCAGCTACGCCAACCTGCTGCCCGACGACGGCCCCGGCCTGGCAGCGCAGGGCGTGTCGGTGCAGAACCACTCCTATGGGGTGAGCGTGGAGAATTTCTACGGCCAGGAGGCCCGCGCCTACGACGAGCAGGCCGCGCAGTATCCCACGCTGCTGCACGTCTTCTCGGCCGGCAACTCCGGTAACCGGCCCGCGCCGGCCGGCCCCTACGCCGGGCTGGCGGCCACCGCCAACCTCACCGGGGAATTCAAAAACGCCAAAAACACCCTGAGCGTGGGCGCTACCGATGCCCTAGGCCAGGTGGCCCCGCTCAGCTCCCGCGGCCCCGCCGCCGACGGCCGCGTGAAGCCCGAACTGGTGGCCTTCGGCGAGGGCGGCAGCTCCGATGCGGCGGCGCTGGTGTCGGGCGTGAGCTTGCTGGCCCAGCACGCGCACCGGCAACGCAGCGGCGTGCTACCCTCGGCGGCGCTGCTGCGGGCCGTGCTGCTGAACACGGCCGATGATACCGGTCGGCCCAACGTCGATTTTGTGGCCGGTTACGGCCAAGTAGACGCCCTGGGCGCCGTGCAGACCATGCTCGACGGCCGGTTTCGGGGCGGCAGCGTGGCGGCCGGGCAGGAGCAGGTATTCACGCTGACGGTGCCGGCCGGCGTGCATCGGCTCAAGGCCACCCTGTGCTGGACCGACCCCGCCGCCGCCGCCAACGCCGCCACCCCGCTGCTCAACGACCTAGACCTGACCTTGGTGCGCCCCACCGACGGCCAGCGCTGGCTGCCCTGGACGCTCAGCGCCTATCCGCACCCCGATTCGCTGGCCCGCCCTGCCCGCCGCCGCCCCAATCACCGCGACAATGCCGAGCAAATCACCCTCGACCTGCCCGCCGCCGGCACCTATGAGCTGCGCGTGCGGGGCTACCAGCTAACGCAGGGCCCCCAGGCCTACAGCCTGGCCTTCGAGCTGGAATCGGGGTTGACGTGGGTGCACCCGACTTCGGCCCGCAACCTGCGGGCGGCAGAGACGGCGCTGCTGCGCTGGCAGTGGGCCGGGCCAGCCACTACCGCCCGGCTGGAGTTTCAGCCGGCGGGCCAGACCGCCTGGAGTTTGGTGAGTAACGCAGATCTGGCCCCGCAGACGCTGCGCTGGACCACCCCCACCACGCCCACGCTGGGCCGGCTGCGGCTGCAGTCGGGCTCAGAAACGGTGGAGTCGGACACGTTTTTTGTGGCCGCGCCTCCAACTCTGCAGGTGCTCTATAGCTGCCCCGAGGAAACCCGGCTGGCTTGGAGCCGCGTGCCCGGCGCCACCCAGTATCAGCTGTACCGCCTCGGCGCCACCCACCTCGAGCCCTACCGCCTGCTCACGGATACCACCCTGACGCTGCCGCCCGCCGAGGCCGCCGCCCGCTACTTCGCCGTGGCGCCCCGCGTTGGCGGCCGGCTGCGCGAGCAAAGCCTGACCGTGGATGCCGGGCCCACCAACAACGGCTGCTACATCCGCTCGTTTCTGCCGGTGCAGCCTGTGGCTGACACCGTGCGCTTCCGGCTGCTGCTGAGCAGCACCTACCAGCTGCGGCAGGTGGCCCTGGAGCGCCGCGCCCCCGATGGCAGCTTCGGCCCGGTGCAAACCATCAGCCCCGTGCCCGGCCTCACGCTGCTCCTGACCGACCCCCGCCCCGCGCCCGGGCGCGCCGAATACCGGGCCCGGCTGGAGCTCGACAACGGCCGCGTGTACTACAGCGCGGTGGAAGCCGCCTTCTTCCTGCGCGCCCCAGCCGATGTGCTGGTGTACCCGGTGCCGGTGACGGCCGGCGAGCCACTCACCATCGTCGGGCCCCGCGACCAGGCTCTGCGCATCCGGCTGTTCGACCTGACCGGCCGCCTGCGCCTCGACCTGACCACCGAAAACACCGCCCAGCAGACCCTCGATACCCGGGGCTTGGAGCCAGGTACGTTCCTGCTACGCATCGGCGCCCCGGGCGGCCGCGAGGTTACGCGCCGCATTGTGGTGCTGTAGCTGCCGCCCTTGGCACACGCCGGGGGCGGCACCGGTCTTGGTACGCGCCGGAGCAGGAGGGCCGCCTTGACAACGGGTGTGCCTGTGGGGGAGCTTGTTGGGTAGTAGGCAACAGGGGAGGAGAGAAATGGACGCCAGCCGGCATATCCGGCCAACACCTGCCGTGTCAATGCCCGCCCGTGAGGTGCAGCCGGGCACCACGCAGGCCTACGGGAGCCGTGGGCTGAGGCCGCGCCGCCTGGCAGAAGTCTGCGAACAGAAAAAGGCCCCGGCTCTTTGCAGAACCGGGGCCTTATCTGTCAGGCTATGCCTGAAGCGGGACGATTAGTACACGTAGTTGAGGGCGGTTACGTCGTTCGAGTTAAACGGACGGTTTACGCCGTTGCCTACGCAGGCCAGCATCCACGAGCTTGGATCGGCGCCCGAGGGCGTGCCGGGGATGAGGACAGCGCCCACGGTGCTGGCGCCTTCGTTGGCAGTGGAGCCGCCGCAGCTATACGCACGGTTGAAGTAGTCGGTGTGGCGGAAGCCGATAGCGTGCCCGATTTCGTGCGCCATGATGGTGGCGATGTAGTTCACGTTGGAGCTGTTGATAGCCGTAGGCGACAGTTTGAAGCCAGGCGCGGGGTTGCCGCCCGAAGGGAAGCCACCCGACTGGCCCAGTACGCCGGGGCCCAGGTTGGCCGACGTGATTGGCAGGTTGGCCGTGCCCGAGGTGATGCGCACGAAGCGCAGGCGCAGGTTCTGGGCGTTGTAGCGACGGATGGCTTCGTCAGCGGCCGACACATAAGCCGACGGGAAGGTACCCACCAGGCGCACGGTGAGGGTGCGGGGCAGGCCGGTCACCAGGTTGGTGGTGCGGTACTGCTCGTCTTCGCCTACGCGCATGAGCTGGCTCTGCGGGCCGCTGGCCAGCACTTCGTTGGTCAGCAGGATGTCGCCTTCCACTACCACGCCTTCTTCCACTTTGCGGGCATCCGAAGTACCAAAGCCGAGGGTCCGGATCTGGCCGATAGTTTCTTCGGAGAGTTCATTTTTGGCAAGTACCTCCTGCTTCTTTTCGCACGAAGAAAGCGACATGGCGGCGCCGAGCATCAGGGCCAGAGGAGTCAGTAAACGGGGTGCTTTCATGAAAATGGTTGGGTTGGTTGTGGGAGTGAAAGAACGAATTGCGCTGAAAACTTACGAACTTATTGCTGATATCACAAAATATGTTTGATATGATTGACAGAATTATACACATAGGGGCTTTTTATTATTCTTTCCGTGATGCCCAAAAAGCTGACTTTCCGTGCGTTGCTGAAGGAATGATGAAGATTGGGGCGGAATAGGTATTTTATCATTCTGGTTGCGCTGCAGGCCGTACCGTCTCATTGGTTTTGCCCTATCAATGTTAGGCCCGGCGGCGGCCGGCGTGGCGGGCCTCACAACGGGCACGGCCTTCCGTAGCCGATTTCTGTATCTTTGTCTGAAACCGACTTTCCGCAGCGCGGTGCGCTGCTTCACTATATAGATACCTCACCAGTGGCCTGTTCTACTTGCTCATCCGGCTCATCCGGTGGAGGCTGCTCTACCAATTCTGCCTCGGGCTGCGGCTCGAAAGGCAGCTGTAGCAGCGGCTGTACGCGTCTCAATGTCTTCGACTGGCTCCAGGATTTAGATACCCCCAGTGACTTCAAGGGCTTCGACCTAGTCGAAATCCGCTTTAAAGGCGGCCGAAAGGACTTCTACCGCAACGCCAGCCACCTGCCCCTCATCACCGGCGACGCCGTGGTGATTGAGGCCGGCGGCAGCGGCTGGCACCTGGGCCACGTCTCGCTCAAGGGCGAGCTGGTGCGCCTGCAGATGAAAAAGAAAAAGGTGCCCACCGACTCCAAGGACATCCGCAATATCCTGCGGGTGGCTACCGAGCAGGACGTGGAGCGCTGGGAGGCCGTGCGTGACCTGGAAACCGGCACTATGTTCCGGGCCCGTACCGTGGTGGACGAGCTGCGCCTGAAAATGAAGCTTTCCGACGTAGAGTATCAGGCCGACCGCACCCGCGCCACGTTCTTCTACTCGGCCGAGGACCGGGTGGATTTCCGCGACCTGATCAAGCGCCTCGCCGACGAGTTTCGGGTGCGCGTGGAGATGCGCCAGATTTCGCTGCGCCACGAGGCCGGCCGCCTGGGCGGCATCGGCGTGTGTGGCCGCGAGCTGTGCTGCTCCACCTGGCTCACCGACTTCAAAAGCGTGAGCACCACCGCGGCCCGCTACCAGAACCTGAGCCTCAACCCGGCCAAGCTTTCGGGCCAGTGTGGCCGCCTCAAGTGCTGCCTCAACTACGAGCTCGATACCTACCTCGACGCCCTCAAGGACATTCCGCAGGTGCAGCGCCCGCTCATCACCACCAAAGGCGAATACGTACTGCAGAAAACCGACATCTTCCGCCGCAAAATGTGGTTTGCCGTGCGCGGCGACAACAACTGGGTGGTGCTGACCACCGACCGGGTGCGTGAGGTGCAGGAGATGAATAAGCGGGGCGAAGTGGTAGATACGCTGCTGGTAGCCCTGCGCGAAGAAGAAAAAGAACCCGACGTTACGGCCATCGTGGAAGGCTCTTTGGAGCGCCTCGATGACAAGATAAAAGCCGGCAAGCGCCTGAAGCGCCCCAAGAAAAAGGGACGCGCCGATGCTCCTGCCGAGGAGCAGCGCCCGGCTGCCGCCATGCCACGCGCCGGTGGCCGCCCACGTCCTGCTGCCACGGCTACTCCCTCCACCCCCGATGCTGACGGCCTGGCCGCCACGCCGACGGCCGAGGGTGGTGCCGAGGAAACGCGCCGCCCACGCGGCGCCGCTGCCCGGCCCCTCAACCGCCGCAACAACCGCAACCGTTCCGGCAATAGCGCTGAAGGGGGCACCCGCGACGAAAGCGGCCGGGGCGAAGGCCGCCGTAACCCAACCGACGGCAGCGCCCCCGAGCCCCGCCAGGGCCGAAGCGGCAGTGAGCGGCGTGGTGGCCGCGGCAGCTCTGCCGCCGGCGAAGCCGGCACCCGCCCAACGCCGCCGGAAGGCAGTGCCGGCGGCGCTGAGCGACCCGCCCGTGAAGGCCGCGAGGGCCGCGAAGGAGGCCGGGGCCGCCGTGGTGGCCGCCGGGGCGAAAGCAGCGGCTCCGCGGCTCCCACTCCTCCCAGTGCTTCCTGAATCAGTAGTTGATGTCTATGCTCAAGCTATTTCGTTTGTTGCCGCTGCTGGGCCTGGCCACCGCACTGACCGCCTGCGACCAGAGTCAGCTCTATGAAAAGAATGTCGATTTTTCGGGCTACACCTGGTCGGTGAAGCAAAAGCCAGCCTTTACGTTCGATATTGCCGACACCACGCAGCGCTACGACGTGTACTTCAACGTGCGCAACGCCTCGGCCTACGGCTACTACAACCTGTACCTGAAGCACACGCTGACCGGGCCCGATGGCAAGCCCGTGTCGCAGCTGCTGCACCAGATGTTTCTGATGGATCCGCAAACCGGCGAGCCGCGCGGCCAGGGCACCGGCGACATCTACGACCACCAGTTTCTGGCGCTGCCCAACCAGCGGTTTCGGCAGACTGGCACCTACAAGTTGGTGTTGGAGCAGTACATGCGCCAGGATCAGCTGCCGGGCCTCATGGCTGTGGGCGTGCGTGTAGCCCAGGCTACCTCGCGCAAGCCCTAGCGGAAGTGCTGAAAAAGCAGCGCCGCCGCATCTGCTCGGAATGAGCGGATGCGGCGGCGCTTTTTTATGCGCGGTATGCGCCAGGGTTTAAGGCAAGAAGCTCCGGCCGTTGGGCCGGAGCTTCTTTAGAGTAGCCGAAGGAAGGCGCGTATTACACGGCTGCAATGCGCTCTACCCGTACGGCGTTCAGGCCTTTTTTGCCTTCAATTACCTCGAAGGAAACCCGGTCATTTTCCCGGATTTCGTGAATCAGACCTGTTTGATGCACGAAAATATCCTGCTCGTTTTCGTCCTGGATGATAAAACCGAAGCCCTTCGATTCGTTGAAGAACTTCACTTTGCCCGTTTTCATAGAAGAACCTGCTTGTAGTGGAAGTGTGGAAAAGACGCCGGTAAATCTAATAGCTATTTCCAATAATCAGGCATGCAAGGCCCACCGGCCTCTGCCAGGGCGGCTGCCAGGTGCGGGTTGTGGCGCCGCAAAACGCATTTGGCCGGAACAGCACCGCCGCCTGCCTGCCCGCACGAACAATGCGGGAAATGAGCCCGTATAGCCGGATAGCTGCCGCGCCTATTCCCGCCAAAAACGGTAGCCACTCCCATGGAAAACGACGAAAAAACACCGCATAACGCCACGCCGGATTCGGCCGCGCCCGCCGCTGCCGATAACAGCAATTCCGTGGTCGGGAGCGAAGCCAGCCGCGCCGACCTGAGCAGCACGCAGGCCAGCTTCCAGGACCCCGACCGGCTCGAAAACCAGCAGAGCAGCCCCGAGCGGGGCGAGTTTGGGCCCCACGGCCACCTCGGGCATACGCATGGCGGCTACGGCAACCAGGCGCGCAACCTTACGCCGGAGCCCGCCCGCGAAGCCGCCCCACCCTCCGACACCACCGCCCACCACGACGGCTACCAGGTGCCGCAAGGCAACGGCGACAACGGCCTGGGCATGGGCAGCCCCACCAGCCAGCAGAACGACAACGGCTCGGAGGTGAGCAACAGCGAAGGCTACAGCGCCGACTATGGCAACACCTCGGGTGGCAGCCCGCTGCCGGCTGAGCCTCAGGCGGCCGCTGGCACCACCCGCAACCAGCACGAAGACGACCATTCTTCGCGCGGCGGCTACGACAACCAGGGCCACTCCGACGACAGCAACTACCGCCAGCCGGCACCCGGGGCGGCCGCCGCTTCGGCGGGGGAGGCCAGCGCCGAGGACGAAGCCGGCCGGCCGGCTGCCATTCCTGAAGAAGCCAACGCTGGCGCCGGCAGCAGCTACAGCGGCAGCACCCAGGACGGCCACGGCTCGCGCGGCGGCTCCTACAACGACGAGTACGACGCCGCCAACGACAACAGCCAAACCGGCTCGCCCGCCCGCGGCGACTACGACAGCCAGGACCAGAGCCAAAACTACGGGCAGCAAAGTCGCCAGGAAAACCGCCCGGCTGGCGAAAAGGATACCGACCATGGCGCCACCCCCAAGCGTACCGGCACCCAGGAATAAGACGTAATCAGCTACCTCGACATCACGCAAAACGGCCCGCTACCTCAGGTAGTGGGCCGTTTTGCGTGATGTGGGGCTACCTGGCTTTGCGGGTGGCGCGGTAGAGTCGGCCTTTCTCGTTGCTGACCATGAAGTCGGTGTTGTTGATGAATGCCAGCGCTTCGGCCTGGCCGGTGGTGGGTAGCGCAAGGCAGGATTTGGGGCCATCGAAGAGGCGGTGGCCGGGCTGGCGTTCCAGCAGATACACGTGGCCGTAGCCGAGCAGCGCCACCGTGTGCCCATCGGGGCTGATGTCGGCGGCCGTAATCCAGGTGCTGATGCGCAGGCTGTCGAGCAGGGTGGCTACGTGGGAGCCGGGGCGGGCCGGAACCGAATACAGCTTCGTGTAGTGGCCTTTGCCGCGGTTTTTGGTGAACAGATAAAGGCTGTCCTGGTGATAGTAGAACGCCTCACAGTCGAAGTTGCGGGCAGTTTTGCGCGGTGGAAATTCCTGCTGGTCGGGGTAGCGGAACCCGATGGTGTCTATCTGGCTGAATTTGGGGCCGCTGAGGCGGTAGATGGCCAGGTTGCGGCGCTTGTTCTGGTTGTTGCCGAAGTCGCCGATGTAGAGGCGGCCAGCGTCGTCGCGGGCCAGATCCTCCCAGTCGATATTGGTGAGCGGGGCCAGGTTCAGGGTTTGCAGCACGTCGCCCTGGGGCGTAATGCGGAACAGCGACTGCGCGCTGCCGCCGTCGCCGTGGGTCCACAGATCTTCCTGCACACCGGCCAGCGCGAAGCCCGAGCTTTCCTTCACCAGCTGCTGGCGCAGGCGGCCCGTCTGCTCCACCTTGTAGAGCTTGTTGATCTTAACAAACTTCCCCCGCCCATCCTGCGAGCCGCAGCCGCATACCACCGACTGCAAAAAAACGAGAATAGGAAACAGCTTGTCGCGCAGCAGAAACAGCATGAAACAGAAGAAAGGTTAGCCTTTTAACTCCCGGCAGGTCCGGAGGGTTGGGCCCGCAAAGCTACTGCGCCGGCCGGGGCCGCCTCACTTAATCAGCAGATAAGGCAGCAGCCGGTCGTAAGTGGCCTCGTCGAGGATGCGGATCTGGCGCAGGTCGGCGGGCTGCCGGAACGGGCCGTGCTGCTGGCGGAAGGCCACCACCACCCGGGCCAGGCGCTTGCCCACGTAGGGGTGGCTTTGCAGCACTTCAAACGGCGCATTGTTGATATCCACACCTTCCGGCGCGAAGCCGGGCCGCACAAACGTGTACTTGCGCAGGCTGTCCACCAGGTCGGGTGCGTCGCGCAGGCTGTAGAGCTCCGCCAGCTGGCCGGCCTCGCGGAAGCCCCCCAGCCGCTGCCGGTACTCCACCACCCGCGCCGAAAGCCCCCGCCCGATGCCCCGGATCTGCATCAGCTGCGTGGTATCGGCCGTGTTCAGGTCGAAGGGCTGCAGGTTGCGGGGCTTGCGGGGGTAGGCACTGGCTGAGGCCGGGCCAGCGCTGTTCGCACCGAAGCGGCGGCCGGCCGGGTCGGTGGCCCGGTCGGGGTAGGGGCGGCTGGCGTAGGCGCGCGGCTCGCGCGGCGGCAGGGCCTCAGGCAGTTGAATGTAGGGCGCGAGGCGGGCGTAGGTGGTGTCAGACAGGCCGTAGGCGCGCCGGAGCTGCTCTTTGGCCCGAAAGCCACCCACGGCGTCGCGGTATTTCACCAGCCGCTCGCCCAGCCAGGCGGGCAGGCCCCGCGCCTGCCAGTCGAGGCTGGAAAACCGGTTGGGGTCAAAAGGAGCCAGAGCCACCTGCGGCACGCGCGGCCGGCGCGGATACGTGCGGCGTGGGTAGCGGCTGCCGTTGCCCGCATACGCCGGCCGGGGCTGGCGTTTGGCGGCCAGCTCGGCAGCCCATTGGTCAAGCTGGCGCTGGTCGGCGGCGGGGTCGTAGGCGGGCAGGTGCGGCCGTAGCAGCACGGGCGCCAGCAATAGCCCCAGCAACAGCGTCAGGAGCACCGCAAAGCCGGTGGTTTCGCGGCGCGAAAACCCAAAGTAGCGCCGCCGTGCCGCCCGAAACCGCGCCCGAAAACCGGAGCTGGGCGCCTGGGCTTTAGTGGGTGGGGGAGGAGGCAGCGGCATAAGTAGTCAGCATAGGATATCGGTAGCAAATGATAAGCGCCAAGCAATATAGGGCGTGCAGTATCTAACCTCCAAGCAATGCCGGCGGGCTCCACGAGCAGCCGCTTACTTCCTGATTTTTACGTCCACGTCGTAGCGGTAGCGCGGCGGCCCACCCAGCGGAATGGCGAAAAACGGCAGCGCCACGTCGTACTGATCGGTGACGTAGAATACCAGGTCGTTGCCTTCCTTGGTGAGCGAGGTCAGGCGCATGTCCAGCGAGAGGCCGTGCTCTTTGCTGCTGATGGGGTGCTGGCTGCGGGCCCAGATGTTGTCCTGGCTGACGCTGGCCGGGTGACCGTTTTTGGCCACGCTGAAGATCTTGATGCTCACGTCGCCGTCGAGGTCGAAGTTGCTTTGCGTGATGCTCACCACCCGGTCGTTGACGTAGGGATAGAGGTGCGTGATAGCGCGGCGCGTGGGCACCAGCCGGAAGGCATACTGGTAGGTGAAGGCGTTGCCGCCTTCCACGGCCACATTCTGGGTGGGGCTGGTGCTGAAAAAGTAGCGGTAGAGGTTGCCGTCGTCGCCGGCTTTGCCCTGCGCAATCACCTTGAACACGTAGCCATCAAACTCCGGCACGTACTCGCCCTCCAGCGGGTTGAGCGGCCCGAACGTGTACCACTTGCCGTCGTATTTCGCGTTGGCCCCGAATTTCACCTGCTTGAGCAGCGTGCCGGAGCGGAAGTTGCCGCCGGGTTTGGGCTTGCGGGCGTCGGGGGCGGAGTGGGTGCCGGGGCCGCCGTAGAGGCTGAACTCGGTGGTGGTGTTCCAGTTAAAGCGCTTTTCGTCGAGCTGGCCGCCGCAGTCGGGGTCGAAGACCCGGATGTACACCGGCTGGCGGTTTTGCTTGGGCACCAGGAAAAAGAAGGTCTGGGTGAAGTCGTCGTCGCCCCAGCTGGGGTCGGCCTGGGCCCCAAATGTGACGAGGGAAGCAATATTTTCGCCGGGGCTGGGCACTGCCTGAGCCCAGGCCGAAAACCCGGAGATAGTCAGGAAAAAGACGCTAAATAGAAAACGATACATGTAGACAAGGTATCAGAAAATGGTGTGAATCTTCTATAATGCAGGCTGCGTAATTGCCGATGCCACCCGCGGCCCGTATCATTACGCGCCGTTCTGCCGCTCCCTATCCTGTTTGCACCCCGTCATGAGTCAGACCACCACCCGCACCTCCGAATTCTTCGATGGCCTGACTGCCGAGCTGACCGCCCTGCGCGACGTGACGCAGCAGCGCTTCCGGCCCCTGACCAACGACCAGCTGAACCGCCGCCCCTCGCCCGACACCTGGAGCGTGGGCCAGTGCCTGGAGCATCTCAACATCATCGGGGGCTTCTATTTGCCCAGCATCACGCGCAAGCTCAAGCAGGCGCAGGAGCGCGGCAGCACCCCCGCCGAAACCGTGAAGCACGGCTACATTGGTCAGAAACTGACGGCGGCCATGAAGGTGTCTCCTAAGGATAAACCCCTGAAAACGCCCCAGCAATATGCGCCCAGCGGCTCGCGGCTGCCGCGTACGGTGGTGGAAGTGTTCGGCCGCCAGCTGGATGAATTGCTGAACCTGCTGGAGCAGGCGCGCCGCGTGAATGCCAACGCCGTGCGCATCCCCAACCCCATTATTCCGCTGCTCTGGCCCCGCCTCACCGACGTGCTGGAAATGCTGGTGGTCCACATCCGGCGCCACGTAGCGCAGGCCGAGCGGGTGCTGCAGGGCCAAGGCGTGGTGGCCTGAATGTCTCACAACCAAAGCGGGAAAGTATATCATAAAAGAAGAGCTGCTGGTGCACCCGGCAGCTTTTCTTTGTGGCTATGTAATGCCGGTTACTTCGCCCCAAAAAAATAGGTCAAACCAAGTTGTAGGTTGCGGTTGCGGATTTTGTTCTTGGGCTCGTCGTTGTTCTGGTCGTTGGGGACAATGTTGCTGATACCCATGGCGTAGCCGAGCTGCGCCTGCATTGGGCCAACCTTGTAGCCCACGCCAAATGTGGCGCCCAGGTCGAAGCGGCGGTAATAGGCTTTTGTATTACCGTTACCGGCTTGGTCAGCGAATTCTACGTCGTATTTACCTTCGAAAATATCGTTGAGGCCGCCAGTAGAGAACGTGCCTTTTTCTTTGCCCTTGCCACTCAGTGCCAGCCCCAAGTATGGTCCAGCAAATACTTGTAAGCCTGTGGCTCCGTTAGTGGTATACACCACATTCAGGGGTACTTCCAGATAGTTGAGGCGTAGTTCTTCCTGATGAGTCGAGAACCTGTTGGGGCTGGAATCTTCCAAATCAACCCGGTAGCCTTTTTGGCTGTAGAGCAACGCCGGCTGGAAGGCAAGATTGCCGAAGCCAATGTTGGCCGCTACGCCAGCCTGCGCGCCGAGGCGCATCTGCGAGTTGAGAACATACGACGACTGAGTGTGGTAGCTGAAATCGGCGAAATTAGCCCCGATGCGCGGGCCAAAGCTGATTTGTGCCTCAGCGGCGGGAGCCGCCAGTGCTACAGTTGCTAAACCCAGTATGGTAGTGAATAAGGCCTTCATAAGAGAGGGTAATAGGAGTAAGTGAACCTGTGCGGTTGGATTCGGCGCGAATATAGACTGATTTGCAAAACACCTTTATTCTGACGTTGGAGGTGGCATTCTACATCATTCTGCTAGGGTAGATATGGAATCGGGCCCGGGTCGGCATCTGGATTTTACCAACTTGCCTTTCCTCGTCGTTTCCATCCTATGCGTTCTTTCCTCTTTAGTTTGCTGGCCCTGCTGATGCTGCTCCCTGGCTCCTCCCAAAACCCGCCGGCGGGTGCCGGCCCCGGCACCCCCGCCGCCTGGAAAAAAATCGACCAGCTGCTGGCCAAAGACCAGACCGCCTCGGCCGACAAGCTGGTAGAGGTCATTTACCAGCAGGCCCGCCAGCGCCAGGACACGCCCGAGTACCTGCGCGCCCTGCTCTATAAGCTGCGCCTGCTGGAGCAAAAAGAGGAGGAAGCCGACGAAAAGGCCATTGCGCTGGTAGAGGCCGACCTGAAAACGGCGCGGTTTCCGGCCCGGCCCATCCTGCACAGCCTGCTGGCCCAGCTCTACTCCAACTATTACCAGGAGCACCGCTACCAGCTCTACGACCGGACCCGCGCCGCCGCGCCCGACCCCGCCGACCAGAGTGCCAACGATCTGCGCACCTGGGATGCCGCCCGCCTGGGCAGCGCCGTGCTGCAACACTACCGCGCCTCCCTGCTCGATGAGCCCCAGCGCCAGCAGCAGCTGAAGCTGGCGGCCCTGGGCTACGCCGTGACGGGTGGCGACGCCGAAAGCCGCGCCCTCACGCCCACGCTCTACGACCTGCTGGCCCGCCGCGCCATCGAGGGCCTCGGCAACGACGAGTTCTACGTGACCCGGCCCGCCGAGCAGTTCGAGCTGACCAATCCGGCCCTGTTCGGCTCCGCTGCCGAGTTTGCCCAGCTAAAGCTGACCGCGCCATTGGCCGACTCGCTGAACGGGCAGCTGCAGGTGCTGCGGGTGCTGCAGCAGCTCACCGCCTTCCGCCTCCGCGAGGCCGCCACCAACCCCGCCGCCCTGGCCGATGTGGACCTGGCCCGCCTGCGCTTCGTGCGCGAGCACGCCGCCCTGCCCGACGAAGACGCCCTGTACCGCGCCGCCCTGCTGCGCGCCATCGACACCTACAAGGCCTTGCCGATTGCCAGCCGGTTTATGTTCGAGCAAGCCAACAGCCTGCGCGAAACCGACCCCACCCAGGCGCGGACGCTGGCTCTGGCCGCCGAAAAAGCCTGGCCGAAGTCGCAGGGCGCCCAGCAGGCCCGCAACCTGCGGCTGGAAATCGAGGCCGTGGAGCTGCGCTTCACCACCGAAGAAGTCGTGCTGCCCGGCCAGCCCTGGCTGCTGAAGCTGAACGTGCGCAACGTGCCGAAGCTGTACGCCACAGCCTACCGCATCAGCGCGGCCCGGCAGCTGCGGGAGCTGGAAAAGCCCACCCGCTACGACGAAGACCGTTTTCAGAAGCGTTACGCCCGCGTGCTGGCCGGCAAGCCCGCCGCCGCCTGGGTACTGGAGCTGCCTGGCCCCGCCGACTACCACGACCATACCGTGCAGCACGCCGGCCCGGCGCTGCCGCTGGGCCACTACCTCATTGTGCTGAGCACCGCCGAGGATGCCCCCACCAAGGAAAAGGCCGGCGTGGCTACCGCCTACGCCGAGCTGAGCGTGAGCGAGCTGAGCGAGTTGCGCCGCAACGCCCCCGCCCAGGAAGGCCCCGAGGTGCTGGTGCTGCACCGCCAGACCGGTGCTCCCCAAGCCGGCGTGCAGGTGCTGCCCTTTTTTCAATATTATGACCAGAAGGCGGGCCAATACAAGCAGCGGCGCGGCTCCGCGCAGGCCACCACCGCCGAGGGCCTGACCCAAATTGTGCTGGGCACCGCCACCGGCCAGAACACCCAGCTCCGCGCCCTGCTGCTCACCCAAGGCCGCGACTCGCTGCTGACCACGCAAAACGGCTACTACGGTCCGCGCCGGGGCGCGCGGGAGCTGGAGCAGCCCCAGCGCCGCACCTTCCTCTACACCGACCGCGCCATCTACCGGCCCGGCCAGACGCTGTACTTCAAAGGTATCTTCACCGAAACCCGCGCCGGCAAGTCGCAGCTGCTGACCAAGCAGGCCGTGTCGGTGCGCCTCGTGGACGTGAACGGCCAGACCGTGCAGACGCTGCCCTTCACCACCTCCGAATTCGGCTCCTTCCACGGCTCCTTGATGCTGCCTACGGGCCTGCTCAACGGCGAAATGAGCTTGCAGACCGATGCCGGCAACGTCAGCTTTGCCGTCGAGGACTACAAGCGGCCCACGTTCCAGGTGACGTTTGAGCCGGTGGCGGGCACGCCCGTGCTGGGCCAATCCGTGACGGTGCGCGGTAAGGCCACCGCCTACGCCGGTCAGCCCATCGATGGCGCCACGGTGCAGTACCGGGTGGTGCGGCGCACGTTCTGGCCCTTCTTCGGCCGCGGCTTCTACGGCGGCGACCAGCCCGAGCTGGAAATCCTCAGCGGCACCACCCGGACCGACTCGGCCGGCGGCTTCGTCGTGACGTTTGTGGCGAAAGGGGAAGCCGCGGCCGGCTCCGGCAAGCGCGGCAACTGGGGGCCCGGCTACGCGTTTGAGGTGACGGCCGATGTGACCGACGCAGCCGGCGAAACCCGCACTGGCCAGCAAAGCGTGAGCCTAAGTACCAGCGCCCTCACGCTCCGCCTGGACGTGCCCGAGCAGCTCAACCGCGAGCAGCTGCCGCCGTTGCAGCTCCTGAGCACCAACGCGGCCGGCGAGCCGCGCCCGGCCCGGGGCACGTTGCGCCTGTTCCGCCTCGCGCCGCCCGCCCGCGCCCTGCGCCCCCGCGCCTGGGACCGGCCCGAGCGCGAAGCCCTAAGCCGCGAAGAGTTCCAGCGCCGCTTCCCGCTAGACGCCTATGCCCGCGAAGACAACGACAGCACCTGGGCCCGCACCCTCGTGCTCACCCAGGACTTCGACACCGACAAAACGCCCCTGCTGCCCAACCTGCGCGCCGCGCTGGCCACCCAGGAGCCCGGCCGCTACCTGCTGGAAGCCACCGCGCCAGCCGCCACCGAGCCGGAGGTGAAAGCCGAGCAGCGCTTCACGCTCTTTTCGGCCACCGCCGCCACGCTGCCCCTGCCCACCTTCGACTGGTTTGTGGCCCTGCAGGACAGCGTGCTGCCCGGCCAGCCGGCCCGCTTCCTGGTGGGCAGCAGCGTCGCCGGGGCGCGGGTGCTGCTGGAAGTGGAAGCCAAGGGCGAAACCCTGCGCCACGAGTGGCTCACGCTGACCGCCAACGAGCAGCGCGTGGTGGAAATCCCGACCACCGTCGCCCTCGACGGCGCGCAGCTGCACCTGCACCTCACGCAAATCCGCGACAACCGCCTCTACCACCACACGGCCACCGTGCAGGTAGCCACGCCGCACGCGCCGCTGGCCCTCAGCATTGCCACCTTCCGCGACAAGCTGCAGCCCGGCCAACAGGAAACCTGGCGCGTCACCATCCGCCAAGCCAACGGCCAGCCCGCCGCGGCCGAGATGCTGGCCTCGCTCTACGACAAGTCGCTGGACGTTTTCCGGCCGCACTCCTTCGCGGAGCCGGAGTTTGCCCGGCCATACTATCCCGCCGTGCTGGCCTGGAACGGCCGGTTTGGCACGGAAGAATCCACGGAGCTGTTTGATGGCAATCCCGTGGCCGGGCCGGTCTGGAGCCTCGTCTACCCGCACCTCAATATGTGGGGCTTTATGGGCGAGGATGTGGTTTCTGATAAAGCAATTCCTCTGAATGGTCGGGAAGGAGGAGTGGGCAATGCGCCTATGGAAGACCGTGTTGAAGCTGCTGCAATGGCGGCTCCATCAGCCTCTCGGATGATGAAGATGACGGTGCCAATACTTAAGAAGGATGGGGAAGCACGAGAGTACGCTGATACTGTAGCCGGTGCTTCAGGCAGTGCTTCTAAATCCACCGCCCAACCCGACCTCAGCAACGTGCAGGCCCGCACCGACTTCCGCGAAACGGCTTTGTGGGCGCCGGCCGTGCGCACCAACGCCCAGGGCGAAACCGTGCTGGAGTTCCAGATGCCCGAGGCCGTAACCCGCTGGCAGCTGCTCACCCTGGCCCACGACCAGCAGCTGCACTCGGGTATGCTGCAGCGCGAGCTGGTGACCCAGAAAAGCCTGCAGGTGACGCCCAACGCCCCGCGCTTCTTCCGCGAAGGCGACCAGCTCACCTTCTCCGCCAAGCTCAGCAACCTCACCGATGCGCCCATCAGCGGCAGCACCCAGCTGCTGCTGCTCGACGCGCGCACCCAGCAGCCCATTGAGGCGAACGTGCTGCAAAGCCCCGCCCAGCTAGCGTTCAATCTGCCCGCCCGCCAAAGCCAGGCCGTGAGCTGGAGCCTCACCATCCCCGAAACCGCCGAAGGCCAGCTGCCCATCGAAGCCATAACCTACAAGGTGGTGGCCAAAGGCGAGTTGTCAGTTGTCGGTTCTCAGTTGTCAGGAACAGATAAGAAAGCGCAGAAAAAGGCCCGCCGCCAGAACAAACAGACAACTGACAACCAACAACTAACAACCATCGAAGACGGCGAGCAGAACACGCTGCCGGTGCTGCCCAACCGTCTGCTGGTCACGGAAAGCCTGCCGCTGCCCATCGTGGGGCCGGCCACCCGGGAGTTTGAGCTGCAGAAGCTGACCAGCACCACCTCGGCCACCCGGCGCAACTACTCGCTCACGCTGGAAATGACTGAAAACCCGGCCTGGTACGCCGTGCAGGCGCTGCCTTACCTGATGGAGTACCCCTACGAGTGCTCCGAGCAGGTGTTCAGCCGCCTCTACGCCAACCTGCTGGCCACCAAAATCCTGCAAAGCAATCCGCGCTTCAAGGCTATGCTGGCCGAGTGGCAGCGCGCCGCCCAGAGCGGGGATAAAGCCGCCCTCACCAGTAAGCTCGACCAGAATCCGGAGCTGAAGGCCCTGCTGCTGCAGGAAACGCCCTGGGTGCGCGACGCGCAAAGCGAAACCGAGCGGATGCGCCGCCTCACGGAGCTGTTCGACGAGCCCCGCCTGCAGGCCGAAACTGCCCGTGCCCTCATCAAGTTGGCCGCCATGCAGCAGCCCAACGGGGCGTTTCCGTGGTTTGAGAAGATGCCCGCTGACCGCTACATCACCCAGCTCATCGTGGCTGGGTTCGGCAAGCTGCGCAAGCTCGGCGCCTTGGATGCCAGCCAGGACGAGCGCGCCGCCCCCATTCTGCGCCAGGCCCTGGCCTACCTCGATGGCGAGCTGCAGCGCGATTACGCCGACCTGCGCAAGCAGAAGGGCGTGAATCTGAAACAAGACCACCTTTCCGACCTGCAGATTCAGGCGCTATATGCCCGCAGCTTCTGGGCTGCGCCGGCCGTAGCCAAGGCCACGCAGCCTGCGCTGGCCTACTACCAGCAGCAGGCCGCCGCCTTCTGGCCCGCCCGCACCCGCTACCTGCAGGCCCAGATGGCCCTGGCCCTGCACCGCCAAAAGCAACCCGCTGCTCCCCGCGAAATCATGACGGCCCTCACCGAAAACGCCCTGCACTCGCCCGAGCTGGGCATGCACTGGAAGGAAGTGCGCGGTGGCTACTACTGGCGCGAGGCCCCCACCGAAACCCAGGCCACCCTCATCGAGGCCTTCGACGAAGTACAGAACGACCAGAAATTCGTGGATGAAATGAAGCTGTGGCTGCTCAAGCAGAAGCAGACCCAGAGCTGGCCCAGCACCCGCGCCACCGCCGATGCCTGCTACGCTCTGCTGCTGCGCGGCTCCGACTGGCTGCAGCCCACCCAGCCCCTGCGCGTGACGGTAGGAGGGAAGCCCGTGACGCCCCCCACCCAGCAGGCCGGCACTGGCTACTACAAAGTCAGCTGGTCCGCCGCCGAAATCAAGCCCGGGCAGGGCCGCGTATCGGTGCAGAAAACCGATGCCGGCGTGGCCTGGGGCGCGCTCTACTGGCAGTATTTCGAGCAGCTGGACAAGATAACGCCCGCCGCCACCGGCCTGCAGCTGGAGCGCCAGCTCTACCGCGAGCAGCGCACCGCCGGCGGCCCGGTGCTGGAGCGCCTCACCACCGCCAGCCCTCTGCGTGTGGGCGACGTGCTGGTGGTGCGCCTAGTGCTGCGCGCCGACCGTGACCTGGAATACGTGCATCTCAAGGACCAGCGCGCCGCCGGCCTGGAGCTCATCGGCCAGACCTCCGGCTACCGCTACCAGAGCGGCCTGGGCTACTACGAGAGCCCCCGCGACGCCGCCACCAACTTCTTCATCGGCTTCTTCCCCAAAGGCACCCACACCTTCGAATACCGGCTGCGGGCGGCGCAGGCCGGCAACTTCTCGGGTGGCCTGAGCCAGCTGCAGTGCCTCTACGCACCGGAGTTCACCACCCACTCGGCTGGCACGCGCGTGCAGATTGCGGGGCAGCCGTAGCGACCATAGCAGCCGGCCGCTATATAGTGACGGCCGGTAGCTTTTTTGCCGGTGAAAGTGCGACCCAGCCCGGCCAAAAGGGCTTTCTGCCAGGTTGGTACGATGGTGGCTTTGGATTTTATGGCCGGGGTGTGGTAATTTTGGGGTTCCGTTAAGCCCCTGTTGGAACAATGAAGCGACTGATTGTGATGGTAACCGGCCTGCTGCTCAGCAGCACCGCCGTAATGGCCCAAGGCGAAAAGAAAACCACTTCTGTAACTCCCACCGCGCTGCCTGGCGAAGAGAAACTGACTCCCCAGGAGCGGGCCGAGCGCGACTTCCTGATGCCCGCCCGCCGCAAGCAGGATGCCGTTCTGAAAGCCGCCGCCCGCGAAGAAGCCGCCGCCCAGCCAGCCATCGAGGTTTCGGCCTATCATGCTGAGGCCGCCCCGGAACTCAAAGCGCCGGAGGCAGCGCCCAAAGCCACTGCCCCGGCCGCCGCCCCCCGGCACGTAGCCTCGCGCAGCCGCCACCGCACTTCCAGCAGCAAGAAGAAAGTAGTGCATAAGTCGTCGGCCAGCGGCAAGCGCAAGACGGCCACCAAAAGCAGCCGCTCCCGCCGCTAGTTTTGCCAGATAGTAGTTCAATAAAGAAGGGCGTGCCCACCGAGGTGGTGGGCACGCCCTTTTTTTGTGCCGCTACAGGGCCACCAGATCCGACTTGGGCAAACCAGCCTCACTCGGTTTCCGGCGCGGTGTCCGGGTCGGTTTCGTCGGGGTCGAGGCTGTAGCGCGGGGTGGGGTTGCGGCGGGTGGCACCGGCCAGATACCCCAGGCGCAGGCCGTAGCCCAGCTGCACCGTAGCATAGGAGCCGCGGCTGACGATAGCCAGGCTGCCCTGCTGCACGATGCCGTTGTCATCAATATATTCCAGCTTGGTGGAGTTGATTTCTTCGAGCGGGCCCAGGCCCCGCTGGTAGGTTGCCGTGAGCAGTAGCATATGGCGCAACCCCAGCTCGTAGCGCAACAGCGCCTCCACGCCGGCCATGGCGGTTCCGCGCCGTTCGGTTTCGCGCACCAGCACCAGTGGAATGCCGGGTTGCGGCAGCTGAGTAGCGTCGATGTACCAGAGTGGGCCTTCATAGGAGGAGGAGCGCCATCCATCTAGCCACGCGTAGGAACCAGTTAGGGCCATATCCAGCCCGAAGCGCGGCCCCGGTCTCCATATATCATAGATGCGCAAGCTTAGCCCTGACTGATGCACCGTGTTATTCCCGCCGCCGGATCTGAAGCCGGTGCTGCGGGTGCCGTACCGCACACTTTGGGGCAGCCCTGTAACGCGCTGCTCAAAGCCCACCCCCAGCCGTGCATTCAGCGGCATTACCAAGCGCAGCGCGGCTCCGGTATTGAAGCGGCCTACCGTCCGGAACTGTCTGGTCAGGTTCTGCCGCTCCATGGCGGGGTGTGTCAGGGAAGCTCCCCCACTAATGTTCAGCTCTGTTTCGCGCTGCGCCAAGGCGCTGCCGCTGGAACTGAGCAATAAAAAACCGCAGCCCAGCAGGCCGCGGTACAGGATATCACGAGTAAAAGTAGTTGTAGCCATCAGCAGCCTAACGCCGCCGGCCGGCCGCAAATTGCGGCTGGCAGCCTAGGTATTCTGGGGCATCAGGCGCAGCACTAGGCCGTCGAGGCGCTCGGTGAGGCGGATCTGGCAGGAGAGGCGGCTGCCCTGGCTCATCACCGGCAGGCTTTCCAGCATGGCCAGCTCGTCGTCGGAGGGCTCGTCGAGGGCCGGGCCGGCCAGCACCTCAATGTGGCAGGTGCCGCACAGCGCCATGCCGCCGCAGGTAGCCTGAATGTCGTAGCCGCTGGCCTTGAGCAGCTCCATAAGGCTCAGGCCCATGTCGGTGGGGCCGCTTACTTCGGTGCGCTGGCCGGGCGCTTCCTCCACGTATACGCGTACGTCTTCGGTCATAGTATTATTAGAAGTGAGACTTTTAGAAGTGAGAAGTGAGACGATGTTCTGGTGCTCTTGCCGTTGAACATCGTCTCACTTCTCACTTCTAAAGGTCTTAGGTCTCTTACAAGGTAGGTACGCCGTTTACGGTAGTGTACTTGAGGGTGTATTTTTTATCGGGGAAGATGTGCTTGAACGCGCCCTGGCACATGAGGGCCGCTTCGTGGAAGCCGCACAGAATCAGCTTCAGCTTGCCCGGATACGTGTTGATGTCGCCGATGGCGAAGATGCCGGGCTCCGAGGTGGAGTAGTCCAGCGTGTTCACCTTCACGGCATTGTCTTCCAGGTCCAGGCCCCAGTCCTCAATCGGGCCGAGCTTGGGCGTGAGGCCGAACAGCGGAATGAACGAGTCGACGGGCAGTTCGGTGGCGGTGCCGTCGTTGGCCGTGATGGTCACGGAATGCAGCTGGCCGTTACCGTGTACGTGCGTCACGTTGCTGCTCAGCACCAGGTTCACCTTGCCAGCCTCGTGCAGGGCTTTCACTTTCTCGGCCGAGTCGGCTGCGCCGCGGAAGGTGGTGCCCCGGTGCACCAGCGTCACTTCCTTGGCTAGGTTAGCCAGGAAAATAGTCCAGTCGAGGGCCGAGTCACCACCGCCGGCAATGACGAGGCGCTGGTCGCGGAAGGTTTCGGGGTCGCGCACCATGTAGTACACGCCCTTGCCCTGCTCGAAGCTGTCGAGCTGCTCGATGGCGGGCTTGCGGGGCTCAAACGAGCCCAGGCCGCCGGCAATGGCAATGGCTTTGCAGTTGATTTCGGTGCCGTCGATGGTGGTCACCACAAACGAGCCGTCGTCCAGCTTGCGGTAGCCTTCCACCCGTTCGCCCAGCGTGAAGGTGGGGTGAAACGGCTCAATCTGGCGCATCAGGTTGTTGACCAGGTCGCCGGCCAGAATATCCGGGAAGCCCGGAATGTCGTAGATGGGCTTCTTGGGATAAATCTCGGACAGCTGCCCACCCACCTGGGGCAGGGCGTCTACTACATGGCAGCGCAGCTTCAGCAGCCCGGCCTCAAACACAGCAAACAGCCCCACCGGGCCGGCCCCGATGATGCAGATATCGGTGGAAATAGAATTCATCAGTGAAGGGTGAGTTCAAACAAATGGCCAACAGGGCCCTGGGCACAACAGCCAACCAGGCCAAAACGTTGGCGCGGCCTGACAATACCGCCGCAAAGATAGGCACCCGGCTCCAACCCGCGCTTTCGCCGCGGCACTTTCGCCCCGGGCCAGGCATCAGGACGTTGGCCGGGCCCAAAACTGCTGCAGAAAGGCCTCGGCTTCCTGTAGGTTGGTGAACAGCTGGGTGGGGATGGCCGCTGACTGTGCCCGCACCTGCTCCATAAACTTGGGCCCGCTGGGCGAGGCCGGGTGCACCTCTACCATCAGGCCCACGCCGTGGTCCCAGAGCAGCTGCCGCACCTGCCGGAACAGCGGCAGCAGCTGCGGGTTGGGCCCCAGGGTGCGCCGCAGGTCCGACAGCACCGTGAAACCGGGCTGCACCCGCTGAAGCGCCCGCCCGATATCGGCCAGGTAGTACGGCAGCTCCGTGGCCAGCGTCATTTCTTCCAGGCGCTCATAGTGGATGTGGTTGCCGGCCGCATGCAGGTAAATCCGGTACTGGGGGCGGTAAGCAATAAGGTCCATAAATGGCGTCTGAGCTACGGAATAACGACAATTGGCGGAGAAGATAGAGCCGGCGGGCGCCGTAAATATCGGGGTTGTCCCGGGCCCGCAACGGTAGGAACTGTTCTGCTATGGGCTGTGGCGGGTCTAAAATACACAAGCTCCGCAAACATTGTTTGCGGAGCTTGCAATGGAAGCAATAATGCTGGGCAGGCCGTATCTTAGGGCACTTGTTATCGGCAACCAGGCCCCGTATGCATTCAGACGCCCAACATCCTCAGCGGGCCACAGCCGCTGGCCCGGACAGCAAAAGAAAAGTGGCCTCGGCCATACTGCGCCGGCGTCGGCGGCGGCTGGAAGGCACCGTAGTGGCCACGGCCACCAAGCTGCTGCCGCTCTTGGAGCTGCTTGATGCCATCAAGCCGCATGCCGCCAGCGAGTCGGTGTTCCGGACGCGGCGTCGGAAAATCAATGCGCAGCTGGCCTTGGCCTACGCGCAGCTCCGGCAGGAGCGGCCCAAGCGGGAAACGCTGGTGCTGGCCTTCCAGACGATAGGCGAGCTGGTGCGCGAAGAAGCGCACGACATCAGCAAAGACGAGTTAAAGGAAGCGGCTCGGGAGTTCGTGCTGGCGACGCTCAAAAATGCGCCCGCCATCATCAATGCGGCCCATCAGGCCAAGCTGCTCTCGTAGGCGTGGCGCGGCAGGAGCCGCCGCGGGCAGCAGGGCAGCTACGCCTGCCGGGTACTGTACTCATGGAGCTGGCTGAACTCGTGAAAATTGGCGTTATTCTGCCAGTAGGCACGGCATTCCGTGCGCAGATCCTTCAGAAACCCTTCCTGGCGGCGCAGGTCGCGCCACTCGCCCAGGCCTAGGTGCTCGCAGAGCTTGTAAAAGGTGTCGCCCTGGCCTTTGTGGCCCGCTACGGTTACCAGGCAGCTCAGAATAGGCCGTCCAGCCGCGTATTCAGCCTCCGAAATTTCGGCCAGCACTTCTTTCAGGCGTTTTTTCTCGTGGGGGTTGTCGAGGTTGAAACCCAGATCGGCTTCCTGTACAAGGTTCAGGTAGCTGGTGGTGCCTACCTGCTGTCGGGCGAAGAGGATGAGGTGTTTTCTAATTCGATCCAGCATGTTGGTTGGTAAGGGTTCGGACAAAAATGTAAAAGGAGCGATGCTGCTTTTACAGGCAGTTAGTGCCGAAATTCCAAAACCTTGCCAATCTGGCCCGCTAAAATTTTAACTTCTGATAGTGAACTATTTACCGGGTTGCAAATCAAGAAATAACCCCTTTTAAGGTGCTGTAGGCTACTTGATAGGTGCTGTTGTTAGCCGAAAAGTGTCCACAGCTTCCGATAAAAAAAAGATAAAAAAAAGCCCCTCAGCAAATAGCTGAGGGGCTTTTCGTGGTCGTGTAAGGAGTCGAACCTTAAACCTTCTGATTCGTAGTCAGATGCTCTATCCAATTGAGCTACACAACCATTTTTACCGTTTGGCGGATCGTTTATCCGTTTTGGTTGTGCAAAGATAGCAGGGAAAATTCCGGCGGTGCAAGCCGGGGCCCGCATTTAGCCTGGTTTTTTTTGCGAAATACTGCAAGATGCTGAATTTCAGCGGAATTTTTTACTCGATTTTCGTGCCTTGCTGCAAAGCCCGCTGCATGGCGCGGTTGAAGAGGTAATACAGGCCAAACAGCGAAATGGCCACCAGCACCACCACCATTACTTTGCCGGTATTGCCGGTGCCCGGGTCGCGGAGCAGCAGCATAATATCCTGGGCCTTGGTGCCGAGCCAGTAGAAAAACAGGCTTCGCGGCAGCATCCCCACGATGGAAGCCAGCAGAAACCGGCGCCGGTCGACGCCCATCACGGCCAGAATGAACGTCATCAGGGCAAACGGCGTGACGGGGGAGATGCGCAGCAGAAACACCAGCTTCCAGCTGTCGGTCTTCATCTCGCGCATCACAGCGGCGGCTTTGGGAAAGCGCTGCAGAAACGCCAGCATCTTGCCGTGGTCGAGGCTGGAGGCTACCTGGTAGCCGGTGAGAGCCGCCAGCGTATAGGCGATGAGCATGCCGGGGAAGCCTGCCCAGCCGAAATAAAACCCGGTGATGAGCACCGCCAGCGTGGTGTGCAGTAGCGAAAACGCCATGGCCACCCCGATAACCACGAAGTAGAGCAGTGCCTGCAGCAGCGTGGGGTGCTGCAGTAGCTCCTGGTTGCGGTAGAGAATAAAGCCCAGCGACGAGCTGCCCACAAACGGCAGGCCCGCCAGCAGCACCATGGAAAGGAAAGTAGAGGCGTTTTTTTGAAAAAGCTCCCGGAGAAAAGCCATATGCTGCAGGTAAAAACAAACGGGCCGGCGTGAAGGCGCCGGCCCGAAGGTAGAACGTAAGAAAGCGGCAGAAGGCTACATGGCGCAGCCGGCCCGCCTACTCGTCGGCGGAACTGCCGCCCCCGAAGAACCGGCGGATGGTGGCCCAGCCGCCGGCCACCACCGCAATAATTACCTTCCAGAACTTGGCTACCAGGGCAAAGGCGCCCACTTTGGCCAGCACCTTGCCCGCCACCAGTCCGCCGATACCGTAGGCCGCCACTTCATCTATCTTGGGGTCGAAATCGGCGTATTGCTGGCCTTTGGCAAACTCCACGCTTTTGATTACCTGCGGGATGCTGCGGCGGATTTCCGGCAGCTGGCCCATGTCGCCGATGGCGTTGAGGTTGAGCACGCCTTTGCGGCCGAGCACGCGCACGTTGTAGTTGAGCGTGTTGTAGTCAGTGCCGGCAAAGCGCAGTTCCTTGGCCCAGTGCAGCACGTTGAGCTTGGCATCGTAGAATGGTTTGGAGGCCCAGCCCATGAGCATGATGCGGCCGAAGCCGGCTTCCTCACGCTCGGCGTTGCTTTCCTCGGTTGCCTCCTTCATGTCCTCGAGCAGGTCGTCGTAGTCGATTTCGACGGCGTCCTTATCTTCCACGTAGCCGGAGGGGTCGTACTCGACGGCGAAGGCCCAGTTGTTTTCATCGAGCGGGCCGCGGTCGGCCGGAAACAGCATGCCCAGCGACTCGCCGTTGGGGTTGCCCCAGAGCTTGGTCAGCACGTACTCGCTCTGCTTGGCATCGAGGTAGCGGAAGCCGGCGGGCACCGTAAGGGCGCCCAGGTCGTCGGGCAGCGTGATTCGGCCGGTCTGGTAGCGTAGCGTGGCCTGCACCGAGTCGATGTAGTGCTGCTCACTATCGATGGAGTCGGCGGCGGGTGGGGTGGGGGCGGCCAGAGCGGCAGCGGCGGGCAGGCCCAGCAGGGCCCATAGGAGTAGGAGTGTTTTCAAGCGGATAAAAAAAGTGTGAATAGAATTTTGCCAACAAGATAGAAACCCACCCGGAGGATTCAGCAGCAGGAGCAAGCAAAATTCTGATTTCCAGGGTTCGACTCTCAGCCAGCCGGCCGCGGGCGAACCGGCCAATGCTAGCGGCACATAGTTACCTTTGCAGCCCCAACCCCAGTTCCCCAGAACCCTAGTCCTACCAGATGAAATTCGGAACCAAAGCCATCCATGCCGGCGTGCACCCGGACCCCACCACCGGGGCCATCATGACGCCCATCTACCAGACCTCGACCTATGTGCAAAGCTCGCCCGGCGACCACAAAGGCTACGAGTACTCGCGCACGCACAATCCTACCCGCACCCAGCTCCAGGACGCGCTGGCGGCGCTGGAAAACGGCCAGCACGGCCTGGCCTTCGCCTCAGGCATGGCCGCCATCGACTGCATCATCAAACTGCTGCAGCCCGGCGACGAGGTTATCAGCACCAACGACCTGTACGGCGGCTCCTACCGCATTTTCACCAAGGTTTTCGCCAACTACGGCATCAAGTTCCACTTCGTGCCGATGCACGACATGGCGGCCGTGGAAGAGAAAGTGACGGCCAACACCAAGCTGATCTGGGTGGAAACGCCCACCAACCCGCTGCTCAATGTTATCGACATTGAAGCCGCCGCCGCTGTGGCGAAAAAGGCCGGCGCGCTGCTGGTAGTGGACAATACCTTCTCGACGCCTTATCTGCAGACGCCGCTGGATTTGGGCGCTGACATGGTGATGCACTCGCTGACCAAGTACATGGGCGGCCACTCCGACGTGGTGATGGGCGCCGTGATTGTGAAGGACGACGAGCTGCACGAGCGGCTGCGTTTCCTGCAGAACGCCTGCGGCGGCACGCCCGGCCCCCAGGACTGCTTCCTGGTGCTGCGCGGCCTCAAAACCTTGCACCTGCGCATGCAGCGCCACTGCGAAAACGGCCGCGCCGTGGCCGAATACCTCAAGAGCCACCCCAAAGTGGAAAAAGTGTTCTGGCCGGGCTTCGCGGAGCACCCCAACCACGCCGTGGCCGCTAAGCAGATGCGCGACTTCGGCGGCATGATTTCCTTCGTGCTCAAAGGCGACCGTAAGGAAGACGCCGTGGCCGTGCTGGAGAAGTTTGAGCTGTTTTCGCTGGCCGAAAGCCTGGGCGGCGTGGAAAGCCTCTCGGGCCACCCCGCCACCATGACGCACGCCAGTATCCCGGCCGAAGAGCGCCGCAAGGCCGGCCTTTCCGACTCGCTGATCCGCCTGAGCGTGGGCATCGAGGATGTGGAAGATTTGATTGCGGATCTGAAGCAGGCCATCGGCTAAAACGAGCGGCCGGTGACCGGCGCAACTCGGCCCCGGCCCCGATAATCCCAATGAAAGCGCCGCCCGATGGCTAATCGGGCGGCGCTTTTTTGTGCGTAGCGTCCGGGCGAAATCTGGCGGCGCGGTAGGGCCGTACGTTGGCCTCACTTATTCGCGCCGCTGCTTATGTTTCGTCTTTTTGCGCTGGTTTCGGTTTGGCTGCTCACGCTGGGCTGCGGGCCCGATGCCCCGGTACCGGTCCCGCTGCCGCCGGCTGCAACGCCCGCTCCGGCCCCGGTGGGCACCCGGCGCTTTCTGGCCCTCGGCGACTCCTATACCATCGGGCAGGGCGTGCCGGCCGCCGACCGCTGGGGCGTGCAACTGGCCTGGCTGGCTCAGGCCGAGGGCTTGCGCAAGCCCGACATCATTGCCCGCACCGGCTGGACCACCGAGCAGCTCCGCGAGGCCATTGTGGCCGCCAACCCGCCGGCGTCCTATGAGCTGGTGTCGCTAATGATTGGGGTGAACAACCAGTTTCAGGGGTTGCCGCTGGCGGAGTACCGCAACGACTTTCGGGAGCTGCTGCACATGGCCATCCGGCTGGCAGGCGGGCGGCCCGGGCGCGTGCTGGTGCTGTCCATTCCCGATTGGGGCCAGTCGCGGGTGGGCCGCAGCCATGCGCAGGCCAGCATCAGCCAGGAAATAAACCAGTTCAACGCTGCCGCCCGGCAGGAGTGCACGGCGGCCGGCGTGGCCTTCCTCGACATCACCGACCTGACGCGCACCACCGGCTACGACCCCGCCCAGTTCGCGCCCGACGGCCTGCACTATTCCGGCCTGCACATGCAGCAGTGGGCCATTCGGGCGTTGCCGGTAGTGCGTCGTCTGGTGCAGTAAGCCGTGGCCGGTTTCGGCCGGAATCGGGCGGGGTGCCCGAAAGGTTTTCTTGCCTTCCGCGAAACATTCCGCGCCGTATTCGGTACTGCAGGAGTTGCCTTGGCGCGCCGTTATGCGCCGGCACCCTGATTTTCTGTTTGCCTGCCTGATGTACTTGCTCAACCTGCCCGCTTTCTCCCCGATGCCGATTTGCTGGCCTGCTTCCGCAGGTGTGGTTGCGGGGTGCTGTTGCTGTTGTTGAGGCTGCGCCGGCCCGCGTCAACCGCCTGCGCGGTAGTGCGTACATAGAGCTGCGCTGATATTCTTTCTTTTTCCGGATTGTGCTGAACGGACCCCGCCGCGGGCGGTGCGTCGGATGTGTGAACGGTGCGGCCGCCCCGCAGGGCGCGGCCGGCCCCTGGCTTGTTTTCCTTTTTTCTTTCTGACATGAATAATCTATCCGCAACGCGGCTGGGCCTGGTCACGGCTTTGTCGGTGGCCAGTTACGCCGCCTTTGCTCAAACCGTGCCCGTGACGGGCCGCGTAACCAGCAGCACCGGCCAGGGCCAGCCCGGCGTGACCGTGCTGGAACAGGGCACCAGCAACGGCACCAGCACCGACGCCGACGGCCGCTACCGCCTGAGCGTGCCGCCCGGCGCCACGCTGGTTGTGTCGGCTATTGGCTCCGTCACGCAGCAGGTGGCCCTCAACGGCCGCACCTCCGTGGACGTGCGCCTCGCCGACAACCAGACCGCCCTCAACGAAGTGGTAGTAACCGGCTCGCGCGCCACCGAGGGTCGCTCTAATATCCTGACGACGGCCCCGGTGGACGTCATTTCGGCCCGCGAAATCAAGGCCTACGCCCAGACCGACGTCACGCAGATCCTGACGTATATCGCGCCTTCGTTCCAGAGCACGCGCCAGACCGTCACCGATGGCACCGACTTCGTGGACCCCGCCTCCCTGCGCGGCCTCGGGCCCGACCAGGTGCTGGTGCTTGTGAACGGCAAGCGGCGGCACAGCTCGGCGCTGGTGAACATCAACGGCACGCCCGGCCGCGGCTCGGTGGGCACCGATATGAACGTTATTCCGCCGGCCGCCATCAAGCGCATTGAGGTGCTGCGCGACGGCGCGGCGGCCCAGTACGGCTCCGACGCCATTGCTGGCGTCATCAACATCCAGCTCAAAGACGACACCACCGGCGTGAACGTGAGCAGCACCGCCGGCCAGACCACCGAGAGCGACGGGCAGCTGTTTCAGGCCGACGCCAACGCCGGTTTCGGGCTGAACAAGCGCGGTTTCGTGAACGTGAGCGGGCAGTTCAGCAACCGCAGCTACTTCGACCGCAGCGGCACCGACACGGCCCCGCTCATCTACCGCGGCACCAACACCGGCAACTACCCCGGCGGCCTCACCAACGACCAGAAGCTAGCCCTCAAAGCCCAGGACGATGCGCTGGTGGCCCAGAACGGCTTCAACCGCCGCAACATCCGGGTGGGCGCCTCCGACACGCGCACCTACGGCGGCTTCCTGAACGCGGCCTACACCTTGTTGCCGGCCCAGGAACTGGAAGCCTACGTGGCTGGCGGCCTCACGCGCCGCACCGGCCGCGGCGGTGCCCTCTACCGCCTGCCCACCCAAACCACCCAAATCGACCTGGGCCTCTACCCGAACGGCTACCTGCCGTTCATCAACAGCACCGTGGATGACGCCTCGCTGATTACGGGCGTGCGGGGCCGGGTGCTGGGTTTCCAGGCCGACCTGAGCAACACCTACGGCCGCAACAGCCTGCGCTACGACATCAGCAACACGCTCAACGCCTCGCTGCCGCTGGGTACCAGCCCCACCGAGTTTTACGCCGGCGAGCTGCTGTTTCAGCAGAACACCGTGAACCTGGGCTTCTCGCGCAAATTTCTGGATATGCCTGTGCTGAGCACCCTCAATGTGGCCTTCGGGGGCGAATTCCGGGTGGATAACTTCCAGATTGAGGCCGGCGAGCTGGGCTCGTATGCCAACGGCATCAACGAGCAGGGCCGCATCATCACGCCGGCCTCGGGCAACACGCCGGCTACCTACGCGGCGGCGGGCTCGCAGGGCTTTGCCGGCTACCGCCCGCAGGACGCCACCGACCGTTCGCGCACCAACGTGGCCGGCTACCTCGACCTGGAAAGCGACATCACCGAAAAGCTGCTGGTGAGCGTGGCCGGCCGCGCCGAGCGCTATTCCGATTTCGGGGGCAACGTGAGCGGCAAGCTGGCCGCCCGCTATAGCATCTTGCCCGACGTGGCGGTGCGCGGCGCCATCAGCAACGGCTTCCGGGCGCCTTCGCTGCAGCAGCGCTACTTCACCAACTCCAGCACCCAGTTCAACAGCGGCGAGCTGCGCGAAGTGCTGACCACCAACAACGACAGCCCGCTCACGCGTGCCTTCGGGATTGGCTCTTTGAAGCAGGAGAAATCCACGAACTACAGCCTGGGCCTGACGGCGCGGGTGCTGCGCACCATCACGCTCACCGTGGATGCCTACCAGATTGACATCCGGGACCGAATCGTGCTCAGCAGCCAGTACAACCGCGGCAACGCGGCCGTGGCCCAGATTCTGGGCACGTTGCCGGTGCAGGGCATCCAGTTCTTCGCCAACGCCGTGAACACCCGCACCCGCGGCCTCGACGTGGTAGCCAACGAGCGCCTGACCCTGGGCACCGAAAGCCGCCTGACCCTGACGGCGGCGGCCAACTTCAACGCCACCACGGTACGCAGCTTCAACAGCTCCAGCTTCATCGATGCCAACCCCACGCTGCAAAACACGCTCTTCGACCGGGCCCAGCGGGCACGCCTCGAAAACGGCCAGCCGCGCAGCAAAATCAACCTGAGTGCCGACTACGGCTACAAAATCTTCAGTGCCAACCTGCGCACTGTGCGCTTCGGTGAGGTGCAGACCAAGGACGCCAACCCCGACCGCGCCTTCATCGACCAGACGTTTTCGGCCAAATGGATTACCGATTTCGTGCTCAGCGCCCAGGTGTTGAAAAACGTGGGCCTGAGCGTGGGCGTCAACAACCTGTTCGACGTGTACCCCGACCGTCTCTACCAGGACCCCAACAACAACCCGCAAAGCCTGGCCTACTCCACCCTCGACGCCACCAACCGGGGCCGGTTCCTGTACAGCTCCAACCAGTTCGGCTACAGCGGCGCCTTCTACTTCGGCCGCCTCAACCTGACGCTCTAGCCGGCTGCCGGCAGGCCTGACAGGTTCTGCGCCTGAGTATCCCGCGACCCGGAAAAAGCCTCGTGCTTATTCCGGGTCGTATTTTTTCAGGACCAGCGGGAAGATGACCAGCTCGCCGTAGAAGGCGCCGGCCACGGCAATGGCCGTGAGCGAGCCAAACAGCTGCACGGTTTTCAGCGAGCCCAGCGTCATGACGGCGTAGCCCAGAAACAGCACCACGCTGGTCAGCACGATGGTGGGGCCGACGTGCGCAATGGTGGTGAGGCGGGCCTGGGCGGGCGTGAAGCCGTGGCGGCGGTGCTGCTGGTAGCTGTACACGAAATGAATGGTGTCATCGACGCACAGACTGAGCACGATGGAAGCAATGCTGGCCGTGGCCGTGTCGAGCGGGATGCCCAGCCAGCCCATGGCCCCCAGCAGCACCAGCACCGGAAACAGGTTGGGCACCACCGTGAGCAGCGCCAGCCGGAAGCTGCGGATAAACGCCCACGTCAGCCCAAACACTAGCAGAAACGACAGCAGCAGGCTGTTGGTCTGCGACTCGGTGACGTAGGCCACGATATTGGCATAGAGCGGCTGGTAACCGGCGGGCCGCACCGTGGCCACCAGCCCCAGCGTGGCCTGCGCAATCTGCAGCAGTGTATCCACCTTGGCTGTAAGCTGCCGCGCCGACAGCATCCGGCCCGAAATCGTGATGCGCCCGGTGCCGGAAGGCGTGTGCACGAACTGCGCCAGCAACGCCGGAAACTCCAGCGTTAGCTGCCGCTCCACGGCGTGCAAAGCGCCCTGGCTGGCCCGCAGGCGGCTAGCTTTGCTAACAGCCTGGGCTTCCAGGCCCGCCTGGTACAGCGTGTGAAACCCCGTTACCTGGCCCACGCCGGGCAGCTGGCGCACGGAGTCGGCGAAGGCGAAAGTGGCCTGCACCACGGCTACGTCCGACAGGGTGTAGCCGGGGCGGGGCTCCACCAGCAGTTCCAGCGGCATGTAGGGGCCCCAGCTGGCTTCAATGGCCTCGTGGTCCGTGACGACGCGGTGAGTGGCGGGCAGGTAGCCGAGCGTGTAGGTGTCGGAGCGGAGGCGGGGCAGTCCGGCGGCCAGCGCCAGCGTGAGCAGCACGGAAAGCGTGGCGAAAAAGCGCGGCCGGGCCAGCAGATACTGGTAGAACGCCACCATGCGGTTGGCGGCTGAGTGCGTGGCGGCGGCGGTGCGGGCCGGGGCTTTGGCCAGCGGCAGCAGCAGTACGCCCAGCACAAACGTGAACACCAGACACAGCGTAATGCCCAGCGCCGCAAACACCCCGAAGTTGCGCAGAATGGCCATCGGACACGACAGCAGTGCCAGAAACCCGGCCACGGTGGTGAGCATGGTGAAAAGGCAGGGCGCAAACACGTTGCGCAAAGCCTGCAGCGCATCGTGGCGGGCGGGGCTGGTATCTGTGCGCAGGCGGTTGCGCTCGTTGATGACGTGCATGGAATCCATGATGCCGAGCAGAATCAGCACGATGGGCAGCAGCACGGTCATTAGGTTCACGCGGTAGCCCAGCGCCCCGTACACCCCAAACGTGACGTAGGTGGCCAGCCCCACGATGCCCAGCGTGTATGCCAGCAGCAGCAGGTTGCGGTAGATGAGCAGCAGCACCCCAAACATCAGCAGATAGCCCAGCCCCAGAAACAGCCCGAAATCGTGCTGCGACAGCGCATTGAGGCCCGCGTACACGATGCCAACGCCGCCCAGGTGCGCCTGCTCCGGCCGGAAGTGCTGGTCTACCACCCGCTGCACTTGCGTCAGAATCTCGCCGCGCCGGTCATCGAAATCGGGCATTTGCCGCAGCCGGATGATAAAGCGCGCTGTGCGATAATCGTCGGAAAACAGGCTCTGGCGCAGCGTGGGCAGCGGCTGCAGCGCCTGCCGTACTTCGGCGGCCGTGGTGCCGGGCGCCTGCAGCGGCCGCGAGGAGCCGGCCAGGCCCCGGCCGGGCAGCCGGGTGTTGCCGGGCCCGTTCACGCCCGCCACGGCGGGCAGGGCTTCCAGCTCGCGGGTGAGGCCCCGGAAGGCGGCCAGATACGTGGGCGAAAGTACCGGCTGCGCATCTTGCACAGTCAGAATCACCACTTCGTCGTTGCCGAAGCGCCGCTGAAAGGCGTGGTATTCGCGCAAAGCCGGGTCGCCGGACAGAAACCAGGTCGAAAGGCTGTTGTCAACTACCATGGCGGCCTTCACGCCAGGCCACAGCGCCACGCAGGCTGCCACAATCAGCAGCAGGAGCAGGTAGCGGAGTTTGTATAGATACAGCATAGGGAAGGAATAGAGGATCTGTCATTCCGACGCAGGAGGAATCTCACCTGAGTGGTAATTCTGTTGCCCTATTCAGTCCCCTAGCGAGATTCCTCCTGCGTCGGACAGAACCGCGTTACGGGCAAGCTCACGTCAGCGGCAGCTCATACAGCGCGTAATGGGCGGTTTCGGCGGGTAGGCCGTCGGTGAAGTGCAGGGAGAAGTTGTCGGAGCGCATCAGGCAGAAGATGGCCTCGTCATACAGCTCGCGGAAGGCCAGCATACCGTAGGCGCCTAGGTAGCTCATCAGTTGCTGGTTGCGGAAATCGGGGTGCACGCCGATGGTTTTGGCCAGCAGGGTTTTGCGCGGCAGGCGCGGGTAGTCGCGCTGAAAATCGGGCGGCTCGGAACCCAGCTGCAAAGGAGCGTAGTTGGGGTGGCACAAACTGAGCGCCACCAGGCGGCCGTGCGCTTTTTCGCGCAGCAGCACCGACGTATGGGGGCACAGCCGGGCGGCATACCCGGCGTTGTAGAGCTGCCGGAACTGGCTTTCCGGAATGGGCTGGTAGGCCGGGTTGGCGCTGAATACCTGGTGCACCAGCTCAAACAGCGCGGCCTCGTGCTCCGGCCAGGTCTCCGGCGTGAGCGGCAGAAACTCGTAGGGCAGGCTCCGGACGGCTGCCAGCAGCGCGGCTTTGTCCTGGTACACGGCCGGCACCGTGGCGGGCGCAATCAGGCGGCTCTCGAAGGTGAGTACGGGCGCAAAGCCCAGTTGCTCCAGCAGGCCGGGATAGTAGGCGGGGTTGACCGGCTCCCGGTCGAACTGCTGCCAGGAAGGCGCGCTGCCCAGGCGCAGGCGGTAGGGGTGGTAGGTGCTGAAGTTGAGCGGGCCCTGCAGGTGGGTGTAGCCGCGCTGCCGCGCCGCCTGCTGCAGCTGCGCGAAGGCGGCCTCGTTCAGGGCCACGTCGTCCACGGTTTCCCAGAACCCGAAATAGGCGGTGCGGCCGCTTTCCGGGAAAATGCCCGCCAGCCGCAGCTGCGCGTGGTCGGTGAACAGCACGATGTCGTTGCGCTCCAGCTCCTGCCGGAACAGCTGCCGCACTGCTGCCGCGTCTTCCAGGGGCTGGTAGGGCAGCGCCACGTACAGCGGGTCGACAATCTGAAAGAACGAATCCGGCAAAGTGCCCTCAAAGGGTAGCTGGTGAATGGGGCTCATAGGAGGGGAATAGAGCGTAAAGTAGGCGTTAGGCCACCACCTCAATCCGGCCGGTTTCGCCGTTGAGGCGCACGTGCTGGCCGGTGCGGAGGCGCTGCGTAACGTGCGGCACGTTGATGATGGTGGGGATGCCCAGCTCGCGCAGTAGAATCACGGAGTGCGACAACGACGAGCCTTTCTCGATGATGACGCCCCGGCACATCGGGAACAGGGCCGCCCAGCCGGGGTCGGTGCGCAGGGCACACACGATTTTGCCGCTCACGTTCAGGTCGCCGCCGGGGTCGGTGATGACGATTACCTCGCCCTCGGCCACGCCGGGGTAGCAGCCGGTACCGGCTATAGCGCCTGCGGGCAGGGGCGGGGCGGCGGCGGGCCGGGCCGGCACCGTCACGCGGGCCGGCACGTCTTCCTGGGCATACTGCCGGAACTCGCGGCGGCGCTCGGCTACCAGCGGCAGCAGCGGCGCGGTGCTGTCGGCCAGGGCGGCCAGTAGCTCCGGCTCTGTCAGCCAGAACACGTCTTCCGGAGAAGCCAGCTGGCCGCGCTCCGTGAGCTGGGTGCCCATGGCGCGGTAGAGCGCCCGGTACATGCCAAACAGCCGGGTGCGCTCCAGCCGTAGCGCCTCGCGGTACCGGATGGCCTGCTGCAGCTGGTTGAGGCCGCGCTGCAGCCGCCACCGAAACCAGCGGCTGCGGCCTGCCATCTTACTGGCCAGCTCCTGCCGGGCCTGCTGCTGCAGGGGGCTGTTGGCCTCGGCTTCCGGGGCGGGAGGCGCCAGCAGGAAGTTGCGCAGATACTGGTAGAAAACGGCGGGCTCTACGCGCATAGTGGCCGTTTCCAGCTTCAGCTCGCCCACCGTCCGGTCGCCGTATTGCCCGATGAACTCCTCCACGGCCTGATGAAAATCCGGCGCCAGCCGGGCCATCTGGGCGTGCAGGTTGGGCGGGGCGGCCAGCACTAGCTCGCGTAATTCTACCTGGGGCCACGCGGCGCGGGCCAGGGCCTGCAGCCGGCGCGTGGGCTGGGTGCTGGCCACCTGCTGGTCGCCGGATAGGTAGCGGCTCAGAAACTCGTCGGGCTGCGCGATGCCGGCCCGCTGCAAACCCCGGTTCACGCGGCCGTTGGTGGTCATCACGAAGAAGTCGTTGATGATGGGCGTGGTCCAGTTCTGCAGCAGCTGCGCATCCAGCAGGTCTTTTTGCTGCCGCAGCTCCGTGCCGCTGAGCGTGGCCAGCGGCAGGGCGTAGAACCGCTGGTAGTGCGCCCGAAAGTGCGCGTGGAAGGCCGGCACCCGCTTCTTTAGCTGCCCAAAGGCTCGCAGCAGCCGCAGCAGGTTCAGGCCCAGGCCTGGCAGCAGCCGGAGCGTGGCGCCCAGCGTCTTGCGCTGGCTCACCACGAAATCCACGGGCTCTTCCAGGCCCATCATGCGCTCCATGTCGGCCTTGTTCTGGCGGAAGGAGGGCAGTAGTTGCAGGCCACGGTACCAGTTGTTGATGTTGTAGTAGATGCGCCCCTTCACCAGCCCCAGCAGCTGAGTGACGGTGCTTTCGTGGGCCTGAATGCGGGCCGGCGGCAGCCCCAGCACGTGCATGGTCTGGCGGTACACGGTGGCGTAGGCGCGCTGCGCAAAGCTGAACGTGAGCGGCGTGGTGACCCCGCAGTAGCTTTCCTGAATGTTGGAGTTATCGTAGACGACGACCTCCGGAATGGGCTGGGTGATGGGCCGCGCCTGCACCAGCCACGGCTGGCCGGCTTCCACCACAAACTCCAGATCCTGGGGCTGGCCGAACTGCTGCTCCAGCTGCGTGGCGGCAGCATATAGCGCCGCCAGCTGGGCATCGGTGAGGCAGGCGGCATGCTGCTGGCCGGCCGGCACGGCGGTTTGCCGGAGCCCATCAGCGCCGGCAGCGCACTGAAACTGGGTTTCCTTGGCGGCCAGCTGGGTGTGGCGCAAGGTGCCGGTAAGCTTGTCGAGGTAGAACTCGTCGGGCTGCAGCTGCCCGCCCACCAAACCCTCACCAAAGCCCCAGACGGCGTGCATGGCCATTTCCTGCGGATACTCCGGAAACGTGGAAAACACCACGCCGCTTACTTCGGCGGCCAGCTGCCGCTGAATAATGACGGCCGGCCGCGCCGCCAGCGGTAGCTGCTTCTGGCGGCGGTAGGCCAAAGCCCGCTCGGAGTAGGCGCTGGCCGCGCACTGCCCCACCGCCGCCCACACCGCCGCCTCCGACGTCAGGTTCAGAAACGAATCCATAAGCCCCGCAAACGAGGCTCCCGCGCCGTCCTCATCGGCCACCGAGGAGCGCACTACCACCGGTTGCGCCGGAAACCCCCAGCCGGCCAGCACCTGCCGGATGGCCTGCTGGTCGGCGGCGGGCAGCTGGAACGCCTGCAGCAGCTGCCGCTGCTGCGCCGCATCCGGCGCGGCCAGCAGCAGCGTATCAAAGGTTTCGGCGGGCAGCACCAGAAACTCCGGCACGCGCATGCCCGCTGCCTGCAGCCGGAACAGCCCGCGCGCCTTGTGGCCGATGGTGTGCTGAGCAGGCGGCGTGGAACCGTGAAGAATCATGGGGGTTGAGGGAAGGTGTAGAGACGCGTATTCGCGTCTTAGCGCGTGCTGATGTTGTTACAATGTGTGTTCCTGTCGGCTCGGACGACGAGACGCGAATACGCGTCTCTACAGCAGAACTATGCCGATGATGGCCAGGTAGCTGGTCAGCATAAACCCCGATACCAGCAGCTCGGCGGTGCGCAGCAGCTTCTCCCGGGGCCGAACTGCGGCTTGGCCGTAGACCAGCAGCGCCAACCCAAACAGCCCCGCCAGCAGCCCAAACGCCCAGCCGCCGGCCTGCAGCTGCCGCAGCAGCACGCCTTGCACCGCAGTGCCGCCCAGCAGCACCAGCAGCACCGCCGCAATGGCCCCGCGGTAGCCCAGCGTGCGCGAGTAGGAGTCAATGCCGGGACGCTCGGCGGCGGGAGCGTGGGTTTTGCGGGCCAGCTCGAACGCAAAGCCGCCCAGCAAACTCAGGGCCGCCAGCAGCCAGAACCGCGGCGGCGTGGCCCCATCGGGCTGAAACAGCTGGTACGCCTGCCACAGCCAGTACACGACGAGCGGCATAATCAGCATGTGGCTGAAGGCGTACAGCACCAGCCGGCGCTTCAGAAACTCACTTACGCCAAACTCGTAGCGCATCAGCACACTGTAGCCCAGCGCCAGCGCCCAGCCGCCCAGCGCCGCCCGCCCCATCTGCGCCGACCACGCCAGCTCGCCCGCCGCGCCCAGCCACGCCAGCCACTGCAGCTGCGGCAGCGTCACGAGGCCCCGCTGCAGCACGCGCTGCGGGTGGTTGATGGCGTCGGCGGCGTAGTCCTTGAGCTCATCGAACACCCGCAGGCGAAAGAAAAAGGAGATGGTAGCCAGCATTCCGCCCGCCTCCAGCCACCGGAACCGGCCCGGCCCCTGGCCTACCGCATCCAGCGTTGCCACGGCCCATACCGTCAGGAACAGAATGGCAAACAGGCCCATGTTGACGGGTGGAAACCGTTGATTCAGATACGCGGCCAGGTGGCGGATATTCATTGGAAGAGTGGAGCGGGAAGAAGGAGTGGGCGGCTCTTGTTGCGGCGCCTAAGCAGTGTGTGAGGCAATAGCGGCAGCTGCGGTATTTTTAGCGGGCACCGTCTGGGCCAGCGTATCGAAGAAGCTCTCGACCACGCGGGGCAGGAAGGGGTAGGGGCCCACGGAATGCGCCATCAGGTACATGCCCAGGCGGTGCAAACCGAAGTCGAGGGCGGCGTAGTGGGTTTCCCGGCGGAAGGCAGCCGGGTCGGGGTAGCGGCCGGTGAGGGCGTGCAGGATGTGGCGGTAGTGCTCCAGATAGGCGGGGCGCAGGTGGTAGCGGTCGGCCTCGAGCACGAAGCAGAGCAGCTCCACGGCATCGTACACCGGCACGTGGTAAGTGGCCAGCTCCCAGTCGTAGGCGCAGAGCTGCAGGCTGGCCCCGGCGCCCCGGAAGCAGGTGTTGCGCGGGTTTAGAGCCTGTTATGCACTGGTAGCGTAATTTGGGGTATGGCACAGCAAAGCGGATACCCCAGCGACGTATCGGATACAGAATGGATGTTTGTAGCACCCTATTTGGCCCTGGTGCGGGAAGAGGCGCCGCAACGCGAGCATGCGCTGCGCGATGTGTTCAACGCCCTGCGTTACCTGGTCAAAACTGGCTGCGGCTGGCGTTACCTGCCCCACGACTTGCCGCCCTGGGCCGCCGTGTATCAACAATGGGCCCGATGGCGGGATAACCGCTGTTTTGAGCACATGATGGCCGATTTGCGCGAACTGGCACGGGTGCTGGCCGGCCGCGAGGCCGAGCCCACGGCCGTGATTCTGGACTCGCGCACGGTGCAGAGCACACCCGAAAGCGGGGCCCGCGCCGGTTACGACGGGGCCAAGCGGCGCAAGGGCAGCAAGGTGCACGTGGCCGTCGACACGCTGGGCCACCTGCTGGCCGCCGTCGTCACGCCGGCCAACGAATCCGACCGCGGGCAGGTGGAGGCGCTCTGCCAGCGAGTGCAGCAGGTCACGGGCCAAAAGGTACAGGTGGCGTATGTGGATCAGGGCTACACGGGCGAGGCAGCCGAATACGCCGCTGCCGTGCACGATATTGACTTACGGGTTATTGCCAAGCCAGCCGGACAAACCGGCTTTGTGCTGTTGCCCCGCCGCTGGGTCGTCGAGCGCAGCTTCGGCTGGGCCGCTCGCTTCCGACGCTTGGCCCGCGACTACGAACGCCTGGCCCTGACCATGCAACAGTTTCATTTCCTGGCCTTCGCGACACTCTTGCTGGCAAAAGGCGTTTTTCGCGCCACTAGTCCATAACAGGCTCTAGGTCGTTGTGGATGAGCGTGCGCGGCCGCGCATCCAGCCAGGCCTTGCGCTGCGGAATCTGTTGGATGGCGGCCTGCAGCTGCGCCGTGCGCTGGGCCCCGAACAGCTTCGGAAAGCGGGGCGCGGCGTTGTGGAGCAGCGCTGTCCAGAGTGGGGCCAGTTCCTGCATGTAGGGGCCGGTGGGCACGTCGGGCCAGGCGGGCGCGGCGAAGCCGGGCGGCAGCAGGTGGCGGGCGTGCCAGGCGGCCACCTGCGTTAGCGCCGTCCGGATGTGGTGGTCGGTCCAGGCGGCGGGCGTCTGCACCGAGTTGAGCAGCGTCACGTCTTCCAGATACTCCATCAGCACGCAGTAGAGGCCGGTTTGCTCGTCGGCGTGCGTACCCCAGATGCGTGGCATCAGGCCGGGCGCGGCGTGCTCATACACGGCCAGCTCGCGCTGGTGGGTGTGCTGAAAGCCGGTGCGCTCGGCAAAGGTTGGGTACACCGCAGCCAACTCGCCGCCGCACAAGCCGGCCAGCCCGGCCAGCATGCCCGATATTTCGGCGCCGTGGGGCTTCACCTTGAGCACCAGATGATGCGTCTGCGGCCGGCCGGCTTCTTCCAGCGTCACGGCCAGCCCGAAGTGCCCGATGGGGCGGGCGCTCTGGCCCGCCGTGAGCGTCACCAGAATGCTGGCGGAGTTGTCGAGCGGCAGCGGCTCCACGGCCAGTACTTTGCAGGAGGAGTTCGGGGTGTGGGCGCGCAGCATTTCTTCCAGAAACGCCGGGCTCACCAGATCGAGGGTGGCAGAATCAGGCACAGTTGGCGAGGAAAGCAGGCGTGGAAGAAGCGGCGGCGCAGATCTGGCGCGAGTCAAGCACGCGTACATTGCGGAAGTAGAAGCAGGCTTCCTGCTGCGACAACCGCTCTGAAACCGCCGTGGCTACTGGCAGCGGCGCGGCGCCCGGGGCAATGTCGGCGCCCTGGTCGAGCAGGAGGTTCCAGTACACCACCCGCAGCGGCCGGCTGTCCGCAAACAGGGCCTGGGTGGTCCGCTGGAACTCGGCCGGACTGGTATACTCGAAGATGTTGGACAGGCTGGCTTTGGTGATGTGCCGGCCCGCCGCGCTGCGCAGGTAGTCCACGGCCTCGCCTGCCGCCAGCGTGAGCTTGGGCAGCTGCCGGCGCAGCAGCGCGTGGTGGCGGCGCTGGTAGCAGGGCGGCAGAATGGCGCAGGGCAGGTTCTCGGGCCCGAAGAAGAAGAACCGCAGAAAGAAATTGTCGCGCATCAGCTCGGTGCGCAGCGTGTCGCGCAGGCGGCTGTAAAAGGCCTCGCCACCCGACTCGGCCGCGTACCGAAACAGGCGCGGGTCGCGGCCCTTGCTCAGGTTGGCCTCATCGAAATACGCCATGAACTGCGCCGCAAACTCCGACCCCGCCAGCTCGGCCTCAAAATAAGCGGCCTGCTCGGCCACCGTATCAAACTCCAGCAGCTGCCGCAGGTGGGCCTGCAGAGTAGGAGTCAGCGTCGGCAGAAAGCCCGTGACGTAGCTCTCCAATCGCCCCGCCGTGAGAATACCGGCCGGCTGACTCTGGAAAAATGCTGCCCAATACGCCTGCTCGGCGGCTGGCAGCGTAGGCGCTACCGTTTGCCAGGCTGCCGCCACCGCCGCCGGTCCGGCCAGCCCCAGCAGACCGCGCAGCACGGCGTGCTCGTGGTACTGGATGATGTGCAGCTTCAGGCGCAGCAGCTGCAGCTGCACCGGGTTCAGGTCGATGGCCGTGACGTGGCGCGGGTTGCGGAGCAGGGCATTGAGCACGTTGCAGCCTGCCGAGGCTATTACCAGCACGTGGTCGGTGGGCTGAATGGTAAGGGCGCCGTAGAGCGTGCGGCTGTCTTCCCACACCAGCGAGTAGCGCAGGCGGTCCAGCGCCACATTGTAGAACTCGGATTCCATAACTAGCGAAGCTGAGAGTAGAGAATTTTGGAATGATGACGCGCGTCCACGGGCAGCATAGTCCGAAAATGGATGGCTAGCACCGGCACCCCTGGGAATTGTTCGGCCAGCAGCCGGGCTACGCTTGCGGGCGGCACTGTGCCCTGCACGAATACCGTGAAGCCGGCGGCATCGGCGCGGGCGGCGGCGCGCTCCACGCCGGGCAGGTGGTAGAGCAGGTGCTCCAATTGGTAGTGCTGCACGCCGTGGTGCAGTTGTTCGTTGCCCTGGCGGCCGGTGAGGTAAAGCTGGCCGTCGGCCACGTAGCCGTAGTCGCCGGTGCGCAGCCACTCGCCGGGCGTAGCGGCTACGTGCGCGCCCCGCACCCACAGCTCGCCCACTGGCTGGCCCGGCGTGGCGCGGCCCTGCAGCACGCCCAGCAACTCAAACCGCCATTCCAGCCCGCTCTGAATAGTACCCACGCAGTAGCCGGCCAGCGGGTTGGGCACGTCGTCGGTCACCTGCCGCACGGCAATGGGCTCGGCCTCTGATGAGCCGTAGATGACGTGCACCGCCGCCTGCCCGAACGCCTGCCGGAGCTGCTGCGCCAGCGGTTCCGGTACCGGCGAGCCGCCCACGCCCACGGCCACCACGTCGGGCAGCGCGACCGGCTGCCGTTGCAGGTGGGCCAGCAGGGCGGCAAAGTAGGCCACGTTGCCGGTCAGGGTCTGCACCCGCTCATCCTGAAGCTGGGCCACCAGCCGGGCCGGGCTGAGCTGACGGAGGTCGTGCCAGGGCACGGCGGGCAGCACGCTCACCACGCCCGCCGCCAGGTTGTGCAGCAGCACGTTCGGAAACAGCGGGAAGTCCCGCTGCCCCTGCCACGGCGGAAACGCAGCCTTGATGGCTGCGTGCTGTGCCTGCAGCACCGCGTGGCTGCGCCGGATGGCCTTGGGGCGCCCCGTAGAGCCGGAGCTATGCGACACCAGCGCCGGCTGCTGCGCCGGCACCGGGCAGGCTTCCCAGCCATCAATAGCAGCTCCCAGCGGCCCGGCCTCTGCCGCTATCAGCTGCACGCCGAGGAGCCCAGCAACCAGCCGGAGCAGCTGGCGGGGCGCAGTTGCAGTCAGCACTACCCCAATGCTCAGGCGGCGCGTCAGGTGCAGCAGCTGCCAGCCGGAGGCCCCGGCGGGTGGCAGCACCGGCACGGCCCCCAATGCCTGCACCGCCAGCAAACCCGCTATCAGCTCCACGCTCACGGGTACTGCCAGCAGCACGGGGTGGCCGGGCTGCACGCCCGCCGTCAGCAGCTGTTGCCGGTGGGCCGCAATGCGCTGCAGCAGGTCGTGGCCGGTGTGCCGGCTGGTGCTGCCATCGGGAGCGGGCCACACCAGGCACGGCTGGGCTGGATGGTGCCGCAGCTGCGCCAGAATGAGGCTGGCGTAGTTGGTGCCGGGGCTTGTCGGCGCCGGCACTGCCGGGCGGCGGTGGGTACTGGCGACTGGGCCGGCGGCAATGCCCAGCATGGAAGAAGCGGAAATGTAGGCGAGTGGCTGCATGAGGTTGGAAAGGTGCTGTGCTGCTCACACATTGCCTAACCAGCCTTTTTGTATTTTAGACTTTGTGATAAGTTGATATTGAGATGTCAATGTGTTGTTGTTCAGAATGATAAATATATTATTAATCGACTTTATACTGTGCGCTTATGACGATAAAAAACAGTGTTTTCCTGCTGAATAGCCTAGATCATAGCAGATTCACGAACGGGGTAGAGAGGCGTATTTGCGTCGTGTCGTTGAACATCCGGCCCCGCGCCATTCAGACAACGACGAGCCGCAGCTGGGCATATCTACCCCATTCATGAAACCACTGTAACCAGCCTCTTCTGGCAAAGAAAAAGGCAGCTCCAAGATGGAGCTGCCTTGCAGGAAAAGATTGACGCACCGGCCAAGCTACTGGCGCAGCAACCGGAACACCGCCTCGCCCGAAGCCGGCCGGGCAAAGTAGGCGCCGGCGGGCACATCGGCGGCCGGGCTCCAGGCCACGGTGCCGTCGGGGCGGCTGTGCAGCGTGGCCACCAGCCGGCCCAGACCATCAGTGATGTGGATGGCCTGCACGCCGGGCGTGGGCAGCCGGAACTGCACCTGGCTGCGGAACGGCATCGGGTATGCAGCCAGCACCTGCGCCCGGGCGCCGGCCGTGGCCAGGGCGCGCGCCGGCAGCACGAAATTGATGGTCCGCACTTCCGAGCCACTGGTCGGGCAGTTGTTGTCGGCCACCGACACCGTGAAGCTGTAGCGGCCTGCTGGCAGCGTGGCCGGCACTTGCCAGCTAAGCACGGCCTGGCTGGCGCCTTGCAGCTGGAAAGAAGCCCCGGGAATAACGGCGGCCACGTCGCTGCTGATCTGCACGGTCTGGCCCGCGTCGGGGTCGGTGGCTGTGAGCGTCAGCGCAATCTGCTGGCCGCGCTGCACCACAATCGGCTGGTCGATAGGCTGGCTGGTGCCGGCAATCTGCAGGCCCGTGAAGCCGGGGTTACGGTTGCCGTTCGCATCAAATACCGAGTACACCACGTCGCGCATGACGCCGCCGATGCGCGTCCAGGAACCGTTCAGGCGCCGGTACTCGTCCACCTGTACGGCCACGGTATTGAGGCCGCGCGCCGCTACGGGCGTGGTTAGTAGGTCGCCGTTGGCCGCGTTCAGCTCAAACTGCGGCACTGCCACTCCGTTAATAGACCGAAAGGAAAGCAACGGGAACCCTGCCGTGAACTGCCCGGCCGGGTACGTCGCCGTCTGTCCGTTGATAGGGTCCTGGAATTGCCCGCTGCTGTAGCTGGCGTAAGAAATGGCATTGCCACAACCCTGTTCTGTTATGGTGCTGGCCAGCGGCTGTACGGAGCGGTACACCAGCGAGTCGCCGTCGGGCTCGAAGGTGCTGAAGCTGTAGCGGTACGGCTGGCTGCCGCACACGTAGGGCATCGTAAACGATGTGAAGCGCGGCGAGTTGTTGGTCAGGCCGCTGGAGTTGTCCAGATAGGCCGTGATATAGAATCCTTGGTCACCAATGTTATTCAGGTTCAGCATACCGCCTGAACGTAGCTCCTCGATAACCTTGAGCGTCCATTGGCCCGGCGGCAGCGTTACCGTGGCTTCATACTGGCTGATGTTATAGCTGCGCCCATTGACCGCACACCCCAATGACCGGCGCGTGAGCTGCATGCGGGATACCTGGAGTTGGAAGTTGCTGGTTGAAGTGCTGGCGCAGCCGTTCTGAGTGCCGGATAAGGAAATGGTCCTGGGGTCCGGAAACAGAGTGCCCGCATCGGCCGGATTGCTGTACAGCCGCGCCGTGATGCGGTACTGCGAAGCCGAGCCGGGAATGTAGCTGTAGTCAAGGTCGCCGCCCAGCACATGGCTGGCGTGGGCGCCAAGCGCGCCTGCCAGCAGTAAGACGCTAAGCAGTAAAAAGCGGATGCGGAAACGTGTGCGCATAACGAAGAGGGGATAAGGATGAAAAACAATAAAGGACAGCCGCTGACGGCTGCCCTTTGAAAGTAGTTGATAGAGTGGGGAATATAAAACGGTTCCGGAAGTATTTATTTCCCGCCCGTCGTTGTGGTTGAGGAGTTGGAGTCCAGAATCTTGAACAGCTCGTTGAGCTTGGGCGTCAGGATGATTTCGGTTCGGCGGTTGAGGGCCTTGTTCTGGGGCGAGTCGTTGGCGGCCACGGGCACGTACTGGCTGCGGCCCGAGGCCGTGACGCGCTGCGGCGGCACGCCGCCCGCGGCCAGCAACCGCGCAATTTCGGTGGCCCGCAGTACGCTCAAATCCCAGTTGTCCTGCATGGCGCCGGCGGCGCGGCTGAACGGCACGTTGTCGGTGTGGCCTTCCACCACCACGTTCACGTCGGGCTGCTGCTGCAGCACGGCGGCCAGCTGCTTGAGCGCCTCCTGGCCCTTGGGGTCCACCTTCGTCGAGCCCGACTTAAACAGCAGCTGCTCCGACAACGACACGTACACTTTGCCGTCCTTCATCTGCACCTGCAGGTCGGTGCCCTGGAAGCCACGCAGCGCATTCGTGACGCTGGCGCGCAGGTCGTTCACGGCCTTGTCTTTTTCGGCCAGGGCCTTTTGCAGCTCCGCCAGGCGGGCCTCGCGGGTTTTCAGGTCGGCGTTGAGCTTGTCTATATCGGCGCGGCTGCGGCGCAGGCCGGCGTCCAGCTCGCCCAGCTCGGCCTCGCGGCGGGCCAGGTCCTGGGCCACCTTGTTGTAGTCCGACGACTTGTTGGCCAGCTCCCGGTCGGAGTTCTTCAGCAGCTTGTCGTAGCTGTCGGTGAGCTGGGTGTAGAGCTGGCGGGTGCGGCGCAGGGCGTTGCCGGTCTGGGTGGAGTCGTCCTGGAGGCGTTTGGTTTGCAGGCGCATTTCGGCCAGCTCGTCGGTGGCCTTGCGCAGCTCCGCCACGGCTGTGCGCTGCTGGCGTTCGGCTTCCGTTTTGCCTTGTTCCGTGGAAGCCTGACGGGCTTTCAGGTCGTCGTATTTTTTGGAGGCCACGCAGCCGGGTAGGGCCAGGGCCGCCACCAAGGCCAGCGCCGGGAGCAGAGAAACAGAGTTGTTCACGAAATACACAGGTTGAAAAGCCAGATTCGGGCGGCCGGCCCCGCGGCCCGCTCCATCCCGCGGCAAGGTACTCAGGGGCTGCTGCATGTTGCAATGCCGCCCCGCAATCAACCGATTTTCAACCTATATTTGACGGCTGATTTCAGCGGCCCTTTCTTTCCCCTTCTGCCATGGCATCTGCTACTGCTTCCCTGAGCGCCGAAACCGAGGCGCTGCTTCAGCACGAGTGCAAAACCATCCGCAAAGACCTACTGCATCAGCCCGGCCCCGACTTTCTCGACCGCTGCTTTGTGCCCGGCAACCGCACGCCGCAGGTGCTGCGCAGCCTGGGCCAGCTGTATAACCATGGGCGGCTGGGCGGCACCGGCTACCTCAGCATCCTGCCCGTCGACCAGGGCATCGAGCATACGGCCGGCTCCGCTTTCGGCCCCAACCCGATGTACTTCGACCCCGAAAACATCATCCGGCTGGCCGTGGAAGGGGGCTGCAATGCCGTAGCCACCACCTTTGGCACGTTCGGGACGGTGGCCCGCAAGTATGCCCACAAAATCCCGTTTCTGGTTAAAATCAACCACAACGAGCTGCTCACCTACCCCAATAAGTTCGACCAGATTATGTTCGGCTCGGTGAAGGAGGCCTGGAACCTGGGCGCCGCGGCGGTGGGAGCTACCATCTATTTTGGCTCTGAGGAGTCGGGCCGGCAGCTGCAGGAGGTGAGCCAGGCCTTTGAGCTGGCCCACGAGCTGGGCATGGCCACGGTGCTGTGGTGCTACACCCGCAACAACGCCTTCAAAACGGCTGATAAAGACTTCCACGTTTCGGCCGACCTCACGGGCCAGGCCAACCACCTCGGCGTGACCATTCAGGCCGACATCATCAAGCAGAAGCTGCCCGAAAACAACGGCGGCTTCAGCACTCTCAAGTTCGGCAAGACCTTCCCGGCCATGTACGACCAGCTGGCCTCCGACAACCCCATCGACCTGACCCGCTACCAGGTAGCCAACTGCTACATGGGCCGCATCGGCCTCATCAACTCCGGCGGCGAAAGCAAAGGCGCCACCGACCAGGCCGACGCCGTGCGCACGGCCATCATCAACAAGCGCGCCGGCGGGCAGGGCCTGATTTCGGGCCGCAAAGCCTTTCAGCGGCCTTTTGCCGAAGGCGTACAGCTCCTCAACGCCATCCAGGACGTATACCTGGACCCGGCCATCACGCTGGCGTAGATTTGAATTGAAAATTGAGAATTAAGAATTAAAAATTTCGTTCGTAATGTGCTTTTCAGTAGTTGGAAGACAGTTTGCGTTGGTTTTTTGATTGACTTAATTCCCAATTCTTAATTCTTAATTCTCAATTTTTAATTAAGTAAAATGTCTTGGTTTAAGCGCGTAGAAAAAGGCATCGTCACGCCGACGGAGCAGAAAAAGGAGACGCCGGACGGGCTGTGGTATAAGTGCCCCGAGTGCAAGACCGTGGCCACGATGGCCGAGCACAAGCGCCTGCTCTCCACCTGCGGCAACTGCAACCACCACGACCGGATTGATGCGGCCGAGTACTTCGATTTCCTCTTCGACGACGGGCAGTTTACGGAGCTGGATGCCGACATGCATTCCGGTGACCCGCTGCACTTCGTGGATACCAAAGCCTATCCGCAGCGCCTCGTAGCCACCGAAAAGGTGACCGGCCTGCGCGACGCCGTCCGGACGGCGCACGGCCTCTCCAACGGCCAGGGCCTGGTAGTGGCCGCCATGGACTTCCGCTTCATCGGCGGCTCCATGGGCTCGGTGGTAGGCGAGAAGATTGCCCGCGCCATCGACTATGCCCGCCAGCAGCGCCTGCCGTTCCTGATGATTTCGCGCTCCGGCGGGGCCCGCATGATGGAGGCCGGCTTCTCGCTGATGCAGATGGCCAAAACCTCGGCCAAGCTGGCGCTGCTTTCCGAAGCCGGCGTGCCCTACATCTCGCTGCTCACCGACCCAACTACCGGCGGCGTGACGGCCTCGTTCGCTATGCTCGGCGACTTTAATATTGCCGAGCCGGGCGCTCTCATCGGGTTTGCTGGGCCGCGCGTTATCAAGGAAACCATCGGCAAGGATCTGCCGAAAGGCTTCCAGAGCGCCGAATTTGTGCTGGAGCACGGCTTCCTCGACTTTATTGTTGACCGCAAGCAGCTGAAGCAGCAACTGTCTGATCTGCTGGGTATGCTGCGCCCCACGGAAGCCGCCGAACCGGTCAGTACCCGGCTGGGCCAGCGCGCCCGCTAACTTTCGGCACACTTGTTGGAAATGCCCGGCCGGTGCAGAGTAGCTGCGCCGGTCGGGCATTTTGCCGGATAGCTTTTTCAGCCTGAAGCACTGTACGATATAGATGAGAATCTATATTTAGCAAACATTTTGCCGGCAATTCCAGTAAAGCACGACCAACCTCACCTGATTTTTCTCACTCCCTACGTTCATTTCAATGAAAGCTCCTAATTCGCTGCTCTCGTTCTTCATGGCCCTGACTCTGCTGCTGGGCTCGTGCGCTGCCTCCCAAACCCGCAACCCCAACATTCCGGACGCACCTGATACCAACGGTACCGGGGTTCGCAAAACAGGCATGAGCAAAACCGCTAAAGGTGGCCTGCTGGGTGCCGGTGGTGGTGCCGTAGTAGGTGGCGTGCTCGGCCGCGTGATTGGCGGTAAAAACGGTACGGCTGCCGGTGCCATCATTGGCGCCGCAGTAGGTGGCACCGGTGGTGCTCTGATCGGCCGCAAAATGGACAAGCAGGCTGAAGACCTGCAGCGCGACATGCAGAACGCCAAAGTAGAGCGCGTGGGCGAAGGCATCAAAATCACCTTCGACTCGGGCATTCTCTTCGACACCAACAAGAGCGACCTGCGCGCTGCCTCAATGACCGAAATCCAGAAGATGGCCGCCATCCTGCAGAAATACCCCGACACCAACGTACTGGTAGAAGGCCACACCGATGCCTCGGGCTCGGATGCCATCAACCAGCCGCTGTCGGAGCGCCGGGCGCAGGCCGTAGCCAACTACACGGTTTCGCAGGGCGTTGATGCGGCCCGCGTAACCACCAAAGGCCTCGGCTCCTCGGACCCGCTTGCCGACAACACCACGGAAGCCGGCAAGCAGGCTAACCGTCGCGTAGAAATTGCCATCTATGCCAACGAAAAAATGAAGAAAGCCGCTGAGGCTGGCAAGCTGTAAGCAGTCAGGTTTAGTCAAAGAGAAAGGCCGCACGTATTGTGCGGCCTTTTTTTGTGCCTACTGAAGACGCTGGCCAGGTGTGTGGCGGCTGCACAACCCCGGAGGCAGCATGTGTGGTTAGCTGTTGCCCAGCGCCGGCAGCATCACCTTCAGCTCCACGGAGTAGAGGCGGCCGATGAGAGGCGCGGCGCGGCCCGACGCCGCAGTTGCCGGGCAGGCCCAATGCTGGGCCCTGCTGTTCGCCGGCTTCGTTCCGACACGCCCCGTAGTCGGCGACCTGACGGATATCATGCGTTGCGGGGATTCTCGTCATGGGGGAGGCGCCCGCGAACCGGGAGCTTTGTTGGAGACTGCCGCTAACCGGCTCCTGAAGCCATGAACGAGCATACCCGAAGCCCGCTGGCCGCCCTCAATGCCTGCGTGGCCGCCTGCCGCCGCTGCGCCTGACGGCGGATGACTTCTCCCGCCGCATCATTCATCCGAAAGCTCCCTGATTATGCCACACGCCCATCTGCTGACCCCGGCGCCTCCCGCCGAACCCATTGTCGACGCCGATATCACGGCCGCCGGCATTCACCGCTTCGGTTTGTTCACCTAAAATTCTCGCCTGATGCATACGCTAACGACCCTTTCTGAAACCTTGGAGCAGCTCAAAAAAGCCGGCTACACCGAGGATTTTAACCCGCACGGGCAGTACCTGGCCGGACAGCGCTCCGCCATTCAGCTCGCGCCCGATGAGTTTGTGGTTGATGCGCACTACCGCTTCGAAGGCCCCACCGACCCGGCCGACGAGGCCGTGCTCTACGCTATTTCCTCCGCCCGCTTCAACCTCAAAGGCACACTGGTGAACGGCTACGGCATGTACAGCGACGCCGCCACCGACACGATTCTGGCGGCCCTGCAAGCAAAAACGACCGGGTAGCGACCCGGCCGCCGCCTTTCCCGTCGTCCTTATTCTCCGCCCTCATGCCAACCAGTGCTTCTCTCAATCCCGGCCTGACCGATGATGCCGTAGCAGCTTCCCGCGCCGCGCACGGTGCCAACCAGCTCGCCGCCGTCCCTGGTTCGGGCTGGCTGGCCACGCTGAAGGAAGTGGTGCTGGAACCCATGTTTCTGCTGCTGCTGGCGGCCTGCACGGTGTATTTTGTCCTGGGCCGGGCCGAGGAAGCCATTACGCTGTTGGTGGCGCTGCTGGCCGTGGCGGGCATTTCGGTGTACCAGGCCATTCGCAGCAACCAGGCGCTGGGCGCCCTGCGCGAGTTGACCCAGCCCCGCGCCCAGGTGCGCCGCAACGGGGCGCTAGCCACCGTGCCCGTGGCCGAACTGGTGGTGGGCGACGCCGTGCTGGTGGCCGAAGGCAGCCGCCTGCCCGCCGACGGCACCGTGACCGAGTTGAACGACTTTTCGGTGGATGAGGCCATCCTGACCGGCGAGGCCGTGCCGGTGGCCAAGGCCGTGGGCGACGCCGTGGCCGGCGGCACCAGCGCCGTGGCGGGCAGCGCCTGGCTCACGCTCACGGCCGTGGGCGCACAAACCCGGCTGGGCCTCATCGGGAGTAGCATGGAGGGAATCGTTACCGAGAAAACCCCGCTGCAGGTGCAGGTGCGGCAGTTTGTGCTGCGCATGGCCTGGGTGGGGGCCGCCGCGTTTGCCCTGGTCTGGGGCGTGAACTACGCCAAGTCCGGCGACTGGGTGACGGCGCTGCTGTTCGGGCTCACGCTGGCCATGTCCATTCTGCCCGAGGAAATTCCGGTGGCTTTCAGCAGCTTCATGGCCCTGGGCGCGGCCCGCCTGAGCCGGCTGGGCGTGCTCACCAAACAGCCCCAGACCGTGGAAAGCCTGGGCTCGGCCACCGTCATCTGCACCGACAAAACCGGCACCCTCACCCAGGACGGTATGCGCGTACAGCAGCTCTACGACGAAGCCACCCAGACCCTGGTAGCGCTGCCCGGCCCGCTCGCCGCCACGGCCGCCGCCGTGCTGGCCTGCGCCCGCTACGCCAGCGAAACCGAACCCTTCGACCCCATGGAAAAGGCCATTGTGGAGGCCTTTGCCGCCGCCGATCCGGCCGGGGCCGCCGCGCCTGCCCCCATGCTGCACGAGTATCCGCTGGCCGGCACCCCGCCCATGATGACCCACGTGCGCCAGGTGCAGGGCGCGCCCCTGGTGGCCGGCAAGGGTGCGGTGGAGCACATTCTGGCCGTGTGCCACCTGGAACCGGCCGCCGCCGAGCGGGTGCGCCAGACCACCCACGAGCTGTCGGCGCAGGGCTGCCGGGTGCTGGGCGTGGCGCAGGGCGCGCCGGTGGCGGGCGGCTTTCCGGCAGCGCAGGACGACTTCCAGTGGACCTTTTTGGGGTTGATTGCGCTGGAAAATCCGCCCAAGGCCAACGCCGCCGAGGTGGTGCGCGCCTTCACCGAGGCCGGTATCCGGGTGAAGATGATTACCGGCGACTTTCCCGAAACGGCCCAGGCCATTGCCCGCCAGATTCAGCTGCCCGGGGCCGATACCTTGCTCACCGGCCAGCAGGTGATGGCGCTGGACGAGGCCGCCCTGCAAACCCAGGCCGCCGCCACGGCCGTTTTCGCCCGCATGTTTCCGGAGGCCAAGCTGAAGGTGGTGGAAGCCCTGAAGCGCGACGGCGAAGTGGTGGCCATGACCGGCGACGGCGTCAACGACGGCCCGGCCCTGAAGGCGGCCCACATCGGCGTGGCCATGGGCCGGCGCGGCACCGAGGTGGCCCGGCAGGCGGCTTCGCTGGTGCTCGTAAACGACGACCTGGCCGGCATGGTGACAGCCGTGGCCCAGGGCCGCCGCATCTACCAGAACTTCAAAAAGGCGGTGTTCTACATCGTTTCCATCCACATTCCCATTGTGCTCACGGTGGCCGTGCCGCTGCTGGCGGGCTGGAAATGGGAAAACCTGCTCACGCCCGTCCACATCATTTTCCTGGAGTTGGTGATGGGCCCGACCTGCTCCATTGCCTTCGAAAACGAGCCCGCCGAGGCCGGCCAGATGCAGCAGCCTCCGCGCCCGCTCAGCAGCACGTTTCTGGCCGGGGCCGAGTTGGGCCGCAGCCTGGTGCAGGGCCTGGGCATCACGGCGGCGGTGCTGGGCGTGTACTACGCGGCCTCGCGGCTGGGGCAGCCTGAAGCGGCCGTCCGCAGCCTGGTGTTCACTACGCTGGTGCTCAGTAACATCCTGCTCACGCTGGTCAACCGTTCCTTCACGCAGTCGGTGTGGCAGACGCTGCGCGTGCCCAACCGGGTGCTCTGGCTGATGCTGGGCCTTACGCTGGGGCTGCTGCTCATCACGCAGTTTGTGCCAGCGGCGCAGCGGCTGTTCGGCTTCGTGCCGGTGTCGGCGGCCGCGCTGGGCTGGTGCGCGCTGGCCGCGCTGGTGGGCGTGGGCTGGGTGGAAATCTACAAGGCCGTGCTGCGAAGCCGAATCGGCGGCCTTTCCCAGGGTGCGGCGGCCGTCAGAATGGCGGTAGCGGCGCGTAGTCCAGCTCCTGCACGCTGAAGCGGGCGTAGGGCTGCCGCTGCCCGTCTATCATCCAGCCTGCCTCTCCCACGGTAGGAATGAGCACGCCGTGCCGCGGCTGGTACTGCCGGAAGCGGCACACCCAGGGGCGTTGCGTGGTGGCAGTCATGGCGCGCAGAACCCCGCATTCTTCGATTTCATCCCGCTCGTTGAAGCGCACCAGCAGGCTAGCAGTCTGGCCAGCGTGCAGGTGATGCGGGCGGAGTGTGCGTCGAGGGTGGTCCAGGCAGCTCCCTGGCCGGCCGCGGTTTCGGTGCTGCTTTGGCGCTGCTGGCTGACCGGCGGGGCCGAGTCGGGCTTCGCGGCCGGAGCTCCGGGCCGGGCCCTCGCATATGCCACATACCTCAGACTTTTCCTCCCCATCGAATGCAAAAACTTGTGCTCTTACGCCACGGCCAGAGTGTATGGAATCAGGAAAACCGCTTCACCGGCTGGACCGACGTGGACCTCTCGGAGCAGGGCCGGCAGGAAGCAACCCACGCGGGCCAGCTGCTGCGCCAGCACGGCTACGGGTTCGATATCGGCTTTACGTCGGTGCTGAAGCGGGCCATCAAAACGCTGGATATTGCGCTGGAAGAAATGGACCTGCTCTGGATTCCGGTGCAGAAGTCGTGGCGGCTGAACGAGCGGTTCTACGGGGCGCTGCAGGGTCTCAACAAGGCGGAAACCAGCGCAAAATACGGCGCGGAGCAGGTGCTGCGCTGGCGGCGCGACCCGCACGAGCTGCCCCCCGCCCTCACCCGCGACGACCCGCGCTTCCCCGGCCACGAGGCCCGCTACCAGCACCTGACCGCCCGCGAGCTGCCCTTGACCGAAAACCTGCGCCAGACCATGGCCCGCGTGCTGCCCTTCTGGACCGAGCAGATTATGAGCGCCATCCGCAGCAACCAGCGGGTGCTGGTGTGCGCCCACGGCAACAGCCTGCGGGCCCTGGTGCAGTACATCGACCACCTCACCGACACCGAAGTGGCCGCCCTCAACATTCCGACCGGCGTGCCGCTAGTATACGAGCTCGACGATGACCTGAACCGCCTGCGCCACTACTACCTGGAGTGAGGTACAGGCCTGCGGTGCGGCTTGCTCCGTAGCCAGATCGTGCCGGTGGGCCAGCCGAACCAATACCAGCCCAAGCAGTGCCGGGAGCAGCGGATTGGGCCTGAAGCAGCGTATCGAAGCAGCTGAAAATGAGCAGGACGCGGGAAGCTTTATTACATCAGGTAAAAGGTCGTGGGGGGCGGCGGCACGGGCAGGGCGGGCTCATGCAGCAGTTGCCGCAGGTTGCTTTCGATGGTGCGGGCAATGGCCGTGACCGGCGTATCGGTGGGCTTGTTGCTGAACGGGTCCTGCAAGTAGCGTGCGGTGCGTTCCAGCAGAAAAAACGAGGACGCCGTGACCAGCAGCACCGGAATTTCCCACAGCCCGATGGCCTTCACAAGCCCCAGCGACAGGGTCATCAGAAACAGGTAGATGAAGTAGTACACCAGCAGGCGGTAGCTGACGGGAAACACCGTGGTTTTGATGCGCTCGGCCTGGCCCATGGCATCGGTCAGGCGCAGCAGGGTGGAGTCGAGCTGCACCTGCTGGTAGGCATTGAGGGCCCCCTCCTGGTACAGGTCGCGGAGCTGGGCGGCGTGCAGGGCCAGCAGGGCCAGCGGCTTGTGGGCCTCCGGCGTGAGCTGAGCCAGCTCCGGCGCGGCGAGGTAGGCCCGCAGGCCAGCGGCGGGATCCAGGCCGCGCAGGGCTTGGCCCAGGCTGTAGCACCAGGCCATCTGGCGGTAGGCCAAGGCCGTGAGCGGCGCGGGCAGCCCGGCCGGTGTCGGCTGCCGGTATGCCTCGGGCAGAAAGGTGCGCGCCTGCAGCACGAGCGTGCGCGAGTCGTTGACGATGCCGCCCCACAGCTTGCGCGCCTCCCACCACCGGTCGTACGACTGGGCGGTTTTGAAGGCCAGCAGCAGCGAAATCAGGCTGCCCAGGATGGTGGGCAGCTGCAGCGGAATCAGGGGCAGGTAGGCCCCCAGCACCAACTTCAGCAGGTGAAAGAAGATGGAAATGAGCAGCACCCGCAGCACATCGGCCTGAATATGCTTCAGGATATAGCGAACCGGAATGTGAGTGTCGAGCAGCATGGGCGGGAGAAGCAATAAATGGCCGACAGTTGGCAGGCGGCCGGCAGTGGGCCGGGGAAGCTGGCACCGGCAAGGCCGAATCCGGGGGGCGCCCCGGAAGCACCCGCCACGATGCAAAGGACCCGTCCGGCGGCGGCAGACGGTATGCGCAAAGTCAGGTGTCCGGCATGATTTTCATCACAGGGCCGGCCCAGCCTTCGCCGTAACCTTGTGTTGTTGCCGGTTTGCAGGCTTTGCGCCGGATCGTTGGTATTTCCCTTGTCATCATGGAAAACACACAAAGAACCCATCAGCCGCACCCTGTGCTGCTGGCTGCGCTGGTAGGCGCCGGGGCCGGAATGCTCGCCGGAGTGCTGCTGGCCCCTGGCTCCGGCACTGCGCTGCGCCAGAACGTGCAGAAGTCAGCCCATAAATACGCGCTGTTAGCCAGCGAGCAGGAGCAGGAAGTGCACCATCACCTCATGCAGCACGCCCACAAGCTGGAACGGGCCTATAAAAACCTGATAAGCAGCTGCCACGACCACCTACAGCTGTGGGGGCTACTGACACAGGACCCCCGCCGCCCCTACTAACCGCAGCAGGGTTCTGCTGCAACGCACGGCCGCAACAGCCGGCCACCCAGCGTGCCCGCTCCCGGAAAGCAGCTGACCCGCCCAGGCCGGTGCGGCCTTCCGGAGGCGGGCGCGCCGGATGGCCGGCCGTTGCGGCTGTAGCCGGTTTTTCGCACCCCTTCGAGGCCCGATACCTGGTGGCTAGTGGGAAACAGGGTGACGCACCGCCCCACCGTCTTGGCCGCCATCAGGAGTGGCATGTTGCGGGGGCTGGGGTAGCTCGGCCCCTGCTGACCCTGAAAAAGTGCGTCTGCTGACCGGGCGCAACTCCCGCAAACAGGCACACTATACTGCCGCCTTCAAAGGCTGAGGGCGTTTCGGCGGGTTTCGGAAAGCCGCAGTACCTGCGCTCCGCTGCCGGCAGCCGCCCTGCGCGGGTGTGGCTGTGGCTGCTGCATAAATTGGGGGTGGCTAAAGCCCAGGTGCTCAAGCGGGTTTGCCGTAATGCTAGTGGATGAAAAGTGCTTCTGATTGCTGGAAACGAAGTTTTTAGCAATTTTAACCGACATAGCGCGTTTTTGGCAAGGTGGTTGCAAATTGCCCGGCCAGAAGGCTGCTCGATGGCCGCTACGCTTTTTGTTCTTTCCTTCACCAACTCCGAAACCCCTTAACCTCTTTTTTACTCATGAAAAACCTTCGTTCACTTTTCGCTTTGATGATGGCCGTGCTGCTGTTTGGCACCAGCACGGTGCAGGCCCAGGACGCCGGCACAACTACCACCAAGAAGCCTTGGAGCAAAACTGCTAAAGGCGGCGTCATTGGCGGCCTGGGCGGCGCGGCCGGCGGTGCCATACTGGGCCGCGTAATCGGCGGTAAGTCGGGCACGGCCAAAGGCGCTATCATTGGCGCTGCCGTGGGCGGTGCCGGTGGCGTCCTGATCGGCCGCCGCATGGACAAGCAGGCTGCCGAGCTGAAAGCGGAAATGGCCGGCGCCAAAGTAGAGCGTGTGGGCGAAGGCATCAAAATCACCTTCGATTCGGGTTTGCTGTTCGCCAAAAACTCCTCGGCCCTGACCTCGGCTGCCCAGGCTAACATCCAGGACTTGGCCAAAACCCTCATCAAGTACGGCGACACCAACGTCATCGTGGAAGGCCACACCGACACCAGCGGTTCGGATGCCATCAACGACCCTTTGTCGCAGCGCCGGGCCCAGGCCGTGGCCAATTACACGCAGCAGCAGGGCGTAGATGCCTCGCGCTTCACGGTGTCGGGCTACGGCTCCAAGCAGCCCGTGGCTGACAACTCCACCGAAGCTGGCCGCATTGCCAACCGCCGCGTGGAAATTGCCATCTTCGCCAACGAGAAGCTGAAGAAGGCTGCCGAGAAAGGCACCATCTAAGCTGGCTGGATAGTCCGCTAAAGCAATAGTCTGAAAAACGGCAGCTTCCGCAAGGAGCTGCCGTTTTTTTGTGTCCGGCCGCCGGAGTTGCTGGCCATGAAGCAGGGGAGTTAGGCGTTGGGTGCAACCCCGGACTAAGCCGGCCGGTACAAGCAGGCATGCCCACCTCCGCCACTTACGCTTCGCCGGCCGCCGAAAAAACCTGGCAGGACCACCAGCTATTGAACGAGTTTTACCCGCCACTCTCGCTGGATACCCCACGCCGCGCGCCTATGCGGGAGCTGATTTCCACGGTGCTTTCGCACCGCACTACGCACGCCGATGAGGAGCTTGCCTACGACCGGATGCTGGCCGCCTTCGGCGACTGGGCCGGGGTGCTGGCGGCCCCCACCGCCGAGCTGGCCCACGCCATCCGCACCACCCGCTGGCCCGACACGCAGGCCCCCCGCATCCAGGAGATTCTGCGCCGGATCTGGGCGGAGCGGGGGGCGTTTGAGCTGGACTTCCTGGCCGACTGGCCCACGGAGAAAGGCATGGCGTGGCTGAACGATATGCCCGGCATCGGCCTGAAAACGGCTTCGCTGGTGCTGCTGTTCAACTTCGGCAAGCCCGTGCTGCCCGTGGATACGCACGTGCACCGCATTGCGCAGCGCGTGGGCATGATCGGGCCCAAAGCCTCCGCCGACAAAGCCCACCAGGTGCTGCTGGAGCAGCTGCCGAAGGATGCGCTGGTGCTGCTCAACTTCCATAAGCACAACTACTGGCATGGCCAGAAGGTCTGCTTCTTTACCCGGCCCGACTGCGCCCGTTGCCCGCTCAAAGGCTTCTGCAACTACTACCTGGAGCACCACGGCCCCGCCACACCGGAGGCCCTGGCCGCCACGCCCGCCCACTGGGACACCGCCTGGGGCGCGTTGCCGCACTAGGGCTTTGCGGTTTTCGGAGCTGGTTGTTCGTTCTTTGCAGGAAGTTTGCAACCGCAGCTGCCGCCCACCCAATCCTCCCACAAACTACCAACCCCGAAAAACGACGCTATGCGCTTAGTGAATCATCCGGTTCTGTGCAATTACTACGTCACGTACCGGTGCAATGCGCGCTGCTCGTTCTGCGACATCTGGGAGAAACCCTCGCCCTACATCACCCTGGACGACGTGGAGCGCAACCTGCGCGACCTGAAGCGCCTGGGCGTGTCGGTGGTGGATTTTACGGGCGGCGAGCCGCTACTGCACCGCCAGATTCACGAGTTTGTAGGCCTGGCCCACGACATGGGCTTCATCACCACGCTCACCACCAACTGCCTGCTCTACCCCAAATACGCCGAAAAGCTGCGCGGTAAAGTGGACATGCTGCACTTCTCGCTCGATTCGTCGGAGAAGGAAGTGCACGATAAAGGGCGCGGCGTGGCCTGCTATGACTTCGTGCTGGAAAGCATCCGCGTAGCCCGCGAGCTGGGCGAGCGGCCCGATATCCTGTTTACGGTGTTCCGCGAAAACCTGCACGAGCTGGAAGCTGTGTACCGCGACATTGCCCAGCCCAACGGCCTAGTGCTGATTCTGAACCCGGCCTTCGAGTACAACACCGTGGAAACCGGTGGGCAGCTGACGCCGGCCGAGCTGGACTACCTGTCGGCCTTTGGCCGGCGCAAGGGCGTGTACCTCAACGAAGCCTTTATTGCGCTCCGGCGCGACGGCGGCAACCACGTGGCCGCGCCCGTGTGCCGGGCGGCCAGCACCACGCTGGTTATTTCGCCCTCCAATGAGCTGGTGCTGCCCTGCTACCACCTCGGCGAGCAGAAATTTCCCATCAACGGCCAGCTCCACGACCTCTACCAATCACCTGAAGTGGGCCGCTTGGTGGCGCTGGAAGGCCGCCTGCCGCAGTGCGAGGGCTGCACCATCAACTGCTACATGCAGCCCAGCTTTGCCGTTGAAACCAGCAAGTATTTCTGGCAGGCGCTGCCCAGCACTCTGAAATACAACTGGACCAAAGGCACCTGGAAGCGGATGCTACAGTAACACCAAGCTCCAGCTTGGTGCGTCGTTGAACGATGTCGTTGCTGACTGCCACGCCGCCTCAACGACATCGTTCAACGATTCACCAGGCTGGAGCCTGGTGATACATGAGCTACCATTATGCCTGCCCTCATTCTGCCCGTCCAGGGCAAACACCCGCAAATTCCGGCCGACTGCTACGTGGCCGAAAATGCCACTATCGTCGGCGACGTGACGCTCGGCGCGCAATGCACGGTGTGGTTCAACGCCGTTATCCGCGGCGACGTCAACGCTATCCACATCGGCGATAAAACCAACGTGCAGGACGGCGCCGTGCTGCACTGCACCTACCAGAAAGCCGCTACCACCATCGGGGCGCGCGTGAGCATCGGGCACAAGGCCATCGTGCACGGCTGCACCGTGGAGGACGACGTGCTGATTGGCATGGGCGCCATTGTGATGGACCACGCCGTGGTAGGCGCGGGCTGCATTGTGGCCGCCGGGGCCGTAGTGCTGGAAAACACACAGTGCGAGCCGGGCTACCTCTACGCCGGCGTGCCCGCCCGCCGCATCAAGCCCGTAACCGAGGAGCAGCGCGCCAACATGCTCCGCACCGCCGACAACTATGTGCTGTACGCCAGCTGGTTTCAGCAGGAAAATTCCTGAGCCGGCCACAGAGTAAGCCGTTTCTGAACTCAAAAGGGCCTTCCGTTGGTAGCGGAAGGCCCTTTTTCAATTGTTACTTCAAGCAGATGCCGGACGCCGCCTACAGCGCCTGCAGCCCTTCGTCTTCCTGTTCTTCGCGCTCAGCTTCGGTGTTTACGCGCAATTGCACCAGCTCCACGGAGCGGCGGGAGCGTTTCAGCACCCGGAACTCGTAGTTGTCGAGCACGGCCACGTCGCCTACTTCCGGAATGTTGCCGTAGATGACGTTCAGCAGGCCGCCTACCGTTTCGTAGTCTTCGCCTTCGGGCAGCGGGAAGGGCAGGTACTCGTTGGCGTCGGAAATGGACGTGGAGGTGTTCACGCGGAATTCCACCGCCGATACGCGCTCCACAACCGGCACCTCGTTGTCGTATTCGTCCTGGATTTCGCCCACCAGCTCCTCCATGATGTCCTCAATGGTCACGATGCCCGACACGCCGCCGAACTCGTCTGACACGATGGCCATGTGCATGTGCTTGCGCTGGAACTGGCGCAGCAGGCGGTTAATTTTCTTGGTTTCGGGCACGAAGTAGGCCGGCCGCATGATCTTGGGCAGCTCCAGGGCCTCGTTGCGGCGGATGATTTGCAGCAGGTCCTTCACGTAAAGCACCCCTACGATGTTGTCTATATTGCCTTCGAACACCGGAATGCGCGAGTAGCCCTCGTTGTAGACCATTTCCAGGATGCCATCCTGGGGCGTGTTCACGTCGATGGCGGCCAGCTTGGTGCGGGGCACCATGATCTGCTTCACCATCCGGTCGTTGAACTCGAACACGTTTTCCAGCAGCTCATGCTCCGATTCCTGGATTTCCCCGCTCTGCTTGCTCTGGTCGAGCAGCAAACGCAGCTCTTCTGAGGTGTGCACTTCCGAGCCGTGGGTGGCATTGCCGCCAAACAAACCCGCCACCAGATTCGACAGCCGGTCGAGCACCCAGATCAGCGGGAACGTCATGAAGGCAAACGCCCGCAACGGAATGGCAATGGCCATGGACGTGGTTTCGGGCTTTTGGATAGCCAGCACCTTCGGCGCCTGCTCGCCCAGCACGATGTGCATGATGGTGATGAGCGTAAACGACGTGGCAATGGCAATCTGGTGGATCAGCGTGGGCGTGAGCGTCAGGCCCAACTGGTCGATGATGGCAACTACCACGGCGGCTACCACACTTTCGCCTACCCAACCCAGCGCCAGCGACGCCACCGTAATGCCCAGCTGCGTAGCCGAGAGGTAGTAGTTGAGGTCGTGGAGCATGCTCTGCACGAGCTTGGCCAGCCGGTTGCCGCTCTGCGCCTTGATGTCTATCTGAGAGGGGCGAACTTTAACGAAAGCGAATTCTGCCGCCACAAAAAATCCGTTCAGCAATACGAGCAGAACGGTAAGGAGTATGTTTAAGATCATAGATCCAGGGGTCGGGCTCACGCGGCCCAGCTCCTTTGGTATCACAAAAGTACGGGATTCCCGGCAAGCAGTTGGCTCGCGGGTAGGCTTTGTCTGGATTCATTGACACTTGCACGCTAAAAAACCCATAAACTCGCCCGGCTGTTAGGGTTTCTACCGACCTTTGCCGGTCTGCATTTCCGTTGTTTTTCATTCCGCTGATGTTCTTTCGAAATTATTTTCTGCTGCCGTTGCTGCTCGTGCTGAGCATGGCCGGCGGCGCTACTGCACAAATCCTGACGCCTACCAAGCTAAGCGTGGCCCTGAGCCAGCCCACGGCCAAAGTAGGGGAGGAGGTAGAACTCATCGTCAATGCCCGCATCGACGACAAGTGGCACCTCTACGCCACCGATTTCGACCCCGACCTGGGACCCACGGTGTTCACGTTCAGCTTCACCAAAAGCCCCGCCTACGAGCTGGTGGGCAAGCCAAAATCTATCAGCTCTAAAAAGAAGTACGACGACGTTTTCAAAGGCGACATCACCTACTTCGAGAAAACGGGCCAGATGCGCCAGCGCATCCGGCTGCTGCAGCCCGGCGCCCTCACGGTGCAGGCCAACGTGGAGTACCAGACCTGCACCGACATTGATGGCCGCTGCATTCCGGGCGAGGAAACCCTGAGCTTCGGCCCGCTGCCCGTCACGGGCGCGGCCATTGCCGCCACACCTGCTACGCCTGCGGCGGCCACTACGGCAGCCACCACCACGGCGGCAGCAACCACGCCAGCCGCCGGCGAGGCAGCTGCTGCCGAGGCTCCTGTGACTTCTGCCGATACCGCGGTTGTAGTAACAGACGCCGCCGCCACGCCTGCCACCTCTGACACCGCTACGGCCGCCGCCAGCGCGTCGGCCGTAGCCGCCGCCGCTACGCCCGCTGCCAATGCCGCCATTCCGGCCGATTCGGGGCTGCTTTCACTGGCTATTGTGGCGTTTCTGTCGGGGCTGAGCGGGCTGCTCACGCCGTGCGTGTTCCCGCTCATCCCCATGACAGTTTCCATCTTCACCAAAGGCTCGGCCAACCGGCGCCAGGGCATCCTGAAGGCGCTGTTCTACGGCTTCAGCATCATCTTCATCTACGTGGTGCTGGGGCTGCTGACCACCGTGCTGCTGGGGGCCGACGGCCTGAACCTGATCAGCACGCACTGGCTGCCCAACCTGATTTTCTTTGCCGTGTTCGTGGTCTTCGGCCTTTCCTTCCTGGGCTTGTTTGAAATCACCCTGCCCAACGGCATGGTCAATAAGATTGATGAGCAGGCCGACAAAGGCGGCTGGGCCGGGGTGTTCTTCATGGCCCTGACGCTGGTCGTGGTGTCGTTTAGCTGCACCGGACCCATCGTGGGTACTATCCTGGCCATGGCCGCCCACGGCGGCGGCATCCAGCCGGTAGTGGGCATGTTTGGCTTCTCGCTGGCCTTTGCGCTGCCATTTATGTTGTTTGCGCTGTTCCCGGCGTGGCTGAAAAGCCTGCCCAGCTCCGGCGGCTGGCTGAACACCGTGAAGGTGGTGCTGGGCTTCGTGGAGCTGATGCTGGCCCTCAAGTTCCTGAGCATGGCCGACCTGGCCTACCACTGGAACCTACTCCCCCGCGACCTGTATCTGGTACTCTGGATTACGCTCTCCGGCCTGCTGGGCCTGTATCTGCTGGGCCGCTTCAAACTCTCCCACGACTCCGACCTCTCGCACCTGAGCGTGGGGCGCCTGCTGATGGCGGTGCTGGCCTTTGGCTTTATGACATATCTGGTGCCGGGCCTGTTTGGGGCGCCGCTGCCGCTGCTGGCCGGCTACCTGCCCCCGCAGAGCCGCAACGACTTCTCCATAGCCTCTGGCGGCACTGCCGCTGCCACCTCGGCCACGCCCCTCAACGCCGCCTGCGAAGCCCCGCGCTACGAAGACTTCCTGGAGCTGCCCCACGGCCTGCGCGGCTACTTCGACTTGGCCCAGGCCCAGCGCTGCGCCAAGGCCCTGAACAAGCCGCTGTTCATCGACTTCACGGGCCATGCCTGCGTGAACTGCCGCAAGATGGAAGCCTCCGTCTGGAGCGACCCGCGGGTGCTCCAGCGCCTGCGCGACGATTTTGTGGTGGTGGCCCTCTACGTGGACGACAAGGCCGAGCTGCCCCAAAGCGAGTGGTACACCTCCACCTACGACAACAAGCAGAAAACCACGCTGGGTAAGAAAAACGCCGACCTGCAGCTGTCTGGCTTCAACGTAAACGCCCAGCCCTTCTACGTCCTCCTCGACCCCACCGCGCCCGCCGACCTAGCCCACACTCTGGCCGCCCCGGTGGCCTACGAGCCCAGCGCCGAGGCCTTCGTGAAGTTTCTGGATGCCGGCCTGGCCCGCTACCGCCAGCAGAATCCGTAGCGGCCTGCCCGGTTTAGGCCTGCCCCCCCGCCACCGATAAGCCCCGCCCCGACGAGAGTCCGGGGCGGGGCTTTATCTTACCGCCGCTTTTCGGTTTTATCGTCCCCTCCAACTTCCCTGTTGCTATGTCGCTTCGTACTCACCTGCTGGCCCTGTTGCTGGCCGCGCCCCTGATCCTGCCGCTGGCGGCACGGGCCCAATCTGCCGCCCCGATTGCGGCCCTCGCCCCCGATCCTTCGCGCATCACGCTCGTGATTCATGGCGGCGCTGGCACCATCACCCGCGCCAATATGACGTCGGAGAAGGAGCAGGCCTACAACGCCGCCCTCGACCAGGCCCTGCAGGCGGGCTACGCCGTGCTCAAGCGCGGCGGCACCTCAATGGATGCTGTGGAGGCCTCCGTGCGCGTGATGGAAGACTCGCCGTTGTTCAATGCCGGCAAAGGCGCCGTTTTCACCCACGAAGGCCGCAATGAGATGGACGCCGCCGTCATGAACGGCCAGAACCTGGCGGCCGGTGCCGTGGCGGGCGTCACGGTGCTGCGCAACCCCATCACGGCGGCCCGGGCCGTAATGGAGAAGTCGGAGCACGTGATGATGACCGGGCCGGGCGCCGAACAGTTCGCCCGCGAGAAGGGCCTGGCGATTGTCGATCCGTCTTACTTCTTCACCCAGGCCCGCTACGACCAGCTGCAGAAGGCGCTGGCCGAAGACCGCGCCGCCGGCACTCCCGACCAGCTCAACGCACCCACCAAGGCAGCGCCGGCCGCGGCGCCGGCCAAAGTGAAGATGAAAACCAAAGCCGGTAAGCCCACCAGCGCCGTCACGGATCCTGCCCAAGATGCCAGCCTGATTTTCACCGAAGGCAAAAAATATGGCACCGTAGGCGCCGTGGCCCTCGACCAATACGGCAACCTGGCCGCGGCCACCAGCACCGGCGGCATGACCAACAAGCGCTACGGCCGCGTCGGCGATGCGCCCATCATCGGCTGCGGCACCTACGCCGATAACCAGTCGTGCGCCGTATCGTGCACCGGTTGGGGCGAATACTTCATCCGGGCGACGGTGGCCCGGGATGTGGCCGCCCGCGTGGAATTCGGGCAGCAGCCCGTGGCCCAGGCCGCCCAGGCCACCATCGATAAAGTAGCCAAGCTCGGCGGCGACGGCGGTCTGATTGCGCTGGACCGCCAAGGCAATCTGGCCATGCCGTTCAATTCCGAGGGCATGTACCGTGGGTTTATCAAGGCTGACGGCAAAAGCCAGATCCAGATTTACAAGTAGCCAACCTTGTGCCGAAAGCCCGCAATAAATAAAAGGCCCGATTTGTGAGTTATAACACAAATCGGGCTTTTGTTTGGCAGCTTCGTGGTCTGGCCGCGCTTATTTTACGTTCTTTGCACCCGATTTGAACCAGTGTGGGTGAAAAGCTTCCGGAAATGGAATTGTAGTGAGGAGACAGGACAAAAAAAGGCGGCACCCACCCAGATGCCGCCTCTTGGAAAGGAACGCACCCACCCAGATACGTTCCATTTTTTCCTCCTCACATAATCCACCCAGTTGGCTGTAGAAGAAGGATTCGAACCTCCACGGTGTGGTTAGCCGGCCGCCGGACCAGTTTTTCCCGAATCACCACCCCCGAGAGAGGAGGGTATGTCTGCCAGTTTCATCATTCTACAATGGTCGTCTCACGCCGTTTGCGTAGGATTATGACAAATGTAGATGTTTGCCTTGAATTGTAAAATTTTTGTAGCGTTTTGACAAAAAATTTACAATATTTCTGAAAATCACCGTTTGCAATTTAAATATAGATAATCAAACACCTTCAAAATGGCTAAGAATTACGAACTTGACGACACCGACCGCAAGATTCTGGATTTGCTGATCCATGATGCGAAGATGCCCTATACCGAAATTGCCCGAAAGGTGCATGTTTCTGGTGGTACGGTACACGTGCGCATGGCCCGGCTGGAGGAGTTGGGCATTGTGAAAGGCGCCACTCTGGAGATTGACTACCAGAAACTGGGTTATGGTGTGGATGCCTTTCTGGGTATCTACCTCCTGAAAAGCTCAGTATATGCCAGCGTGGCAGCCCAGCTACGCGAAATTCCGGAAGTGGTCAGCATTCATTTCACCACCGGCGCGTATGGCATCTTCGCCCGCATCCGGTGCCGCGACACGCAGCACCTACGCGAAGTGCTACACGGGCAGATGCAGCTCATCGAAGGCATCGAACGCACCGAAACGCTGATTTCACTGGAAGAGTCGCTCAACCGTCCCATTCAGCTGCTGTAATACTTCGCCAGCACGCAAAAAGCCGTATTCTGCACCAGAGTACGGCTTTTTTGCGTGCTGGCTGGCTGGGCGGCTTCAGGGCCGGCCGGTGGTTTTAGTGGTAGTGGTTTTGTTGGCTTTGTAGCGCATATCGGCCGTGCCGTCTTTGCGGGTGGGGCCCGCCACGGTGGTGGTTTTGGCCATCTTATTTTCCTTGTACCGCATATCCGGCGAGCCATCGGTTTTGGTGCGGGCGGTGGTTGCTGTGCTGGCCTGGGTGGTGGTGCTGCGGGTAGCAGGCGTAGCCGGGCGGGCGGAGGTGGCTGGCGTGGCCTTTTGCGTGCGGGTGGCAGGGGCCTGGGCAAAGGCCGCCGGGGTCAGCAGACCCAGCAGCAGCAGGTAGGAAAGGAACCGGAACATAGGAAGAAAATAAGATGGAAAAGTAAGCCCCCGGACCATCCGTGGCGCCTGATAGGAATGTATGAATATTTTTGTGAACAATTCGTGAAGTACTTGGCTAACAGATTGCTGGATAGTATATTTCCTGAACTCACCTAGTTACTCTTGCTGCCATGAAAGCCTGCTTAACCATGTTGTGTGTGTGCTTGCTGGCCTGCGCGGGACCGGCCAAGGGGCAGAGTATGCCGGCCGTGTATCTTAACAGCCATGACGAGGCCACGGTGCCGGATAGCGCCACCCACTACCGGGTAATCGAACGCAAAAATGAGCTGCTGGGCACTTACGCCATGCGGGAATTCTCGCTGACGGGTACGCTGCTGTTGCGCGGCACGCTCAGCTCCATCGACCCGGTGGTGCGCACCGGTCTGCTGACCTGGTACCACCCCAACGGCGCCAAAGCCGCCCAGGTCCACTACCGCGCCGATGAGGCCGAGGGCGTGTATGTGGCGTGGTACGAGGATGGCCGGGTGCGCCAGCGCGGCGAGTACCTCAACGGCCAGCGTAGCGGCACTTGGATCAGCGTGCACCGCAATGGCCAGAAACGCTCCAAAGGCAGCTACGCCGCCGGCCGGGCTGTGGGCGAGTGGCGCCACTACTACGATACGGGCCAGCTGAGTGCGCTGGAGTTGCTCAGCCGCGACAAAGGGCCAGCGCTAGTGTTTTTCAACGAGGATGGCTCGCCGTACGTGGGCAAGCTGCAGAAGCGCGAGCTGCCGCGGTTTCCAGGCGGCGAAACGGCGCTGCTCAATTACGTGGCCCGCACCACCAACTACCCGCGCAATTCGCGGCGCAAAGGCATTACGGGCAAGGTCTACGTGAGCTACACCGTGGATGAGCAGGGCCGGGTGGGGCAGGTGCAGGTGGTGCAGGGCCTGTCGCCGGAAACCGACCAGGAGGCGCGGCGCGTGGTGGCCAGCCTGCCCGCGTTCCAGCCCGGCCGCGAGTACCACGTGCCCACCGCTATGACCTTCACGGTGCCCATTCACTTCTCGCCGAGCTTCTCGCTGTTCAACGGCTCGCGGCCGCCACAGGTGCCGCCCACGGAGGCGCGGGCCGCCCGCCCGGAGGAAATGTATTGAGCGGGCATTAAACCTGCTGCCGCCACGGCTTTCTAAAGGCGGTACGCACGTTTCACCCTCACTTTCCTGACCATGAAAATTTCCGCTTTCCTCTGTGGCGCTGCTCTGAGCCTGCTGGCTACCACCGCCTCCTTCGCCCAGACTGCCCGTCCGCGCACCAACGACCAAGCCCGCATCCGGCAGGGCGTGAAATCGGGGCAACTGACCCGTGCTGAGGCCGCCCGGGCCCAGGCTCAGCAGGCCGACGCCCGCCAGGCCCGCCAGGGTGCCCGCGCCGATGGCGTAGTAACACCCGACGAACGCCAGGGTATCCGCAAGGAAGAGCGCCAGGCCGACCGGGTGGTATATCGCCAGAAGAACGACGCCCAGACCCGGCCCCGCCGTTAAGGCGCCTCACGTTGGGCGTCTGGAACGCAAAAAGCCCGGACCTGCTGAGCAGATCCGGGCTTTTTGCGTTTGCCAAAAGACAAACAGGAACGCTTAGGCAGTTACCTGGGCGTCGAGTTTCTGGGCCAGTACGTGCTTTGGAACAGCACCTACCTGCTTGTCAACTACCTGGCCGTTCTTGAACACGAGCAGCGTAGGAATGCTGCGGATGCCAAACTTGGCCGACGTCTGCGGGTTGGCATCTACGTCAACTTTACCGATAATGACTTTGCCTTCATATTCGCCGGCCAGCTCTTCCACTACCGGGCCTACCATGCGGCAGGGGCCGCACCATTCGGCCCAGAAGTCCACCAGCACGGGCTTATCGGAGTTGATGATCTGATCGAAGTTAGCATCGGTAATTTCGATGGCTTTATGTCCCATGACGGAAGGGGGTTTGTGTGACGTTGAAAATTGCTTCTTACGATTCTTGGGTGCGCAAGGTAGCAGATTGCGTTTCAACAAGGCTGCGTCGGGAAAGTTCACTTCGGCTAATCGTGTGTATCGGCTGCCGAACATGGCATGGAGCCGGACAGCGGCGGCTGCGCAAAGCAAAGCGCCATCCGGCCCCGCCAGGGGCTATTTCTCGGGCTTATTCACCACGAAGTTCAGGGCGTTGCCATAATCCTGGGCGCGGCTGCGGAGCTTGTAGAATACATACAGATTGAAGAAGTGCATGCCGCCCAAAATCAAAATAATCGTCCCGATTTTGATGCTGAGCTCCTCCACGCTCTGCTGGTAGCTCCCGATTTCATCGGTGCTGCGCAGCGTGAGGGTGGCGTAGCCGATATTGATAAGGTAGAAGCCCGTGATGAGCAGCTTGTTCACGGAGTCGGCCAGGGGCTCGTTGCCGTGGAAGATATCGACCAGGAAAGTGCGGCCGTTGGTGAAGAGCGTGCGCGCTACCCACACCGTGAGCAGCACCGTGACGGGCAGATAAACTCCGTAAACCAGCAGATAATAGTTCATGACGTTGGGGGTTGGAAGGTGAAAAAATGAGGTGATGAGGTGAATGGTGATGGGGTGACAGGTCGAGCCGTTAGGGCAGTTGCGACAGCAGGTCGGTGAGGGCTTGTGCGCAGCTGCAATAGCGGAACCGGAAGCCGGCTTCCAGTAGCCGCTGGGGCACCACTTTGCGGCTTTTGAGGAGCAGCTCGGTTTCGGTGCGGAGCACGAAAGCGCCGATTTCGAGCAGCCAGCGGGGCTGCAGTAGGTGCCAGCGTGGGCGGTAGTGGGCCTCGAGCAGGGCCATGAGCGCCGCGTTGGGCAGCGGCTCCGGGGCGCACAGGTTGAAGGCGCCCGCCAGCGCCGGATGCGCTACCAGAAACTCCACGGCCCGGCAGAAGTCCTCGATGTGCAGCCAGCTTACCCACTGCTGCCCGTGGCCGTGCGGCGTGCTGAGGCCCCGGCGCGCCAGCCGGGCCAGCGTAGGCAGCGCCCCGCCGTCGGCACCCAGCACAATGGCCGTGCGCAGGGCCACGCGGCGAGTACGGGGCAAAGCGGCCAGGTTGAACTCGGCTTCCCACTGCTGAGCCACCATCTCCGAGAACCCGCGCCCGACCCGACCGCTGGCCTCCGTATTGGCCGGGGCTGGTCCGGCCGTGTCCTCGTAGATAGTGGCCGTAGAGGAATTCAGCCACAGGGCCGGTGGATTGCGGCAGGCCGCTATGGCTTCGCCCAGCACCCGGGTGCTGTCGGTGCGGCTGCGCACGATGGCGTAGCGGTTGACGGCGTGATAGCGGCAATCAACGGAGCGGCCGGCCAGGTTGAGCACTACCGCGGCACCTTCCAGGGCAGCAGCCCAGGGGCCGAGGGTGCGGCCGTCCCAGGCAAGGTCGTCGGGGTGGCGGGAGCGGCGGCTGAGCGCCCGGACCCGGTAGCCGGCCCGGGTGAAATAGTGCCGCAGGTGCTGGCCCAGAAAGCCCGTGCCGCCGGCCAGAATAAGAAGTGGGGGTTCCATAAAACACGCTTAGAAGCTGTTTAAGTTAATCAGCCGGGATTAGCTTTGCTTGATGCAGCAGAAGCGGTATAGTTCAGACTTGACAGAGCGTCAGTGGACGAAGCTAGCGCCCTTATTCGTGGTGCAGCGCACGAGTAAGTGGCCGCTGCGCGCGGTGGTGAATGGCATCTTTTACGTGCTCAAAAACGGTTGTGTGTGGCGCGACGTGCCGGCAGACTTCCCTCCCTGGCCTACAGTGTACTATTATTTCAGCAAGTGGACCGCCGATGGCACTTGGCAGCGAGTGAGTGGTTGTTTGACGCTTGAAGCCCGCGAGCGGGTAAAAAAAACGCCCAGCCCACGGCGGCTATCCTCGACAGTCAAAGCGTGAAGAACACGGCCACCAGCACCCGCCAAGTGGGCTACGACGCGGGCAAACGCATCAAGGGCCGCAAGCGCTTCTTTCTGGTCGACACACTGGGCAATCTGCTTACCTGCTGCGTAGTGGCAGCCCACTGCCACGATGGGGCCAGCGCCGCCCGCCTCTGGGACGCACTGGCGCTGGGCAGCGAGTTGCTTGACCGGCTGCAGACCGTGTTCGTGGACGGCGGCTTTGGCCGCCGCTTCCGCCAGCACTTGGCGGGCCGAGGCCTGCAGGCACAGGTGCCGATGGGCGTAGTGGCCGATAAAGGCCGCTTTTTTATCCACGCCAAGCGCTGGGTCGTGGAACGCAGCATTGCTTGGGCCGGTACCAACCGCCGTTTGGCCAAAGACTACGAACGAAAAACCCAGCACGCCAACGCCTGGCTATACTTAGCCAACATCCGACGACTCACCAAGCTAACTTAAACAGCTTCTTAGAAGGGAAGAAGAGAGAAACTTCGCCGGCAGATAAGTAATCGTGTATATCAAACTTTCAATAATTATTGAAATATAATAGCCAAAAAAAGGTTTATCGAAGTCCTACGGTCACGGCCGCATCAGCTTCATGAAGGTGCTCAGAAACCAGTTCTCATCGGCCTTGATGAGCGTGGAGGCGGCCCGGTCGGCGAAGCCGGCAAAGCCCTGAATGCTGCCAATCATGTGGGTGAAGGCCGCCACCTCTTCGGGCGTAGCGGTGGGGGAGGGCTCTACCTCGCTGATTTCGCCCAGCACGCGCATAATAGGCTGCAATTCACGCTTGCGGCGCTCCTGCAGAATCAGGGTGGCTACCCGGTGAATGTCCTTCTCGCCCGAGAAAAACTCGCGCCGCTCGCCGGGCCGCAGCTCCTTGCGCACGATGCCCCAGTCCATGAGGGCACGCACGTTCAGGTTCACGTTGCCCCGCGAAATCTGCAACTGCTCCATGATGTCCTCGGTGCTGAGCGCCCCCGCCGATATCAGCAGCAACGCGTGCACCTGCGCCATTGTGCGGCTCACGCCCCAGGCCGAGCCCAGAGTGCCCCAGCCTTCAATGAATCTGCGCTTGGCTTCGTCGAGTTGCATGGTTCAAATGTAGTGGAGTATTTCAAACTTTCAATAAAAATTGAAAGTTTATTTTCAACGGGCTATCCGGATGATATCCAGCACCGCACCAACTACACCTGCAAGGGCCACCACGAAGGCAAATAGCCCCAGTATTGTGCTCACCGGGAACAAGATCAGACCCAAGACTACGAATAAAGCGGCCCCAGCCAGCAGCAGTAGCAGATGGAACACGCCAAACACCACGCCGCCCTCCGCAGGCTGCCGCCGATGCTGCGCCTCAGCCCGCGGCGCCTGGTAGCGGCGGGATGAGTTGGCGCGGGCACTGGTAGCTTTTGCCCGTGGCATCACGGAGCGGGTGAGGGGCCGCAGCACCAGATCTGTGGCGGGGCGGGCGCGCAAACTGCGCTTGAACTCCGGAAGTGGAAGCGTGGATGAGGCCGGCCAAGCGGTGTCGGTGGTGACGGGCGTTTCAGCGGCCGCCTGATACTGGGTAGATGGCGGCAGTAACAGCCGCTGCTCTACGCGGCAACTGGCCAGGCTCCAACCCAAGCTAAAAAGCAATGTAATGGCTCGGGGAAAAAGTTGGGGCTTCATGTCCAGTGAAAAATTGTTAAGATCAGCCGGAATGCTACTTTGGCAACATCAGCACGCGAGATTCCTCGCGGTGCTTTGAATGACTTTCTGCTGCCTGGTCTGCGTAGCCGAGCACGCAGTAGCGCGAACTTTGTAGTTCGCGTCCCCGCGCCGTCAAAGTCATCTGAACGGCGCGGGGACGCGAACTACAAAGTTCGCGCTACAGTACTACAGCAACCCGCGAACTGCCCTAAATCAGCTGACAGGCGTCGATTTCCATTTCGCGCATTTTGCGGATGAACTCTTTGGGCTCGATGCGGTAGCGGCGGGAGTAGGTGTCCACGGCCAAGTGCTCGTGGGGTTCGGCGAACTTGATTTCGAGCTTTTTGGAGCCGGTGGCGCTTTCCACGGCTTCCATGAAGCGGTCCATGAAGGGCTCCGTGATGGTGCGCAAATCCAGTTGCACGCGCACGCCGTTGGCGAGCTTCTCGGCCACGTTGAACAGCGGCTCCATGGTCATGATCTTGAACTCGAACTGGTCGGAGTCGCGGAAGCGCTGGGCGTATTTGCCGCGGATGAACATGGGCGGCACCTGCTCCTTATCGTAGTTGCGGGGGTTGATGAGGGCCGAGAACTTGGAGTAGTCGTCGCGGAACAAAGCCAGGTTGAGGCTGCTCTCGTAGTCTTCCACGTTGAAGCTCACGAAGGGCTGGCCGGTCTTGGTAGTTTTGAACAGCACGTTGGAAATCAGGCCGGCCACGGTCACGTCGCGGTTTTTGTAGGTCTCAATCTTGTCGAGCCCGCAGGTGCAGTAGGAGTCGATTTCGAGCTTGAAGTCGTCCAGCGGGTGGCCGGAGAGGTAGAAACCCACGATTTCCTTTTCGCGGCGCAGCTTCTCGGTGGGGCTCCAGGGCTCCAGGTCCTGGATTTTGGGCATCGGGATGGCCATTTCGCCGCCCCCGCCGCCAAAAAGGCTCTGCTGGGCCGATTCCTTGGCGGCTTGGTGCTGCTGGCCCACCTTCATGGCCTTCTCGATGAGGTTCTGGTCGCCGGTGGGGGCTTCCAGGAACTGACGGCGGTGGTAGCGGTCAAACGAGTCGAAGGCGCCGGCCTGGGCCATGCTCTCGAAGGTTTTCTTGTTCACGGCCCGCAGGTTTATGCGGCGCGCAAAGTCAAAGATGTCGGCGTAGTGGCCGCCTTTCTCCCGCTCCTTCACGATTTCCTCCACGGCTGCCTCGCCCGAACCCTTCATGGCGGCCATGCCGAAGCGGATCTGACCCTGGGCGTTTACGTTGAACTTCAGGATGGATTCGTTGACATCGGGACCGAGCACGGCCACGCCCTGCTTGCGGGCTTCCTCAATGAAAAACGTCACCTTCTTGATGTCGCCCATGTTGTTGGTGAGTACGGCGGCCATGTACTCGGCGGGGTAGTGGGCCTTGAGGTAGCCGGTCTGGTAGGCCACTACCGAGTAGGCGGCGGAGTGGGAGCGGTTGAAGCCGTAGGCTGCAAATTTCTCCATCACGTCGAACACCTCGTTGGCCTTCTTGGCCTTGATGCCGTGCAGCTTCTCGGCGCCCTCGCAGAACTTCTCCCGCTCCAGGGCCATCTTCTTCATGTCCTTTTTCCCCATGGCCCGGCGCAGCAAATCGGCGCCGCCCAGGGAATAGCCGGCCAGAATCTGGGCCGTCTGCATGATCTGCTCCTGGTACACCATGATGCCCTGGGAGTAGTTCAGGATGGGCTCCAGCAGCTCGTGGGGGTAATCCACCTCCTCGCGGCCGTGCTTGCGGTTGATGAAGTTCGGGATGAACTGCATCGGGCCGGGCCGGTACAGGGCGTTCATGGCAATCAGGTCCTCGATGTTGGTGGGCTTGAGGTCTTTGAGGTACATGCGCATGCCCTCGCTCTCGAACTGGAACGTGCCGATGGTGTCGCCGCGCTGGTAGAGCTCGTAGGTCTTCTGGTCGTCAATCGGGATTTCGTCGATGTCGATTTTGACGCCGTGGTTGCGCTCAATCAGGTTGATGGCATCGACGATGATGGTCAGGGTTTTCAGGCCCAGAAAGTCCATCTTCAGCATCCCGGCACTCTCAATCACCTTGCCATCGAACTGCGTAATCAGCAGGTCCGAATCCTTGGAGGTGGAAACGGGAATGTACTTGGTGATGTCGTCGGGGGCGATGATGACGCCGGCGGCGTGGATGCCGGTATTGCGCACCGAGCCTTCCAGCTTGTGGGCCAGGCGCAGAATCTGGCCGCGCAGGTTGTCGGGGGCGTCGTCGCGGAGGATGTAATCCAGTTCGGGGTTTTCGGCGAAGGCCTTGGCTAAGGTTGTCCCAACTTGCTCGGGCACCATCTTCACCAGGTCGTTTGCAAGCTGCAACGGCAGCTCCATGGCCCGCGACACGTCTTTAATGGACGATTTGGCGGCCATCGTGCCGAAGGTGATGATCTGGGCCACCTGGGTTTTGCCGTACTTGTCCACCACATAGTCGATGACGCGCTGGCGGTTCACGTCGTCGAAGTCGATGTCGATATCGGGCATGGACACGCGCTCCGGGTTCAGGAACCGCTCGAACAGCAGGGAGTACTTAATCGGGTCGATGTTGGTGATGCCCACGCAGTAGGCCACCGCCGAGCCCGCCGCCGAGCCCCGGCCCGGCCCGATGGCTACGCCATTGTTGCGGCCGTGGTTGATGAAGTCCTGGGTGATGAGGAAGTAGCCGGCAAAGCCCATCGTCTCAATCACGCGCAGCTCGTAGTCGAGGCGCTCCTCGATTTCGGGGGTGCGGTCGGAGTAGCGGCGCTTCGGGCCTTCGAAAGCTCCCTTGTAGGTGAGGTGGCGCAAAAAGGCGTCGGCCGTCGGGTGCTCGGGGGGCAGGGGGAAGTTGGGGAGCAGAATGTCGCGCTGCAGCTTGGGCGGCGTGATTTTGTCCACGATTTCGTTGGTGTTGTCCACGCTCTCGGGCACGTCGGCGAACAGCGCGTTCATCTCGGCCTGGTTCTTAAAGTAGAACTGGTCGTTGGCGAAGCCGAAGCGGGCCCGGGGCTTGGGCGACTGCGCTTCCTCGTCGATGCGCTGGAGCTGGCGGCGGATGTGAGCATCCTGGCCGGCGAGGGGGCGCAGGTTGTCGAGGTGGTCGTAGTGAACTTTGTTGTCCTGGGAAATCAGGCGAAAATACTGCGTCTGGAAGTCGCCGACCGGGATGCTGTGCTCCTCGCCGGTGTTCACGCACAGCAGAATATCGTGGGGCGCGAAGTCAGTCTGCTCCACGTAGTGCGAGTCGTTGGTGCAGATAACCTTCACGTTGTACTTCTTCGCCAAACCCAGCAGCACCTGGTTCACGTCTTCCTGGCTTTTGCCGGTGCCGTCGAAGTTCATCAGCCCGTGGCGCTGAATCTCGATGTAGTAGTCGTCCTCGAACACGTCGAGCCACCACTTGAGCAGCTCCTCGGCCTTGGCCTCGCTCTGAAACAGGATGGCCTGCGGAATCTCGGCCCCGATGCAGCAGGAAGTGGCAATCAGGCCCTTGTGGTACTTGAGCAGCAGCTCCTTGTCAATGCGCGGGAATTTGCTGTACACGCCCTCGATGAAGCTCATCGAGCAGAGCTTGCTCAGGTTGTGGTAGCCGTCCTGGTCCTTGGCTAGCAGCAGCTGGTGGTAGCGCTTGTCCCGCTCGCCTTTCTCGCGGCTGAAGGCCTTTTTGTGGCGGTCTTCCACCATGTAGAACTCGCAGCCCACAATCGGCTTCACGTTGTACTTGTTGGCCTCGGCCACGAAGTTGAACGCCCCAAACATGTTGCCGTGGTCGGTGAGGGCCACGGCCGGCATGCCGTCGGCCTGGGCCTTCTTCATCAGGGCCGAAATGCTGGCCTGACCGTCGAGAAGCGAATATTGGGTGTGCGAGTGGAGGTGCGAGAAAACGGGCATGGCGGCGGAATTAAGAATTAGGAATTGAGAAGTAAGAATGTGCTGATCGGCAACATTCCTGCTTCGCAATTCGGCCTTCGGCAAGAGTAAAGTTACCCACGAATCAGCGGCCGGGAAAGGTTGCGCGGCAACGGATTTTGGCGTATCAACTGGGAAGGTAGAACGCCGGGCGGGCGGGTAGGCGGCGGGCCGGAGCTCATCTGTAGCAAACGCCTTATCTTGTGGGAGCGTGCGCAATTATTCTGCGGCGGTTGCGGTTAGGAGGCAGCCGGCTTCTTGCCGGCCCAATGAGGACCGGTGGCTAGCACCGGCCGGCCGTTAGCAGCCCGATATGCCGGATCGAAAAATCATAGAAGTACCCTGCTATTTATATTCCCTGTCTTCTGTGGCCGTGCATCCCGGCCAATATCACGCATGAAATATCTGACTCCTTCCACCGACCCGGCCTATGATCCGGCCGCTCCGGTTTCGCGCTCCGGTGCCTTTTTCCAGCAGTTTATTCAGGACAAGCGCGACCTGCCGTTTGTGTACCTGATTCTGGAAATCTCCCTCACAATTCTGCCGCTGATAGCGCTGCTCTATGTGCCGGGCCTCGACCGGGGCCTGTGGTGGGCGGTGTTTGCCGTGTTTCTGGGCCTGACCACGTTTTTCTTCAAGGGGCCTTTCGGGCTGATGCTGCACTGCACCAGCCACCGCATCCTGTTCAAAAAGAAGTATGGCTACCTCAATCACTACATTCCGTGGGTAATTGGGCCGTTTTTTGGGCAGACGCCGGAAACGTACTTCACCCACCACATGGGTATGCACCACCCCGAAAACAACCTGCCCGACGACGGCAGCTCTACCATGTATTACCAGCGCGACTCGCTGGCCAGCTTCGGCCGCTACCTCGCCGATTTCTTCGTGCTGGGCATTCCGAAGCTGGTGCAGTACCTGGGCCGCACCAACAAGCACACGTTCCGGACGCGGCTGCTGCGCGGCGAGGTGGTGTATCTGGTGGCCTGCGTGGTACTGGGCTTTGTGAACTTGCCCGCTACCATCGCCGTGCTGATTATGCCCGTGCTGGTCACGCGCACCATCATGATGCTGGGCAACTGGAGCCAGCACGCTTTCATTGATGCCGCCGACCCCGCCAACTGCTACACCAACAGCGTGACCTGCATCAACACCAAGTACAACCACAAGTGCTGGAATGACGGCTACCACATCAGCCACCACCTCAAGCCGGCGCTACACTGGAGCGAGCATCCGGCGCACTTCCGCAAAAACGTGGCCCACTACGCCCAGAACAAGGCCATCGTGTTCGATGGGATTCACTTCCTGCACATTTTTGCCTACCTCATGACGCGCCGCTACGATTTGCTGGCCAGGAACTTCGTGAACCTGGAAAACCAGTTCAGCTCCGAGGCTGAGGTGGTGGCTCTGCTCAGAAGTCGCACGCGGCGGATTGCGCGTGTGCCTCAGGCAGTGCCGGAGCTGGCAATGGCGTAGGCCATAGCCGCCCGCAAATCCCACGCGCAAAGCAAAAGGCCGCCCGATAAGGCGGCCTTTTGCTTTGTGTAGTAGTGCAGGAGGTGGTCTGGAGCTGCCTATTCGGGCGTCTGGATGGTAAGGACTTCCCCGATTTTCACGCTGTTATCAGGCTTGTCGTTCCAGCTCTGCAGCTGGGCCGGCTTCACGCCATACTGGCGGGCAATGGCGAAAAGGGTTTCGCCTTTGGTGACGGTGTGGTGCCGCACGCCTTTGGAGGCATCGGGTTTGGCAGGCGCCGGCTTTGCCAGGGTGATGGGAGCTGCCAGCGGCCTGGCAGGAGCCGCGGCCAGGGAGTTGCCGGGCATTGTGGCGGGCGCGGTTGCGGAAGCTGGTTTGCCAGTAATAGCCAGCGCTTTTGGCGCTGATGCCGCCACCATTGCCTTTTCGGGAGTAGTGGTGGCTGGTGCTTTGGCGACGCTGCCGGCCGTGGGTTTGGCCCCGGCTGGTCTGGTCCCCAGGAAGCCCGTGGCAGCCAGCCGGTCGGCGGCGGCTTTGAGGCCGGGGCTGCGGGCGGTACGGGTGTTGAAGTCCTTATACTGGGGACTGCGCAGCAGGGTCTGCAGCTCAATTTGCCAGGGCTGCTGGCGCAGGCGCTGGGCCAGTAGCTGCTGCTGCTCGCGGGGCAGGCTGGCCGTGTAGGTGCTCAGGCGCTGATTGTAGGCCGGAATCTGGAGCAGGGCGGTTTCCACGAGCTGAGTGGCGCGGGCATCGTCGGCCTCGTAGTAAATGGCGCGCAGCTGCCGCACGCTGGCCTGCACCAGCCCCGACATCACCCGCACCGAATCTTCGGACAAGGCCACGCCGGGAGCCGGGGCGGCCGGGGTAGTTTGCTGGACCTGCGCGGCCAACGAAATCGGCAGCAACAGGCTGCTGAAGGTTAAAATTCGGGAAAGAAAACGCATCAGGGGAAAGAGAATAAAGGAATTCAGAAAGGGAAATAAATGCAGTAGCGGTACACCTGGTCAGGCAGGTCAGACCGCGCGGCACACTAAACGGCCCACTACTTGGCCGGCTGCACCAGCAGCACTTCGCCGGGCTTCACGTTGAAATCGGCCTTGTTGTTCCACTCCATAATCTGCTTGATGGTAACGCCGTATTTGCGCGAAATGGCATACATCGACTCGCCACCGGCTACCGTGTGGCGTACCATAGCCACGGCCGGAGTGGCGGTAGTGGTCGGCGCGGCTATTGAGGTGGCCGGTGTGCCCGCCGTCACGCGCAGCACCTGGCCCAGCCGCAACGACGGGCTCTGGGGCAGGTTGTTCCAGACAATCAGGTCGGCGGGCCGCAGGCCGTAGCGGCGCGCCACGGAGTAGAGCGTTTCCTTGGGCTGCACCGTGTGCAGGCCGCTGGCGGGCACCGGCTCTACCGGACCGGCGGCAGCGGGCAGCGTGGGCGGCAGCGGCCGGGGAGTAGCGGCCGGCTTGGGGGGCGCCTGCATTGCTGCCGGCGCAGCGGTGGCGGCTGGTTTGGGGGCTGGCTTCGGCGCGGCTACTGGGGCGGCAGGCTCGTCATCGGTAGCGGGCTCGTCGCCGATGGGGGTGGAGGCGGGGAGGGGCTTGCGGGCCGGCGGCGTGGCCGCTACGGGACGCGGGGCGGCCGGAGCGGCCGGTGCTGGGGCTGGCGCTTGCACTGGCTTCGGGGTCGGGATTGAGGCCGGGGCTGCCACGGGAGCTGGTCTCGGGGCCGGAACGGGGGCCACAACAGGCGGCGCGGCGGGCATCGTACCCAGCTCGTTCAGGTTTTCGGTGGTGGCGTCGGTGGCGGAATCAGGTTGCGTGACTGCGCCGGAAGGAGTTGGAGTGTCGTCGCCTTCGGTGGCGTCTTCCAGCTCCCGCATAGTGCTGGCCGTGTTGCCGCGGTAAGGCTCTGTTTCGTCGATGCGGCGCTTCTTCACAGCCGGCTTTTCCGGCGCCGGAGCGGACGGAGCCTCCTTGGGCGCTGGGGCTACCGAAGGGCGTTCAAAGGCCGCCAGCGCCTTTTCGTTTTTGCTGTCGGCGTACTCGATGGCGACGTCTTTGGGCCGGGTATGCTTCAGCCACAGAATGCGGCCGGGGCGCAGCTCCTCATTACGCGGCATGCGGTTCTTCGCCCAGATGGCCTTGGCCCGGATGCCGTACTTCTGCGACACCGTGGCCACGCTCTCGCCGGGCTGCGCTACGTGGTATTCCACCTCGCTTTTGTCGCGCTTCTTCTGCACGAAGTAAGGCTGGCCCACCACAATGTTGTCGAAGGCAAACAGGTCGTTGAACTGCATGAATTTACGCACCTTAAGCCCGGCGCGCTTGGCCATGCTTTCCTTGGTTTCGCCGGGCAGCGCCACCAGCGCCCGGATGCCGTTCACGCGCACGTAGTCGGCGTTCTGCGGGTCGGGTTTGGGCTGATTGAGCAGCTGGCCGGCGGTGGCGCTTTTCTGCTGGGCGGCCAGGGCCGTTTGCTGAATCGGGTCGGTGATGGGCACCAGCATCGTGTAGATGCGGTCCGTGGGCACGGTGGGCGTCAGCAGCCAGCGGTTGTGGCGGGCGGTTTCGGCGGGGTCAGTTTGCAGGCTCTGGGCAATGCCGGCCATGGATAGGCCGGGTGGCGCCGGAAACTCCTGCAGCTGCAACTGCGGCTTGGGGTTGTGCCCCACGGCGGGCTCGTAGGCCAGCTTGTGAGCCAGCATCGTCAGCACGTAGGCGTGGGTTTGCTCGGAAATCGGCATTTCCGTGGCGTCGAAGTCGGTGGGAAGGGTGTAGGGCTTCACGCCGCCCGAGCCCAGGTTGTAGCTGAGCAGGGCGTTCAGCCAGTTGTGCAGGGCGTTGTTGTTGCGCTTGAGGTACTTGGCGGCGGCCTTGCTGGACGCCACAATGTGCTTGCGCTCATCCACCACGTCGTTCATCACCACGCCAAAGTCGGCGGCGGTTTCGCGCTTGAACTGCCAGTAGCCCACCGCAT